>JAODMM010000134.1 GCA_025465015.1 Cryobacterium sp. | reverse complement strand
CGTGGATCGGATCCTCGCACCCATTCTCGATGATCTGCCATTCACCGGCGGAGACGAGGCACTCGTGCTCGTGAACGGCATGGGTGGCACGCCGCAGATAGAGCTGTACATCATGTTCCGCCGGGCCGCGGAGGTGCTGACGGAACGAGGCATCCGGGTCACGCGAAGCCTGGTGGGCAATTTCACGACATCCTTGGAGATGCAGGGTGTGTCCGTCACAGTGTTGCGGCTCGACGACGAGCTCACTGCGCTTTGGGACGCTCCCGTGCACACCGCAGCTTTGCGGTGGGGACGGTAGGGCAGCTGATGACGCTCGGAGCCCCTTGGGCCTTGGAGTGGGTCAGGCGATGCGCGGCGGTGATCGCTGAACACCGAGTGGAGCTGATGACTCTTGACCGGGACATCGGCGACGGGGATCATGGCGAGAACCTCGACCGGGGGTTCCAGGCCGTCCTGGTGAAGCTTGATGACGCCGGGGGGCTGGCCACCCCGGCCGATGTACTCAAACTCGTTGCCACGACTCTCATCTCCACAGTCGGCGGGGCGGCGGGGCCGCTGTACGGCACTGCCTATTTGAAGGCGGCCGCGGCAGTGGCCGGCAGGGAGACACTCGATGGCGAAGCACTGGTCGCGCTGTTGACCGCGGCGCGCGACGGTATCGTCCTGAGGGGCAAGGCAGAATCCGGTGACAAGACGATGATCGACGCCTGGACGCCCGCGGTGGACGCCGCGAGGACGGCGCAGAACGAAGGGCGACGACCGGCGGCCATCCTCGCGGCAGCCGCTGACGCCGCCGAGGCCGGCGCGCTCGCAACGGAACCGCTCGTTGCCCGCAAAGGCCGCGCCAGCTACTTGGGGGAGCGTGCGAGAGGGCACCGTGACCCCGGGGCGCACTCGACAGCTCTCCTGCTGCGTGCTGCAGCTGACACGGCGGCGGCCGCGTGAAAGCGAGCAATGCGAAAGTTGGTCTGGTGTTCGTGTCGCACAGCGCTAAGATCGCAGACGGACTCGTGGACCTCGCCCGTCAGATGGCGGGGTCTGTCGTGATGATTCCCGCCGGTGGAACGGACGAGGCCGGTATCGGTACGAGTTTCGAGAAGGTGTCCATGGCAATGGCGAAAGCAGACAGTGGCGCCGGCGTCGTGGTCCTGACGGACCTTGGCTCCGCGGTGCTCACCGCGGACACTGCACTGGATTTCCTCGACGACGTGTTGCAGGCACGCGTGCGGATCGTCGACGCACCGTTTGTTGAGGGGGGAGTGGCGGCAGCGGTCGCCGCCGAGCTGGGCGGCGACCTCGCCGCGGTCGCCTCGGCTGCGCTTGCGGCCGGCACATCCGCTTCATCCGATGCGGCGTCGGCAGTATCGCCGACAGCGACAGCGACAGCGACAGGGACAGCGGCGACGACAGCGGGTGCGGATACGGGCTCTGCCGAAGGCGCCACGGGTCACTCCGTGAGCCGTGTGGTCACTTTGATCAACAGGGACGGCTTGCACGCACGCCCCGCGGCGGAATTCGTCAAATTGGCGAGCACGTTCGACACGCACGTGACGGTCAACGGCAAAGACGCGAAGAGCCTCCTCGGCATCATGTCCCTCGGTTTGGTTCGGGGGATGAGGGCGGAGATCGAGGCCTCGGGGGAGCAGGCGGAGCACGCCGTACAGGCACTGGCCGAGTTGGTCGAATCCGGGTTCGGCGAAGCGTAGTTCGAATCTGGTGACGGCACGGCGGATGAAGCGTAGGGTGTGGGCATGAACGACATACGGAAGCCCCGGGGGAACGGTCAGCGCACCCATGTCTTCGAGTGGGTTGAGAACCGGCTGCGTCCAGTCTTCGATTCGCCGCCGCTCGGCACGTACAGCGCGGCTGAAGCTGTGGACCTTCAGGAATGCCCGGTGTGCGGGCGTTCGATGCAGGAGCACACGATCGACCATTCCGCCCAGAACACGTTACTGATCTGCCCAGTCGATCACGCCGGTTTCTACGACCGGGATGCCTACGAGCCGGTCAACGAGTTCGGCATGACCGTTCGCAAGTCGACGGGTTCCACACGCACCGCCGACACCGGTGAGGACGCGGACGACAATCTGTCCGGTTTCGGCCTCAAATAGCGTGCCGACCGCAGGACCGGATGCTGGGCCGGAGACACGACGGTGCGGACATGCGAAGCTGACGATCGGAAGTGGGCCAGCATGCGACTTGACATAATGTACATTATCGGACACCGACCTAGACGAATTAGACCTGCGCACTAGCCCAGTGTGACGCGCCGGTTCGGGCTGCTGACATCTCCCCGCGCCGTAACGTCAGTGACTGCCGAGATTGCCCGCGAGCCGGCTGTGCATCTGTTCGCTGGCGGTGTTCATGCCTTGGATGCTGACGGACTTGCCCTGATGCTCGTACTTGGTGGTGATGGCATCCAAAGCAGCGACCGTCGAGGCATCCCATACATGCGACTGCGACAGGTCGATGATGACGTGTTGTGGGTCATCGGCATACTCGAATTGCGTGGTGAGGTCGTTGCTCGAAGCGAAAAACAACTCGCCCGTGACGGTGTAATGCGCAGTCGGGACGGCAGACTCCATGTCCACGCTTCGTTCCACCGTTGCGAAGCGTGCGACCCTGCGGGCGAACACCAACATCGCGGCAACTACGCCGATGATGACACCCACGGCGAGGTTGTGGGTGACAACCACGACTGCCACAGTGGCGATCATTACGATGGTCTCCCCCAACGGCATCCGCTTGAGCGTTGACAGGCGCACGCTGTGCCAATCGAACGTTCCCACGGAGACCATGATCATGACGGCGACGAGCGCGGCCATCGGGATGATCGCGACGATGTCGCCCAGAGCCACGACAAGGATCAAAAGGAAAACACCGGCGAGGAACGTGGAGATGCGGGTTCGCGCCCCCGACGCCTTGACGTTAATCATCGTCTGGCCGATCATCGCGCACCCGCCCATGCCGCCGAACAGTCCGGAGAGCACGTTGGCAACGCCCTGGCCGAGGGATTCGCGTGTTTTGTGGGAATGAGTGTCGGTGATGTCGTCGACGAGCTTGGCCGTCATCAACGATTCGAGGAGGCCCACCAACGCCATCGCAACCGCATACGGGGCGATCAGGGTGAATGTTTCCCACGTGAGCGGAACGTGAGGGATAAGAAGTTCGGGCAGGCTCTGAGGAAGTTCACCCTCGTCGCCAACGGTGGGCACGTTCATTGCTGTCGCCACCGTGACCGCCGTGATGAGTACTATCGCCACCAGCGGTGCCGGGATGACTTTGGTGAACCGTGGCATCAGGACCAGGACCAGGATGCTCATGGCCACAAGTGGGTAGACCAGCCACGGCACCCCGATGAGGTGCGGGAGCTGGGCGGTGAAAATGAGGATGGCCAACGCGTTCACGAAGCCGACCATTACGCTGCGCGGGATGAAACGCATCAGTTTGGCCACGCCCAGGAGTCCGAGCGCGATCTGGAAGATGCCGGCGAGGATCACCGTCGCAATGAAATAGTCCATGCCATGTTCCCGAGCCACCGGCGCGATCACCAGGGCAACGGCACCTGTTGCCGCCGTGATCATTGCGGGGCGGCCGCCGAGGAATGCGATGGAGACGGCCATCACGAATGAGGAGAAGAGGCCCACTCGGGGGTCGACGCCGGCGATGATCGAGAATGAAATGGCCTCAGGGATGAGAGCCAGGGCTACGACGAGACCGGCGAGCACCTCTTTGGTGAGAATTCGAGGCGTGCGCAACGCCGTCATCACGGACGGTTCTGGCTTGTATCGGTTGCGTGCTGCAGGCTTCTGGACGCTGGCCATGACTGATCTCCAAAGTGGTGGGCTATTCACCCGAGAACACGACTCTACCGGGGCCGCCCCGGCGCGCCCTCGTCCACGGTGGAGGCTCGATCGGTGCCCCCTCAGGGTCCAGACTGGATCAGGCTCCCCCGGTGGTCCGGACTGACAACGTCCTTCGCGGTCAGTTCCCGCCGAAGTCGGACGTGTCGCCGACATAGCGGGTGTGCGACGCGGGAACCGGTTCGACGGCAGCCAGTGCCACTTCGGCAGCGAACTCGCTCACGTTGTACAGCTTTCCCGCGGCGTCTTTTCGGGCGCTGATGGCACCAGGATTGGCGCGTTCGAGCAGGGTGGCCGTGATCGTGCCCTCGATCATGTCGCCGGAAACGACGACAAATCCCACCCTCTTCTCTTCCAGCTGAGGGATGAGGGCACGTAGTGCGTCTTCACCGGCTCGTTTGCTGCGTGCGACAGGTTCGTACTCCGGCATCGTCGGAGTCGATTCGATGAAGTGCGCCTGGTGACTCGTGACGAAAACCACGCGCGCGCCCTCCGCCAGGATCGGAAGCGCTTGGGTGAGGAGGTTCACCTGCGCATCACGGTTGAGCTGCATGGCGTAGTCGGCGGCCATGCCGCTTTCCATACCGCCGGAAGCATTCATCACCAGGATGTCCAGCCCCCCGTACTCGGCGCGAATGGTCTCGAACATTTCGGCGACTGAGTCCGGATCGGTCAGGTCTGCCCCGACGGTTATTGCCGTGCCTCCGGTACCGGTGATCGCGTCGGCGAGTTTGCGAGCCCGGGCCTCTTTGTTCCGGTAGTTGATGACCACTCGAGCGCCGGCATCCGCGAAATAGCGGACCGTGTCGGCACCGATGCCGCGGGACGAACCGGTGACGAGCACGCGGCGGCCCGCTAGCGATCCGGCAGCAAGAGGATTGGTCACGGGTACTCCTTATGTGGGTGGCTGGTGCTCACGCACGACATTACAACAACGCCACCCCTCGCCCGGTCCCACCTGCTAGCTTCGGAGTTGAACGCAAGGGAGGCGAGCGGCGCAATGGACGCTTTCGTGGCCGATTACGGCTGGATCGTGTGGCTCGCTCTCATTCTGCTGTTCATCCTCATCGAGGTGGTCACTCTCGAACTGACCTTCCTCATGGTCGCCCTCGGCAGCGTGGGCGGGCTCGTGGCGGGTCTTCTCGGTGCGCAGTGGTGGCTGCAGCTGGTCGTAGCGGCCGTCCTCGCGGTCGTGTTGTTGTTCGCGATCAAGCCGCGCCTGCTCCGTGCGCTTCACAAGGGAAGCGACCCGTCGCGGTCGAACATCGACGCTCTTCTGGGAATCGACGGCCGCGTCGTGAGTTCGGTGGATGCTGACGGCGGGCAGGTTCGACTTGCAAACGGTGAGACCTGGACAGCCAGGCTGGCGCCGGTCACCGCACAACGTGTCGTCGAACCCGGTGAGCGGGTTCTCGTCACCGCAATCGACGGCGCGACCGCTGTGGTCGTCCCCGCTGAAAGGAGTGTTTCATGATCGATCTTCCGATCGCCCAGGTGATCCTCATCGTGGTTATCACGGCCCTCGTCGTCCTGGCGATCGTGACACTGTTCAAGTCCATCCGCATCATTCCCCAGGCCAGCGCAGGGGTGGTGGAGCGGCTTGGGCGATACCACAAGACCTTGATGCCTGGCCTGAACCTCCTGATCCCCTTCATCGACCGCCTTCGACCGCTTATCGACATGCGCGAGCAGGTGGTGTCGTTCCCGCCGCAGCCGGTGATCACCGAGGACAACCTTGTCGTGTCCATCGACACCGTCGTCTACTTCCAGGTGACGGACGCCCGCGCGGCCACCTACGAGATCGCCAACTACCTCGGCGCGGTCGAACAGCTCACCACGACCACGCTCCGCAACGTGGTCGGTGGCCTCAACCTCGAGGAGGCGCTGACCAGTCGGGACAACATCAACGGTCAGCTCCGGATAGTACTTGATGAGGCCACCGGGAAGTGGGGCATTCGCGTCGGCCGGGTCGAGCTGAAAGCGATCGACCCGCCGCACTCCATTCAGGACTCCATGGAGAAGCAGATGCGCGCGGAGCGTGACCGGCGCGCCCTCATCCTCACGGCGGAGGGCACCAAACAGTCCGCAATCCTCACGGCGGAGGGCGCCCGTCAGGCCGCCATTCTCTCCGCCGAAGGTGACGCGCGAGCCGCAGTGCTGCGCGCGCAGGGCGAAGCGGAGGCGATCGCCACGGTCTTCCGGGCGATCCACGAGGGTGATCCCGACCCGAAGCTCCTGGCATACCAGTACCTGCAGACGCTACCGAAGCTCGCGAACGGAAGCGCCAATAAGCTCTGGATCGTTCCCAGCGAGCTGACCGAAGCAATGAAAGGCATTGGCCGGGCATTCGGACAGGGCGGCGGAGACGTCTCCCCCACCGGGCAGGAAGCGGGGGCCCCCGGTGTCCACCCCGCGGGTCCTCCCGCGCACTCCCCCGGCACCAGTGCCGTTCCGGGCGCCCCGGGTTAGAGGCGCTGCCATGCCGGGCGATCACCGCGCGACGGGCTTCTTCAATGGCGCGGTCCCCCGCATCCTCGCCCATCGCGGCCTCGCCCTTGAGGCGCCGGAGAATACGCTGCTCGCATTCCTCAAAGCCCTCTCCGCTGGTGCCACCCACATCGAAACGGACGTCCACGCCAGCCTTGACGGCGTTGCCGTACTCGCCCACGACCCCGACCTCACAAGAGTCGCCGGACGGAACGTGCGCGTCGGGCAGCTCACCTTCGCGGAACTACGGCGGGTGGAACTCGGCCACGGTCAGAGTTTCGTGTCCCTCGCCGAGGCGTTGGACTCCTTTCCGGAGGTGCGGTTCAACATCGACGTGAAAGCCCTGGCGGCAGCGGATCCGGCAGCGCAGGCTGTGCTGGAGGCGCGGGCAACCGACCGGGTGCTCATCACGTCGTTCTCCGAGGATCGTCGTCACCGCACCGTGCGGCAGCTGCCCGGGGTGGCGACCTCCCCGTCCACACCCGTGGCCGTGCGGGCTGTCCTCGCTGCGCGGGCGGGGCTACGCGCGCTCGCCCGCCGCGAGCTGGCGGATTTCGCTGCCTTGCAGCTGCCTGAGCATGTCAACGGTGTGCGTGTAATCACGCGGCGTTTCGTGCGGGCGATGCACGAGGTCGGCGTCGAAGTGCACGTCTGGACAGTCAACGAGCCCGACGATATGAGGCGCCTTCTCGACCTCGGCGTGGATGGACTTGTCACCGACCGTTGCGATCTCGCAGTGACGGTGATATCTGGTCGAACCTGAGCGTTGCCCCTGAGAAACCGCCGGACGGAAAGATAACCCCCAGCTTCATGGTTTAGAACTGTGAATGCATCGCGAGAGGAGACCATACGATGGCGGATCGCAGTTTGCGTGGAATGCGACTGGGCGCACAAAGCCTTCAGAGCGAAGAGGGCATCACGTTCTCACCACGAGTCAGTCACAACTACCTATGTTCCAATTGCGGACGTGAAACGGTCATGGTCTTTTCGGCCGAGGCCGAAGCGCCTGATGAATGGGAATGCCGATTCTGCTCGCAGACGGCGACGAGGCTTGTCGATTCGAAGCCGGTTGAGGTAGACCACTCCGACGAGAAAGTTGCACGTACCCACTGGGACATGTTGCTGGAGCGGCGTTCGCGCGTCGAGCTTGAGCAACTGCTTGAGGAACGACTCACCTACCTGCGCCAGCGTCGCGGTCAGCAGAAGATCGGCGCGTAGAGCGCAGCGATATGCGGTCTCGCACACCCCAGTAGGTCACTCGCCAGAGCGCCTCGGTGACGATGCCGAGGTGCATCTTGGAGGTTCCCTCGGTTCGCTCGACGAACGTGATGGGGTGTTCTACGACCCGGAAACCCCGTTTCTCGATCGTCCAGGCGAGTTCCACCTGGAAGCAGTAACCCTGACTCGACACACCGTTGAGATCGAGTGAGGCGAGCACTGGGACCCGGTATGCACGGTAGCCGGCAGTGATGTCGCGGATTCTCGAGCGCAGCATCAGACGGGAATAAAGGTTGCCGGTGCGGGAGATCAGCCGCCGCGCGGCGGGCCAGTTGTGCACCGAACCGCCGGGAACCCAGCGCGAGCCGATCACAAGATCGGCGCCTTCGTCGACCAGGTCCAGCATCGACGGCAGGTCCGCAGGGTTGTGTGATCCGTCCGCGTCGATTTCCACAACCACGTGGTAGTCGTCGGTGATTGCGTGCCGGAAACCGGCAAGGTAGGCCGCACCGAGGCCCTGCTTGCCTGGCCGGTGAAGGACACCCACTCGGGCGTCGGTAGCTGCGAGTGAATCGGCGAGGGCACCTGTGCCGTCGGGGCTGGCATCGTCGATGATGAGGACGTCCGCCTTCGGTACGCTGGCGCGGATGCGCGCGACGATGCTCCGGAGACTTGCCAGCTCATTGTAGGTGGGAACAAGTACGAGCGTTCTGGAGTCGCTCGTCATGTGGACTTTGGTTCCTCTCCGCGCTGGCGCACGTCGCCCCGTCCCCGGTCGCCCTGTCCGATGTTGCCGTTTTCTCTGGGCCGGCCCATGTTTCCGACGCTTTGAGCAGCCCGCCGACGGGCCCACAGGGCGCACAGGGCGAAGCCCGCCAAGCCGATCCCGGAGAGCAACCACTCAAGGCCGCGGCCGGCCGCCATGGCGGGCGTGACCGTACTGCTAAGCGGAACGGTTTCCACCATCGCGCCCGGCTCCCAGGTTCGAAGCTGGGCAACGGTCGCACCGTCAGGGGTGATGATCGCACTGGTGCCCACGGTGGAGATGTTGACCACGGTACGGCCGGCCTCGATTGCTCGCAGCCGAGCGATGGCGAGCTGTTGGACGCTCTCATCAGTGTGCCCGAAGTCGGCATTGTTCGTCTGGGCCAGGATGATTCCCGCGCGCCGGTCGACCATCTCGTGGATCAGCTGGTCGTCGGCGATGTCAAAGCAGATGGCCACTCCGGCCAGAATGCCGTCGATGTCGAAGACGTTGCTACGGGTCCCGATGGCATAGTCGCGCGTGACGAGGTCGAACAGCTCGGGCGCAAACGGACGCCAGAACGCTCTGTCCGGCACGTACTCGGCGAAGGGAACCGGATGCACTTTGTCGTACCAGTCCACAGCTCCCTTCCCCGCTTCCCAAAGCAGTGAGGTGTTGTAGAAGGTGTTGTCCCGCTCGGTTATCGTCCCGACCACCAGCGGCGCGTCCAACGTCTCGCTGACCGAGTCCGCAACAGCGGCGGCCTCCCTAAAGCGAGTGGGATCAATATCGCTCGCGTTCTCCGGCCACACGATGAAGTCAATGTCCTCACCAATCACGGGTCGTGTGGCCTGGGTGTGGTCGTTCAGAATTTCTCCGGGCGTGTATTCCGCGAAAAGCCCGGCGTCCGACGCACCTTGCACTGCAGCAAGCCGGGTGGTTCCGGAAGGAACCGTGGGCCAGGCAGGTATCGCCAGCAGGAGGGCCACCGCGACGGCGGCGAGGAGCGCCCGGGTTCGGGTGGGAACTCCCCATTCACGCATCAGCTGGACAGCCAGCGCTGCCAGCCAGGCGAGGAGGAAACCTAGCCCAGACATGCCCACCCACGCGACGAGGGAATTGAGCGGGCTCTCCGATTGCGACATCGCGAGCCTCCCCCAGGAGAACCCGCCGTAGGGCCACACTGCAGATATCGCCTCCCGGCCCGTCCACAGGCCGGCGACAACCAGAGGGACCATGCCCAATCTGCCCAGAGGCGTCGGCCAGAGTCGCGGTCCGTGCCGGAGCACGACCGCGGTGAGACTGAGCCCGACCGCGAAGAAGATGGACTCGAGGCCGGCAAGGGCCAGCCAGGGCACCGGGCCGAGATACAGCGTCAACCAGTTGATGTGGGTGAGCCAGAACGAGAGGCCTCCGACGAAGCCGACCAGGAGGCCTGCCCAGGGGCCGCGGTCCAGCACAGCGACGAGCATCAGGCCGACACCGATCGGCGCCAGGAACCACACGTTCTGGTCGGGGAAGGCCCCATCGAGTATGGCACCGGCGCCCGCAGCCACAAGCAGTGATGCCCACAGCGGCATATTCAACTGCCGGGCAGCCTCTGGATTCACCTCAACAGCCTAGGCGACTGAGCTGTATGCAACGATTCCGCGGCGGATGGCATCCATTGCCTGGCGCGCGGTGCGGCCGACGTTACCGTCGCCGATCACGGACAATTGGTCGAGGAGATCGATCGTCTGCTTCGTCCACCTCACGAAATCCCCGGCCGCCATCTCGGCCTCTGACAGCACCTCGCTCAGCGATGCCCCCCGCGCCCACTTCCACATGGCGAGGCTGAGGCCCACCGCGAGCGGCTCGCTGCCTGGCAGTTTGTTGTCACGCTCCAGGTCGTCGAGCCTGCTCCAGAGGTCTTGCGTGTCCGAGAGGGCATGACGGAATGGTCCGCGCGGGAGATAGCGTTCATCGGTCATGCCCTCGTCGCGGCGAGGTTCGAAGACAAGCGCGCACGCCATGGCTGCAAGGCTCGGAGCATCGAGGTCCTCCCACAGGCCGCGCCGCAAGGACTCTGCGACGAGGAGGTCGCGTTCGCCGTAGATGCGACGGAGGATGCGGCCGCTTTCGCTTAAGGTCACCCGGGCACTGTCATCGCGCAGCAGATAGCCGAAACCGAGCAGGACATCCGTCACACGATCGAAGACGCGGGCCACGGCATTCGTCCGTGATCTGATCTGCTGGTTGAGGGCGTCCGTCTGCTTCTTCAGTCGCCACCAGCGCTCCGCCCATCGGGCATGCTGTTCCCGTTCGGGGCAGCTGTGACAGGGGTGGGACCGCAGGCGCTTGCGAAGGCTTGCGAGCTCGCGTTGTCGTTTCTCCCGCTGACCTCGGGGAAGGTGCTCGCCGGTGCTGCTCTCGCGCTCAACGTCGGTCAGCTTCCGGCGGATTCCGGAATACTCGGTGAAATCGCCGAGGTGGCAGGTCATCGATGTCTCGTACCCGGTTAGAGATTCCTCCTGCTGGCGGACTTTGCGGGCGAGGTCGACGACGGCGCGGTCGGCCTGAAACTGCGCGAAGGACGATTCGAGGATTTCACGGGTGCGTTCCCTGCCGAACTGGTCGATCAGGTTGACCGCCATGTTGTACGTGGGTTTGAAGCTGGAATTGAGCGGGTACGTACGGCGGGAAGCGAGGGAGGCGACCGACTGCGGGTCGAGGCCCTGTTGCCACTGGATCACAGAATGGCCCTCGACATCGATTCCCCGGCGTCCGGCCCGGCCTGTGAGCTGCGTGTACTCACCGGGGGTGATGGGAACACGAGCTTCCCCGTTGAACTTCTCGAGTTTCTCCAGCACCACCGTCCGGGCAGGCATGTTGATGCCGAGTGCGAGGGTCTCGGTGGCGAAGACTGCCTTGACGAGCTTCTTCTGGAAGAGTTCCTCGACGACCTCCTTGAACGCGGGCAGCATTCCCGCGTGGTGGGCTGCGACGCCACGCTCGAGTCCCTCGAGCCACTCCCAGTACCCCAGCACGGCGAGGTCTTCGTCGAGCAGGGTCCGGCAGCGTTCGTCGACGATCTGCCTGATCTCCTCACGCTCGTGCTCCTGGGTGAGCCGGACCCCGGCACGGAGGACCTGCCGTACGGCCTGGTCGCAGCCGACTCGGCTGAAGATGAAGAATATAGCCGGCAGGAGGTGCTTGCCGCCAAGCATCTCAACAATCTCGGAGCGGTCCATCCGGCCCTGGTCGAATTGGGACCGCTGGTGGAAGTTCCCCCGGTCCCTGCCCCGCCGACCCGGTGAGGACCGGTTTCCTGTCGAACGGCCCCCGGCCTGGGTGAGCCGCACGAGTTCCGGATTGACGCGGTGTGTCGCCGCGAGTCCAGACGAGTCGAAGAGGTCGAGCATCTTGTTTTTCACGAGCACGTGCTGTTCCAGCGGAACGGGCCGCTCCTCTGAAACGATGACGTCCGTCTCGCCGCGTACGGCTTGGAGCCAGTCACCGAACTCCTCGGCGTTGGAAACCGTTGCGCTCAGAGAGACAAGGCGCACACTCTGCGGAAGATGGATGATCACTTCTTCCCAGACGGGACCACGGAACCTGTCGGCCAGGTAGTGGACCTCATCCATGATGACGAAGGCGAGGTTCGTCAGCATGTCGGAATCGACATACAACATGTTTCGAAGCACTTCCGTCGTCATGACGACGATGCGGGCCTGGGAGTTGATGTTCGTGTCGCCGGTAAGCAGGCCGACTTCCTCCGGCCCGTAGTCCGCCACGAACTCCTGGAACTTCTGGTTGCTGAGCGCCTTGATCGGCGCCGTGTAAAAGACCTTTGCGGAGCGCTGCTGCATCGCCAGGTACACGGCGAACTCGGCGACGATCGTTTTGCCGGCACCGGTCGGTGCGGCGACGAGCACACTATTGCCTTCCTCGAGTGAGGCACAGGCGGCCCTCTGGAACGGATCGAGGTCGAACCGTAACCGGGTACGGAAGGATTCCACCATCGGCTGGCTCGCGCGGGATCGGGAAGCCGCGTACCGCTCGGCCGGCGAGAGTGTCTCCGTCACAGTGCCTCCTACAGCGCCAGTTCCTGTTCAAACGCCCGGGTACGCCGAGCAGCGCGGCGGTCATGCAGCCAGGCAATGCCGTACGCGCAGAAATACAACGCGATCATGGGAATGGCCAGCAGGAACATGGAGACCACGTCCGCAGCGGGAGTCGCTATCGCGGTGAAAAGTGTGATCACGAGCACGGCAAGGCGCCACGAGCTGATGATGGATTGCGCACTGATCACTCCGGCGAAGTTCAGGAGCACGATAAAGACCGGCAACACGAACGCGATTCCGATGGCGACGACAAGTTTCAAGACGAAGTCGAAGTAGTTCTGAGCGTTGATGAACGCCGAATCCTCCGTTGGGGCGAATCCGGTCATGAGCTCGACAATGTGCGGAAGCACGTACCAACCTGCCGAACAGCCGGCTAGGAAAAGCGGGACGGCGGTGAAGAAGAACCCGAACGTGTATTGCTTCTCGGTGCGGGTGAGCCCGGGCATTAGGAACGCGAAGATCTGATAAAGCCATACCGGGCTCGACACGATGAGCCCGACGTAGAACGAGATCTTCAGCTTGAGGTCGAACGCCGACGTGATATCGGGGTAGTTGATCTGAGCGTTGCGGTGCTGGGCGCGGACAATCGCGTAGATGGGTTCCCGGAGGGCATCCCAGACGAAGTCGGAAAGCACCCAACCGATGACCGCGCCGACCAGGATTCCCGCCGCGGCGAGGAACAGGCGCTTGCGCAGCTCCAGGAGGTGAGCCCCGAGCGACATTTTCCCATCGTTGTCGATACGCCGAGGGGTGCGCACTGCCATGAGACTACGGCTTTGTGGCGGAGTCGGCCGGCTCGGTGGGCGTGCTGGATACCACTGGTGCCACTGGGGCTGCGGATGCAGACGGAGCCACCGATGAGGCTGGCGCCACCGATGACGCCGGCGCTGCCGGAGCATTAGGGTCCGCGTCAATTTTGTCGCTCTTGACCTCGTTTTTGAAGATCTTCATCGACTGACCGAGGCTGCGCGCGAGGGCAGGAAGCTTGGGAGCGCCGAAGAGGAGAAGAACGACGACGAGGATGACTAGGAAGTGCCATCCGGTGAGGTTGTTAAGCATGGGGACCCGTCCTCTGTTTCAAAGGGGTGGTACTGAGTAGCTTACCTTGCGTGATCCGCTGATCCCTACGGAGTTGCCTCCGGTGTGCCCGTTCGGAGCGGGCTGTGCTGGCGTTGGCAGCAAGTGCGGTCCGATCGGCGAAGATCGCGGGGGTCCCGTGGCGTGGATGGGTCTCACCCGCCATAACCTCGGTACGTGAATCGAGGACATCCACCTGGTCGCTGAGGTCAGTGAGCGCGTCGAAGCCCGACATGACCTTGCGAAAGAGGACGAACCCGAACCCCCCCAACGTCCCTACGAGAGCCATGACCAGCACGGACCAGATGAGCACCCACGACCACCAGGGCATCCCGCTACTCTCCCCCGCCTGATGATTCGTCGTAGCGGGCGAGCCCGGCCGCCGCCCATTCCGCGACAATCTGACGCGCTTCGGCTGGTTCGACGACCCGCACGACACCAGCCAACCCGGCGACGAGGCGCTTGAGCCCGTGGTAATGCGCCACTCGCAGGGTCGCATGCACCAAGTCGCCATCAGCGCCCGGAGTCGTGCCGATGGGCCCGTAGTCGGCGATGAGGGGCAGTGCCGAAGCAGGCAGCTCGACTACGACACTGAGGCTGTCGGAAGATGGCTCGAAGAGGGAATCGGGCAGCACGACATCGCCGTCGGGGGCGTC
Organism: Cryobacterium sp.; assembly: GCA_025465015.1. Lineage (GTDB taxonomy): Bacteria > Actinomycetota > Actinomycetes > Actinomycetales > Microbacteriaceae > Cryobacterium. The sequence goes on along the minus strand of JAODMM010000134.1, from coordinate 857 downwards.
GGCGGGCGTGTCTGTGACATGGAGGGTGCCCATCCGGTCCAGGCGGAAGGTGCGGACGGCCTGGCGCAGGTGACACCAGCCGCGCAGGTACCAGTCGCTGTCGACAGACTCCACCCGCAGAGGGTCGACGCGACGGTGCACGTCATCGCCACGCGCGTTCAGGTAGTCGAATTCAACCTGCACGCCGTCACGCACGGCAGCCTGGATGATGCTGATAGCGTCCCCGGTCTCACTTGGCGCCACTGCCACTTGGCTGGGCGCAGCCGATGCCGACCGTGTGAGTTTTGCCATCAGCGAGCTGATGGTCTCGTGGTCGGCATTCTCCGGAAGGGACGAGAGATATTGAAGACCGGCGATGAGAGCTGCTGCTTCCCGCGCCGAGAATCGCGGAGAATCGTCGATCGCGACGAAGTGGGTGAGCACGATCCGGTCGTTGTTCTCGAACTCGTCCCACTGAATGTCGAAGAGGTCGCCATGCAGGTACTGGTGTGTCTCCCCCGGAATCCCCGACATCGCGATCAGGTTGACCGCGTCGCGCACACGCTCGGGCGGCACACCGAAATGCGCGGCCACATCGGCGACTTGGGCACTGTCGTGGTCCATCAGGTAGGGAACGAGGGAGAGCAGGAACGCCAGCTTGTCCGAGGCGCCGAGAACGGGAGCCTTCTGGCTCATGCTGCACCACCGGTTTCGTTGAGGACTCCCCCGTGCACCTCGGTCACCTTGCGGAGGCGGTGGCGGACGGCCGACCGAAGCTCAGGCGGGGAGAGCACGAGCACCTCCGGGCCGAACGAGGCCAGTTCGTCGGCGAGCACGTCGAGGTCGGTGAAGTGGAGGGAAATGACGTCCCCTGCGGA
>JAODMM010000132.1 GCA_025465015.1 Cryobacterium sp. | reverse complement strand
TTAAGGCGGGGCGCATGAGCGTCGATGACGCCAAGCGCATCGAATGTGAGTTCGCGCCCGGTGAAGGGGCCTGCGGTGGCATGTACACCGCGAACACGATGGCGAGCGTCGCGGAAGCGCTCGGTATGAGCCTGCCCGGTTCCGCGTCCCCAGCCTCGGCCGACCGCCGCCGCGATTACTACGCGAGGCGCTCCGGAGAAGCCGTCGTGAACTTGCTTCGGCTCGGCATCACGGCTCGTGACATCCTGACCAAGAAGGCGTTCGAGAACGCCATCGCGGTTGCGATGGCGTTCGGCGGATCCACCAACGTCGTTCTTCACCTCCTCGCCATCGCCCGGGAAGCGGACGTCGACCTGGCACTCGACGACTTCAACCGGATCGGCGACAAGGTCCCGCACATCGGCGATCTCAAGCCCTTCGGCAAGTACGTCATGAACGATGTCGACCGCCACGGTGGGGTACCCGTCGTGATGAAGGCCCTGCTTGATGCGGGACTGCTGCACGGGGACGCCCTCACCGTGACCGGAAAGACGCTCGCCGAGAATCTCGCGGAGGTCAACCCGCCCGCCCTTGACGGTGAAGTCATCCGTACCCTCGACAACCCCATTCACGCCAGCGGCGGCCTTACGATCCTGAAGGGGACGATGGCCCCCGAGGGGGCGGTCGTCAAGACGGCCGGTTTCGACGCGGATGTGTTCGAGGGCCCCGCTCGGGTGTTCGAGCGCGAGCGCGGTGCCATGGACGCGCTGACCGAGGGTCGAATCGCAGCGGGCGACGTCATCGTCATCCGTTACGAAGGCCCCAAGGGCGGGCCCGGCATGCGCGAGATGCTCGCCATCACCGCCGCCATCAAGGGCGCCGGCCTCGGCCGGGATGTACTACTCTTGACGGATGGTCGGTTCTCAGGCGGCACAACCGGACTGTGCATCGGCCATATAGCACCCGAAGCGGTGGACGCAGGTCCCATCGCCTTCGTGCGCGATGGTGATCTGATACGGGTCGATATCGCAGCTCGCACGCTCGACCTACTGGTCGACCCTGACGAGCTGGCCGCCCGCCGGGAAGGGTGGGCTCCGCTTCCTCCGCGCTATACCCGTGGCGTCCTCGCGAAATACACCAAGCTCGTTCGTTCCGCTGCCCAAGGCGCGATCACGGGGTAATTCTGCGTTCATCATCCGTCTCACAAACCAAGGGATTCGATCACCCATGACCACGGAATCCTCCGCCGTGCCATCCCCTTCCTCAGCGGCCGCGACCCCCCCGGCCTCACCTGCCGGCACGGGCGCCGGCGTGTCCGTGCCGCCTGCTGGCGAACCGCCGATTCTCACCGGATCGGGAGCCATCCTCCGCACACTCGAACTTCTCGGTGTGACCGACGTCTTCGGGATCCCCGGCGGCGCCGTCATCCCGTTGTACGACGAGCTGATGGCCCAGGACGGCATCCGGCACGTCCTGGTGCGCCACGAACAGGGCGCTGGGCACGCCGCGGAGGGCTACGCCGCGGCTTCTGGCCGCGTGGGGGTCGCCATCGCCACGTCCGGGCCTGGGGCGACCAACCTCGTCACCGCGATTGCGGATGCCTACATGGATTCGGTCCCGATCCTCGCAATCACCGGGCAGGTCTTCTCCACCCTGATGGGAACGGACGCCTTCCAAGAGGCGGACATCGTCGGCATCACCATGCCGATCACCAAGCACTCGATCCTGGTCAAGCGCCCGGAGGACGTTCCGGCTGCCCTCGCCTCCGCCTACCACATCGCCTCGACCGGACGCCCCGGTCCTGTTCTTGTGGACATCACGAAGGACGCTCAGCAGAACTCGGCGCCCTTCATCTGGCCGCCGAAGCTCGATCTGCCGGGTTACCGGCCGATCACCAAGGCGCACGGGAAGCAGGTCGTTGCGGCGGCGCAGCTTCTCGCGGCTGCGAAGAAGCCGGTACTTTACGTGGGCGGCGGCGTGATTCGTGCCGGCGCCTCGGCCGAGCTGCTGGCGCTTGCAGAAATCACCGGGGCACCGGTTGTGACCACCCTGATGGCTCGCGGCGCCTTCCCCGACTCGCACCGCCAACACCTGGGGATGCCCGGCATGCACGGAACCGTTCCGGCGGTCCTGGCGCTGCAGGAGAGCGACCTCATCATCTCGCTCGGCGCCCGGTTCGACGACCGGGTGACGGGCAAAGCGTCGGAGTTCGCCCCGAACGCCAAAATCGTGCACGTCGACGTCGATCCGGCGGAAATTTCCAAAATCCGTACGGCCGACGTCCCCATCGTTGGCGACGCCAAAGATGTCATCGCGGACCTCACCGTCGCCTTCACGGAGACGTCTGGCGGTTCCCCTGCCGACACGGCCGACTGGTGGATTTACCTGGACGGGCTGCGGGAGGAGTTCCCCCTCGGGTACTCCGAGCCCACCGACGGACTGCTCGCCCCTCAGTACGTGATCAAGCGGATCGGCGAGCTGACTGGGCCGGAGGGCGTCTACGCCGCCGGTGTTGGGCAGCACCAGATGTGGGCCGCGCAGTTCATCAAGTACGAACGCCCCAATTCGTGGCTGAACTCCGGAGGTGCGGGAACGATGGGCTACTCCGTTCCCGCCGCCATGGGGGCGAAGGTCGCCGAACCCGAGCGTGTGGTCTGGGCCATCGACGGCGACGGATGCTTCCAGATGACCAACCAGGAACTCGCCACCTGCACCATCAACGACATCCCCATCAAGGTCGCCATTATCAACAACTCCTCCCTCGGGATGGTGAGGCAGTGGCAGACGCTCTTCTACGACGGGCGCCACTCGTTCACCGACCTGAACACGGGACACGACACCCGCATGGTCCCCGACTTCGTCAAACTGGCGGAGGCGTACGGTGCCTTGGGGATCCGGGTCACGAGCGCGGACCAGGTCGATGACGCGATCAAACTGGCCCTCGCCACAAATGACCGCCCGGTCGTTCTCGACTTCGTGGTCAGCCGCGACGCCATGGTGTGGCCGATGGTGCCACAAGGTGTGAGCAACAGCTACGTGCAGTACGCGAAAAATCACGCGCCGACGTGGGGGGACGAATAACGATGAGCAGGCATGTCCTGAGCCTCCTCGTGGAGGACAAACCGGGTCTGTTGACCCGCGTCGCCGGACTGTTCGCGCGCCGCGGATTCAACATCGAGAGCCTCGCAGTGGGACACAGCGAGATCGAGGGTCTCTCGCGCATCACGGTCGTGGTCGACGTCGAGGAACTACCCCTCGAGCAGGTCACCAAGCAGCTGAACAAGCTGATCAACGTGATCAAGATCGTCGAACTCGACCAGGCGCAATCGGTGCAGCGTGAGCACCTCCTCATCAAAGTGAGAGTCGACAACAGCACTCGCTCGCAGGTGCTGGAGGCTGTCACCCTGTTCCGGGCCCGCGTCGTCGACGTGTCCACTGATGCCCTCGTGATCGAGGTCACCGGTGACTCCGGCAAGACTCAGGCGCTACTGCGGGTGCTCGAACCGTATGGCATCAAAGAGATCGCCCAGTCGGGCCTGCTCGCAATCGGTCGCGGGTCGAAATCCATCACCGAACGCGTTTTCCGGAACTAGCCCGCGATCAACTCAACACGACGTCGAACGGCCTGGCCACAGGCGTCCACCAGCTCAACCACCGCTATATACAAGGAGAAAATCACCCGTGTCTGAGATTTACTACGACAAAGACGCCGACATGTCGATCATCCAGGGCAAGAAGGTTGCCGTGATCGGCTATGGATCCCAGGGCCACGCTCACGCGCAGAACCTGCGCGACTCCGGCGTTCAGGTCGTCGTCGGCCTGAAGGAGGGCTCCAAGTCCACCGCCAAGGCTGAAGAGGCCGGCTTCACCGTCAAGAGCGCCGCCGATGCTGCGTCGTGGGCCGATGTCATCGTGATCCTCGCCCCCGACCAGGTGCAGCGCCACGTTTACGCGGACGACATCCAACCCAACCTCGCCGAGGGCAAGACGCTGGTTTTCGGGCACGGCTTCAACATCCGCTTCGGCTACATTCAGGCACCCGAGGGCGTTGACGTCGTCATGGTCGCTCCGAAGGGTCCGGGGCACACCGTGCGCCGCGAATACGAAGCAGGCCGTGGCGTCCCCGTGATCGTGGCAGTCGAGAAGGATGCGTCGGGCAACGCCTGGCCGCTCACCCTCAGCTATGCGAAAGCCATCGGCGGTCTCCGCGCCGGCGGCATCAAGACCACCTTCACCGAAGAGACCGAGACGGACCTCTTCGGTGAGCAGGCTGTGCTCTGCGGTGGTGCCTCACAGCTCATCCAGTACGGCTTCGAGGTGCTGTCCGAGGCCGGGTACCAACCGCAGGTTGACTACTTCGAGGTGCTGCACGAGCTCAAGCTCATCGTCGACCTCATGTGGGAGGGCGGCATCGCCAAGCAGCGCTGGAGCGTCTCCGACACGGCTGAGTACGGCGACTACGTCTCCGGCCCGCGGGTCATCGACCCGAGCGTGAAGGAGAACATGAAGGCAGTTCTCGCCGACATTCAGAACGGCGCTTTCGCGGAGCGTTTCATCAACGACCAGGATGCAGGCGCTCCCGAGTTCCTCGCACTTCGCAAGAAGGGCGAAGAGCACCCGATCGAAGCGACAGGGCGGGAACTGCGCTCGCTCTTCGCGTGGAACAGCGCCAACGCCGACGACTACGTCGACGGTGAAGTAGCCCGCTAAGGCGATGCATTTGCGGGGCCGGCCGGGTCCGGTCGGCCCCGCACGGTCACGTGGCATCGGTCATGTGGAGCCGGGTGAGCGAAGTGCCGATGGACGTTGCGCTGGGATGAGGGTGCTGTGAGCGAGATTGCGCTGGAGATCGCTGTGCAGGACCTCGCCGGTGTGCGCATCGCCGCGACCGCCGGTGTCGACAGGGTCGAACTGTGTGGCGCACTCGCGCTGGCTGGTCTCACCCCATCCCTGGGCATGATCGAGGCCGCCGTGGAAGCTGCCGCGCAGCCGGCTGCCGGCCAGGCATCTTCCCCCACGCCTGAACCCTCATTCGTCCACGTTCTCGTGCGGCCCCGCC
>JAODMM010000125.1 GCA_025465015.1 Cryobacterium sp. | reverse complement strand
AACGCCATGGCGGGGACCCTGAACATCGAAGCCGGCGAGAAGGCATCCCGGTTCGTGCGCTTCTGTGACGCGTTCTCCATTCCGATCCTCACCCTCGTGGACGTGCCCGGGTACCTACCCGGTACCGACCAGGAGTGGACCGGCGTGATCCGTCGCGGGGCGAAGCTCCTGTACGCCTACGCCGAGGCGACAGTGCCCCTTGTCACGGTCATCCTGCGCAAGGCCTACGGTGGCGCGTACATCGTGATGGGCTCGAAACAGCTCGGCGCGGACATCAATCTGGCCTGGCCGACGGCGGAGATCGCGGTCATGGGCGGCCAAGGTGCGGTGAACATCCTGTACCGTACCGAGATCAAGAAGGCGGAACTTGAGGGTGAGGATGTCGCCGCCGTGCGCACGCGCCTGGCCAACGAGTACACCTACAATGTCGCGAGCCCGTTCCTGGCTGCCGAACGTGGGGAGCTTGACGGGGTGATCGAGCCTGCTGCGACCCGCGTCGCCATCACCAAGGCGCTCCGCGCGCTTCGTACCAAGCGCGCCAGCCTGCCGCCGAAGAAGCACGGGAACATCCCGCTGTAGGGCGGCGTGATCATGACGAATCGAGAGAACATCCCTTCGGCCGCCCAGGCCGGTTCAGGTGCTGCCGGCAGCGGTGACCCCGGTACCGAGGCTGATGACGCCATCCACTTCGTCACGCGGGGCGTGTCACCGACGGAAGCGGCCGCCGTGTCGGCCGTCCTCACCGGACTGCTGCACGAGGAATCCGCGATGCTGCGAGCGAAGCCGTCGCGGAGACCGAGCGCATGGGAGGCCAGCCAGCGGGCTCTGCGGCAACCGTTCGTCCCCGGCCCCGGCCGGTGGCGGGGCTTCTCCCTCTGAACCGTTGGCGAATGCGCCCGTGCACCCTAGCCGACCGGGCTGTCCCCCTAAATGACGACTGTTCGCATCTTCGGGCCAACGGCACTATAGATAGTGCTAGGTGTGATTCTCACAGAGACCACACCACCAGGCACTCGCCTACTAGGGTAAGCCGGCGGGTGCTTTGGGGGCGAGTCAGGGTGACATTCGGGTTGTCGCCCTGACTCGAAATCTAGAGAAGGGGATCAGCCGTTCGGGTCGGCTGATCCCCTTCTTTCCGTGCCCGGGTCGCGGCTCACACGTGGGTTAGCGCGAGGCGCGTGCACCCGAGTGCGAGTTGCGAGGGATTTCCAGCCAAAGGTCGACCTCGTCATCGAGCGCGTCGGCGCCCAGCGCGCTGACGCTGGTATCGGCGCTCGTTAGTCCCACCACGGTCACGGCGATGTCGGAGCCGTCGGCCACCGTGCGCGCGATGATCTTGTCCGCGGTTGTGCGGCCGATGGCGCTGGCAAGACGGTTCAGCACCACGTCGAGATCGTGGCCCTCGAGGTCGTCGATACCACCTTCATCGAGCAGGGTGACGATGGCGCCCCGGCGACGTGCCGCCATGACCTGGTAGCGCACCGCATCGTTCAGGAGCTTACGGCCGCGGATCTCATCCCGGATGGCCGCTTCAAGGTACCGGCATTCCTGCCGTTGGCGTTCGCTGAGGTCTCCCCCGCTGTCGGCGATTCGGTGAAGCATTGGGGCAGCCAAACGGTTCGTCTGGGCCAAGCGGACCCGCCGTTCGTAGAGGTGCGCGTCCTGCGCCGCCTGCCATTCGGTTGCCTCCCGCTCGGCCAGGGCATACTGTCTGGCGTCACGGCCGGCTTTCGCCAGTCCCCGGGAGAGCATGACGGCCGTCGCGACCCAGACGACGCTTCCGATCACGCCCATGTCGGCGAGCGCGCCGGGTCCCGCCCAGACGGAACTGTGCACGACGAGGATACCGGCACCTACCCAGGCAAGCGCCTGCCGCTTCCGGGTGGCGGTGATGATCATCAAGGTGCCGACCGCCGCCACGTACCACGTGGCGTAGCCGAGTCGCACTGTGGGGTCCAGTTGGCTCCCGACGAGAAGCGGAAGCGCTGCGGAGACGGCGACGTTGAAATAGGCCAGCCAGACCGGCATCCGGGTCGGGCTTGTCGGCCACAGGCTCAAGATCGTCGCCACCGAGTACAGCCCCATGGCCACGAGCGCCGGCAGCGGCGTCGCCGGCACGCTCAAGGCGTAAACGCCCAGCACAACGTGGTACGCCGAGAATAAGGCCCCGAGGGCGAGGACGAGTCCGCGGGGTACGGTGATCATGCGACACTGCCGTTCGGCTTTTCGGTGCCCTCACCCAGCCCCAGGGCAGGGAGCTCGTCCGGGCTGAACGTGGTAGCCAGGTAGTCGGGCTGGTAGCCGAGCCTCGGCCATTCGATGGTGACCGCCGCCCCTTGCCCGGGACTTGTGCGCACCGTCACGGCACCTCCGACACTCGTCACACGTTCGATGATCGAGATGCGAAGCCCCAAACGTTCGCTGGGGACGGCATCCGGGTCGAATCCGACCCCGGAGTCCGTGATCTCGATGGTGCAGCCTCCCTGCAGGTTCGAGCTCATCGTGAGGGTGCGCTCAAGCGGCACGTCGGCTGGCCCTGCATGTTGCATGCTGTTGACCATCGCCTGCACGGTCGCCGAGTACAGGGCGTCACTGGCGTGGACGGGAACGGTGAGAAAATCAATGTCGTTCTCGACGACGGCGAACGGCGATGCGAACGCATTCGCGGCCTGGCGGATGCGCCGGCTGAGCCGAGCGAACGGAATCACCGTCTCATCACCGGCCGTCACCGGCCCAGCGTCACTCAGCCGGGAGATGGCCTGTCGCGCCATGTCGGCGGCGAGCTTGGCTTCCTGTTGGGTGCGGACGGCGGCGGCGGAAAGAAGCGTGGTGAGCACGCTGTCGTGAACGATGGAGTCCACCTCGACGCGTTCGAGCTCGGTGGCATGTTGGCGAACAGCCGACCCATACTTCTGCAGAGCATTCGCCTGTGCCACATCAACGGCAGCAGTGGCCTGGCGAAGCACGAAGATGATGATGAGCACCACCTGGCCGAGGAGGATCGCATACACCGCGTCCAGAGAGGCGAGGAGGACCTCTGCACCACCGCCGGACGGAAGGGTGCGCACGACACCGTAGATGACCGGAACCACGACGGTGTAGATCGCGGCCCACATCACCGGCAAGCACAGCGCGGCGCTTGAGGTGGCCACCGTGCAGAGCCACCAGAGCCACGGCTTCTCGGACTGAACCAACTGCGAGTGGGGCAGGAGGAAGGGCCAGGCGACCAGGGCGAGCGCGTATACGCCGGCCACCAGGCCGCTGGCAATCCGGACACCGCGTTTCACCACGGTGGCCACCACGAGCAGGCCGATGCTGCCGAAGACGGCCAGCGCCATGGCGAGCCCCCAGCCCGGACGTTGCTCGGGAAGCGCGTTGAGCATGATGGGCAAGGTCTGGAGCGCGAACACGAGCCCGATGCCGCCCGTCGAGCGGGAGACCACCGTTTCGATTTGCCGCCGACTGATCGGGTTCAGTGGTTGCCGGACTTCACCCGGCGTCCTCTGCCCGGCGTCGCCGCGACTGCGCCGCGCTGCCGCCCGACCACGATCTCCTGCCCCCGCGCGCCCTGCCCGACTTGAAGGTTGCGCCGCATCCTTCGGCCCCTGGGTGCTGCCGACAGCCGTGCCAGTTGAAGCGTCAGCGGCACCGGTGGATGCACCAGCAGCCGTGCCATACGGCGCACCGCCGGGGATTGACGCCGAAGCACCCGCAGTCGGTGGCGTCCGCCGGTCACGCCGGTGGGGCATCCGGTCCACGGACGTCCTAGGCCCGCTCATCTCCGCCACCGTCCGGGTCGAGCCCGGGAAGGATGCCGTCTTCCACCGCTCGGCGCAGCAGGTCAACCTTGGTCGGTGCCGGGCGTCCCACCTCGACGTACTTCACCCGGATCCGGTCGAGGTATTCGCGCGCCGTGGAATGGGCAATCCCGAGCTGCATGGCGACCATCTTCAGGGGAAGCCCGGATGCGTAGAGGTGGAGCACGTCGCGTTCGCGGCGACCCAGCTGCGCCTTCGCGAAGTCGCGGTCCGCGTCGATTGCGGTCGCCCACTCGAGGTTGTTGAGGACATCCCCCCGGGCGACGGATGCGACGGCCGCCATCACCGTCGTCGTCGGCGAAGACTTGGGAATCACTCCCGCAGCACCGGCGGCAAGCGCCTCACGCACGGACGCCACCCGGTCGGCGATGCTATGAATCAGGACCGCGGCCCCGGTGCCCTGCACGAGGTGCACGTTGTCTGTCACCAGCGACCCGTCGCCGAGTGACAGGTCGAGGACGATGACGTCGCACTGCCGACCGGCGAGGCCGGAGACCAGGTCGCGGGCGTTCGAAGCCGTTTGCACGACCTCGTATCCGGCATTCTCGCAGGCTGCCTTGAGTCCCAGCCGAACCGATTCGTGGTCATCGACGATGGCGACACGGACCGGCTGATCGTCGCCCGCACGGGAAGCTGCTGCTGTTGCTGAAGTCACGAGGCTGGAGGTCCTTTGTTCGGCGTCGGTGCTAAGGATAGCTACCTCGTCAAGAGCGCGACCGCTTCGACATGGTGGGTGTTCGGGAAGAGATCGAAGGCCCGCAGGTGTCGCAGCCCATATCCGTGCCCAGCCAGGAGCGCGACATCCCGGGCCAAGGCAACCGGATCGCAGGCCACGTAGACGATCTGTTGGGGACCCATCACGCCCAGCTGGTCGACGACGGCCTTGCCTGCGCCGGCACGCGGCGGGTCGAGGACCACCGTCGCCGCAGCGAGCCTCGCGCGCTCCGCGGCTCCGGCCTCACGGTTGGTCCGGTCAAGGAACCGGTCCACCCGGTCGGTCTGGGCGCTAGCCCCCACCCAGTCGAGGAGGTTCTGGGCCGCGTAGTCGGTGGCACGGGCGTCGCTCTCCACGGAGGTGATTCGAACGCCGGGCCCGAAACGGTCACCTACCGCTGCCGCAAGGAGGCCCACGCCGCCGTAGAGGTCGAGGTTCGAGGCACGGGGGTCGAATTGGGCACCGTCGATCGCGTTCTGCACGGCGTCATAGAGGGTCTCCGCCGCCCGGGAATGCACCTGCCAGAAACCGGCGGCATCAAGCTGGAATTCGCGGTCGTGCACGATCTCGCGAATCGGTTTCCCTGGCGGCCGACGCCGCTTGCCCGTGGTGTCGCGTTCGGCGACGATCACCTGAACGCCCCCGGTGGCCGGTGCAACGAGGTCCACGGATGCCGCACCCGGGAGATACCGATCCAGCGGCGCCGCCGCTTCCACAGCCCGTTCGGCCAACGGGAGATCATCGACCGGGACCACCCGGTGTGACCGCGCCGCATACGGACCCACAGACCCGTCCTCCGCCACGTGGAGCCGAACCCTCGTGCGCCAGCCGGTGCCATCGAAGTCATCCCCGGGGGACGCGTTGGGCCCTGCCCCGACGGACTCGACCGCAGCATCCGTTTCGATGCCCGCCATGCGCGACATGGCGTCGGCGAGGACCCGGCGCTTGAGCTCGCGTTGGTGTGTCAGTTCGATGTGGCCGAACTCAGCGCCGCCCGCACGCTCTTCGGGAGCCCGCTCGAGGGCTGCGGCCGCCCAGACGTGCGGCTGGCGTTCGGGCGCAGCGTGAAGGACCTCGACGGTCTCGGCCCGCCAGAAGCTCTTGTGACTGGCCTCGGTCAGCCGTGCCCGCACTCGCTCACCCGGCATGGTGTCGCTCACGAAGACCACCCGGCCCTCGTGCCGGGCGACGAAAATGCCGCCGTGAGCTACGTTTGTGACGTCGAGTTCGAGTTCGGCGCCCACCTCGGTCGGCCGTCCGCTCGAATTTGCCTGACGGCTGTTGCTCGTACCCATTACTCGAGCATCCCACACGCTTCCGAAGACCGCTCGTCGACAATGCACCGAGGGAACAATGCGCCTGTATCTGGCTTCCACGTCACCGGCACGTCTCGCTCTGCTCCGCTCAGCCGGGATCGAGCCGGTCACCGTGGCACCGGATGTCGACGAAGATGCCGTAGCCGCGGCCGCGGCCGCCACGCAAGGTGCGGCTCTTATTCCGTCGGCGCTCGTGGGACTACTCGCCCGCGCTAAGGCGGAGGCTGTGTATCGAGAGCTCACGGCAGTCGGGCGCGATCAAGGACTCGTGCTCGGTGGGGACTCGGTGTTCGTGATCGATGGCGTGACGTACGGCAAACCCCACACCCCGGAGAAGGCCTGGGAGCGATGGCAGCTGCAGCGCGGACGCACCGGGCAGCTGTATTCCGGCCACTGGCTGATCGAGCACGACCCGGCTGTCGAAGCGGGTGCAGGTGCCGCACTCGCGGTCGGCGCGGTCGCAGTCGCGGATGTCACCTTCGCCGACGACATCAGTGACGCCGAGCTTGACGCCTACATCGCCACCGGGGAGCCCCTCGCCGTTGCGGGCGCCTTCACCATCGACAGCCTCGGCGCCCCGTTCATCACCCATGTGTCCGGTGACCCGTCGACCGTGGTCGGATTGTCGCTGCCAACCCTGCGCCGACTGGTCCGGGAGCTCGGCCACGAGTGGCCGAGCCTGTGGAACCGGGTATAGCCGCCCACCACCCGGCTGTTTCGCGCAACTGGTCCACCCTCCGGCGCGCGTTGAATCTCTCCTGCCTTGTAGGCATCACCACTCCCTTCCCCTGGTTTTTTGTCGAACAGAACCAAAAACGCAGGGGGGTCGCGCAATAGGCTTGGGAACTATGCCGCGTATAACGAAGGTCCTCATCGCAAACCGGGGCGAGATCGCCGTCCGGGTGATTCGAGCCGCCAAGGACAGCGGCATTCATACCGTCGCGGTCTACGCCGACCAGGACCGCGATGCCCTGCACGCGCGGCTGGCCCATGAGGCATACGGCCTCGACGGGACCACCAGCGCGGAGACGTACCTGGTGATCGAGAAGATGCTTTCAGTCGCTCGCCGCTCGGGCGCGGACGCCGTCCACCCCGGCTACGGGTTCCTTGCCGAGAACGCCGATTTCGCCCGCGCCGTCATCGAAGCCGGGTTGACCTGGATCGGCCCGTCCCCTGAGGCGATCGAGAAGCTCGGCGACAAAGTCTCCGCCCGGCACATTGCACAGAAGGTCGGTGCGCCGCTCGCGCCGGGAACCCTGAACCCTGTCGCCGACGCCGCTGAGGTGCTCGAATTCGTCGACATGCACGGTTTGCCCGTGGCGATCAAGGCTGCGTTCGGTGGTGGCGGCCGGGGTCTGAAGGTCGCTAGGGAACGCGCCGAAGTGGCCGAGCTCTTCGATTCGGCGACCCGGGAGGCAATCACCGCGTTCGGTCGAGGTGAGTGTTTCGTTGAGAAATACCTCGACCAGCCTCGGCATGTTGAAACCCAGTGCCTCGCAGATGCTTACGGCAAGGTTGTGGTCGTCTCGACCCGCGACTGCTCGCTGCAGCGCCGTCACCAGAAGCTCGTTGAAGAGGCGCCGGCACCGTTCCTGACCGACGAGCAGAACGCCGAGCTCTACCGGGCGTCGAAAGTCATCCTGGCGGAGGTCGGATACGTCGGTGCCGGCACGTGTGAATTCCTCATCGGCAAGGACGGCACTGTTTCCTTCCTCGAGGTGAACACCCGCCTTCAGGTGGAGCACCCCGTGTCGGAGGAGATCACCGGCATCGACCTCGTTCGTGAGCAGTTCCGCCTGGCAGAGGGCGGAGCGCTCGACTACGACGATCCCGTTCCCACCGGGCACTCTTTCGAATTCCGCATCAACGGCGAGGATGCCGGCCGTGGGTTCATCCCCTCTCCCGGTCCGGTCCACGCGTTTAAGGCTCCCGGTGGCCCCGGGGTACGAGTCGATACCGGCGTGCAGTCGGGCGATGTGATTTCCGGATCCTTCGACTCCCTCCTTGCCAAGCTCATTGTCACCGGTGCGACACGCAAGGAGGCGCTTGAGCGGGCTCGCCGTGCCCTTGACGAGTTCGAGGTGACCGGGCTGCCGACAGTGTTGCCATTCCATCGGGCGATCGTCCGCGATCCCGCGTTCGCTCCCGAGGGCGATGAGCCTTTCTCCGTCTTCACCCGGTGGATCGAGACCGAGTTCGTGAACGAAATCGAGGAATGGACGGGGACGCTCGATCACACGTTCGCGTCCGAGAAGCGGCACAACGTGGTCGTCGAAGTCGACGGGCGCCGCGTGGAGGTCTCGCTGCCTATCCGCCTGCTCCCGGGCATGGCATCCGACAACACTCTCGGCCCCGCACCACGTCGCCGCAGCGGCGCGCAGACCGTGAACACCGTCACCGGTGACGCGGTGACGGCGCCCATGCAGGCCACCATCGTGAAGGTGGCGGTAAGCGAGGGTGACCACGTCGTCAAGGGCGACCTGCTGCTGGTGCTGGAAGCCATGAAGATGGAGCAGCCCCTGACCGCACACAAGGACGGCGTAATCGGCACGATCGGGGCTGCGGTCGGGGCGACCGTGTCATCCGGTTACCTGCTGCTGACGGTCCTCGACGCCGCCTAGTCGCCGCGCCTGCTCCGCCGCGCGCCCATTCGGCCCCCGGGGGCACGGTTGGGGGTCGGACGACCGTTGAGGGGGCGGAATGTCTGTGCCGGGCCCGGCGCGGGACCGGTCAGAGGACGATGTGCATCGCTCGTGCGGCATCCGTGATGGACCCGGTGAGCGAGGGGTAGACGGGGAAGGCGCGCGCCACGTCGTCTACGGTCAGGCGATGCTCGACGGCGAGCGCGAGCGGGAAGATGAGCTCGCTCGCCTTCGGTGCCACGATGACCCCGCCGATGACCGTGCCGCTGCCAGTGCGCGCGAACAGTTTCACGAATCCGTCCTTAATGCCCATCATCTTCGCCCGCGGGTTCGACGCGAGTGCGAGTTTGTAGATGTTGCCCTGGGCGATGCCCTCTTCGATCTGCTTCTGCGTCCAGCCAACGGATGCGATCTCAGGCTGGGTGAAGATGTTCGCGGCCACGTTGCGAATCTCGATCGGGTTCACCGCATCGCCCATGGCGTGGAACACCGCCGTGCGCCCGGTCATCGAGGCGACGGATGCCAGAGGCAACTCGGTGGTGCAGTCCCCGGCCGCGTAGATGTTCGGCACCGAGGTGCGGGCCACCCGATTGACCCGGATGTGCCCCGACTCGGTCAGCTGAACACCCGCATCTTCAAGTCCGATGCCTGCCGTGTTGGGCACCGCCCCGACAGCCATCAGACAGTGGCTACCTTCCACGACCCGGCCGTCGGACAGCGTCGCGCGCACACCGTTCTCGGTGCGCTCCACGGACGAGGCGCGGGACTTCGACAGAACCACCATGCCGTTACGGGTGAAGACGTCCTCGATGACATGCGCCGCGTCGACATCCTCACCGGGCAGCACCTGATCACGACTTGAGATCAGGGTGACATCGGCGCCCAGCGCGCGGTACGCGGAGGCGAACTCGGCCCCGGTGACGCCCGAGCCGACAACGATGAGATGCTCCGGAACACTGCGAAGGCTGTATACCTGGGTCCAGTTGAAGATGCGTTCGCCGTCTGGCACTGCAGAGGGAAGGACGCGCGGGCTCGCACCGACCGAGACGATGATCGTGTCGGCCTCCACCCGGTCGAAGTCTGTCCCCGATGCGTCGTCACCGGTTGAGACGATGACGGCGCTGGTACCGTCCAGCCGCCCGCTCCCGTGCACAAGGCGCACTCCGGATCGGATGAGCGTGGCCTTCATATCTTCGGACTGCTGCCTCGCCAGAGCGAGGAGGCGCTTGTTCACGGCGGCCAAATTGATCGCCACCTCAGGGCGGATCGGCTTGCCTGTTTCGCTCCTGCCGAAGAACTGGACACCGAGGTCTGTCGCTTCCCCGATGGAGTTGGACGCCTCGGCGGTGGCAATGAGCGACTTGGACGGCACGACATCGGTGATGACGGCGGAACCACCGACACCGACACGCTCGATGAGCGTGACATCGGCGCCCTGCTGCGCCCCCGCGAGGGCGGCTTCGTAACCGCCAGGTCCTCCACCGAGTACGACGATGCGCTGTTTACGTTCGAACTCGTAAGGCATTCCCTTATTCTCTCCCACCGGCCGACCGCGCGACAAACGCGTCCCGGGTGCCGCGAGGACCCGCACACTCTCGCCCGGCTCCTGCACGGGCCAATTAGAGTGGTGGGATGCTGAGCACGCAGACCAATCCTCTCGACGCGCCCGAAGCCGATCCATTCACTGTGGCACGGATCGCAGCACAGGAGATCGCCGACGCCACCGGGGTCGCCCGGCACGACATCGCCCTCACCCTCGGCAGCGGCTGGGGTGCAGCTGCCGACCTGATCGGGGAGACGACGCACACCATTCCCGCCCCCGATGTCACCGGTTTCAGCGCGCCAGCGCTGTCTGGACACGTCGGAACCCTGCGCTCGGTCCTGCTTCCGAACGGGAAACGCGCGCTGGTGATCGGCGCACGCACCCACTACTACGAGGGCCACGGCGTCCGCCGGGTCGTCCACAGCGTGCGCACTGCAGCCGCCACCGGGGCGACGACGATGATCCTCACCAACGGGGCCGGCGGCATCCGTGAAACCTGGACGCCCGGCACCCCGGTTCTCATCAGCGACCACATCAACCTCACCGCAGACTCGCCCCTGGAGGGGGCGACGTTCATCGACCTCACCGACTTGTATTCCGCGCGGCTGCGCGAGCTGGCACACGGCGTGGAGGCGAACCTGGACGAAGGTGTGTACTGCCAGTTCCGCGGCCCCCACTACGAGACCCCGGCGGAGGTGCAGATGGCCAAGGCTATCGGCGGGCACATCGTCGGTATGTCGACGGCGCTCGAGGCGATCGCCGCACGCCAGGCCGGCATGGAGATCCTTGGCCTGTCGCTGATCACGAACCTCGCTGCAGGTATCCAGGAGACCCCGCTCAGCCACCACGAGGTCATCGACGCTGGCCGGGCAGCCGAACCGGTGATCAGCGCGCTTTTGGCCCGGATTGTGGCGGCACTGTAATGTCTGATGCCGCACGCGAGGTCATCGAGCAGGCGTCGCACTGGCTGGCCCAGGATCCCGACCCTGAAACCCAGGCCGAGCTGCGAGCCCTCCTCGACGCGGCCGCGGACGGTGACGGTGACGCGATCGCCGGGCTCCACTCCCGCTTTGACGACCGCCTGGCTTTCGGCACCGCCGGTCTCCGCGGTGAGATCGGCGCCGGCTCCAACCGGATGAACCGGGTCCTTGTATCGCAGGCAGCTGCAGGCTTGGCAGCGTATCTGCTCGCCGAGGCCGCCCCGGATGGGCCGCCGTCGGTCGTCATCGGGTACGACGGGCGGAAGAACTCGCAGGTGTTCGCCACCGACACGGCGGCCGTCATGGCCGGCGCCGGGGTGCGCGCCATCCTTCTGCCCCGACTCCTGCCGACGCCCGTGCTTGCCTTCGCTGTCAGGCATCTCGACACCAGCGCGGGTGTGATGGTCACCGCCTCGCACAATCCGCCCAATGACAACGGGTACAAGGTGTACCTGGGCGGAGTGAACAGGGGCAGCCAGATCGTGCCTCCGGACGACGCCGCGATCGCGGCCGAGATCCTTCGAGTCGCCCGCGAGACCTTCGTGCCCGAAATACCCCGGGCGGCCTGGGAGATCGCGCCTGAATCGGTCGTCGAGGCCTATGTCCAGGCGACCGCCCGGGTGGCCGGAGAGGGGCATCGCGTCCAGATCAACGCGGTGTACACCGCCATGCACGGTGTCGGCTGGGACACGACTCGCCGGGTCTTGGAAGCGGCGGGTTTCGACCTGCCGACCGTGGTCGATGCGCAGGTCGCTCCCGATCCCACGTTCCCGACAGTCGCGTTCCCGAATCCCGAGGAGCCGGGAGCAATGGATCTCTGCTACGAAACCGCCCGCACGGTGAACGCCGAGCTCCTGATTGCCAATGACCCCGACGCCGACCGGCTCGCCATCGGCATCCCGGATGCGTCCTCCCCCGAGGGTTACCGCCGCCTCACCGGCAATGAGGTGGGTTCTCTCCTCGGCTGGAGGGCTGCGGAAATCGCCTCACGCGCCTCCGCCTCCCCGACCGGAACCCTCGCCTGTTCGATCGTGTCCTCGCCGGCCCTCGCCGTCGTCGCGGAAGCGTACGGGCTCGACTTCGCCGACACCCTCACCGGGTTCAAGTGGGTCTCCCGGGCACCCGGGCTCATCTACGGCTTCGAGGAGGCGCTCGGCTACCTCGTGAACCCGGAGTCGCTGCTCGACAAGGACGGCATCTCGGCCGCGGTTGCGTTCCTGGCTCTCGCAAGCGACTTGAAGGCACAGGGCAGCACGGTCGGGGAACACCTCGACGCGTTCAGCGCCAGGTTCGGGCATTTCGCCTCTGGCCAGATCGCGGTTCGGGTCACCGACGTGTCGGAGATCGCGGACGTCATGAGGCGGCTTCGGCAGAACCCGCCCGCAGTGGTGGGACGCATCCCGGTCTCACGTATCGAAGACCTCAGTGCGCCCGGTAGCGATGCAGCTTTCGACTTCGGCTCCATGCCGCCGAGCGATGTGCTGCGGATCTGGCTGGCGGACGGCTCCCGGGTGATGGTCCGCCCGAGTGGCACGGAGCCGAAGTTGAAGGTGTATCTCGACGCGCACAGCGCAACCGGTACCGTTGCGGAGCGCAAGGCCGCAGCAGAAGCCGCCCTCGCTGAGCTCGACGCCGGCATGCGGTCGCTGATCTGCTAGGAAGCCCTCAGCCGAGCGCGATTTCCAGCTTGGCGGTGAGTTCGTCAACGTCGAAGTAGTTGTCGATCACGATCACGTCGGCGTTGGTCTTGCCAATCCGGCCCACGAGCTCGGACGAGGCGAGAATGACCTGGGCATCGGCAGCGACGAGTCTGAGACTGTTGACATCCGTTGCCGTCACGTCCGCTTCGATGCCGAGGCGATCCAGGGCGCGCTCCGCATTGACTTTAAGGATGCCGGAGGTGCCGACACCCACTCCACAAATGGCGACGATCTTCATTCGAGCTCCTCGGCTGCGGCGCTGGCGCCGAGCAGCGAACGGATGGCCGCGGCATCCGTCGCCGCCGCGATCGCGGGGATCACGCGCGCGTCGTTGAAGACATTGGCCAGTTCAGCGACGAACTGCACGTGCTCATCCGAACTCGTGACAGCCAGCCCGACGACCACGCCTACGGGGTCGTTGTGCGGATGCCCGAAGGCGACAGGTTCTGCCAGGGTCACCACGCTCAATCCCTCGGCCAGTACGTCGGGGCCGGGACGCGCGTGGGCGAGCGCCAGCCCGGGAGCGACCACGATGTAGGCGCCGAACTCGTCGATGACATCGACCATGCGCTGCGTGTATGTCGGCTGGGTCGCCGCTGAGCGGGCGAGGGCATCGCCCGCTGCGATGACGGCGGCACGCCAGTCCGGCACCCGCACGCCGATCGCGATCGCCTCGTCGGGCAGTGGCGGAAGTGGCATGGCTCTCTCAGGATACCGGGTGGGAGCTGGGTCGCGCGCGTCGGGCTTCCGGAGCCGCGCGGACCGGTAGGCGCAGCGCCGACCGGGGCGCGCATCCTGCGTCGGCCTCGCCCGCGAGAGCCGGGCGGCAGCCGACCTCGGGTGACGCGTCAGGCGGCGGCAAAACCGGCAGTGATGGCATCCGTCAGCTCGTCGCGGTCTTCCACCGATAGGAAAGCCGCCTGGGCCGCGTTCAGTTGGAACACCTCGAGGTCATCGATGTCGTATCCGAAGGCGTCGCTGAGCAGAGCCAGCTCTCTGGAGAGCGTGGTGTTGCTCATCAGGCGGTTGTCGGTGTTGACGGTCACCCGGAACCCCAGCTGATAGAGCAGGTCGAACGGGTGGTCGAGCAGATCGTCGCCCCAGGCGGCGATTGCCCCGGTCTGCAGGTTCGACGACGGGCTGAGCTCGAGGGCGATCTCGCGGTCGCGCACCCACTGCGCCACGGGCCCCAGGGTGACGTACGTGTTCGCCGCGTCCTCCCTCAACAAAGTGATGTCCTCCGCGAGTCGTACGCCGTGACCGAGGCGCAGGGCGCGACCGTCGAACAGGGCGCCACGGATGCTCTCCAACCCGTCAGCTTCGCCTGCATGCACCGTGACAGGGAAGAACTCCCTCGCCAGGAGGTCGAATGCGGCCAGGTGGTTGCGGGGCGGGAACCCGAGCTCGGCGCCGGCGATGTCGAATCCGACCACACCGTTGTCCCGGTGGCGGAGAGCCAACTCGGCAATCTCCAGACCCCGGTTCGCGTGACGCATCGCGGTCACCAGCTGTCCGGCCCGGATGGTGAATCCTGAGGACGCGACGTGCTCAATCCCGGCCTCGATGCCCTCCTGCACGGCTTCCACGGCCTGGTCGAGGCTCAACCCCCGCGACAGGTGCTGCTCCGGAGCCCACCGGATCTCGCCGTAGATCACGCCGTCGCGCGCTAGGTCTTCTACGCATTCGCGGGCGACGCGGGTGAGCCCCTCGGCCGTTTGCATGACAGCTGTGGTGACATCGAACGTCTTCAGGTACTCGACAAGCGAGCCCGAGTTCGCCTGGTCGGCGAACCAGGCCCCGAGGCTCACGGCATCCGTGTCAGGCAGGTCGAGCAGGATCTCGTCCGCCAGTTCGATGATCGTCTGAGGGCGCAGCCCGCCGTCGAGGTGGTCGTGCAAGGAGATCTTGGGCAGGGCTGTGATGTCCGCGCCGCCGCCGGGAAGCAGGTATTCATCGGGGATCGTGTTCACGTCAGCTCCTTGCAGTGGCAGTGAAGTGGAGGCACAGCGTGCGACCCCAGCTAAATCTAGCGCCCAGCGCGTCCCTGCAACATGTCCGAAAGCGATGCCGCCGCCTCCCGGGCGAGTGCGCGAACCGATGGCGCGTCGCTCGTGCTGTAGCTCGTCGCAACGTACGGGACCGTGAGGACGGCGAGCGCGTGGCCGTCCGATCCGATCACCGGATGCACGATATCGAGGATGCCGGCCTGCCGCTCATCCGCCTGCTCGAGGTGACCCTGCCTCCGGCTGAGAGCCATCCGCTGGTCGAGCTCGGTGAGCGCAGCTTCTCCGACTCCGCGCCCGGTCAGCTCACCCCGCACACGGTTCTGAACGTCCGACCCTGCGAATGCCAGAAGCACCGCGCCGCTGGCCGTTGATTCGCTCGGGAAGGCGGCGCCCACCCGCACCCTGAAGCCGAAATCGGCCGGACTCTCCACCTGCTGAACCACGCGCACGCTGGTTCCCTCAAGAACCGAGAGGTTGCAGGACTGCTGCGTCGCAAGAGCCAGCCCCTGCATGGGTCCGAGGGCGAGCTGGACAAGGCCGCGCAGGGGCGGATGCTGGTTCGCGAGTTCCAACATCCGTGTGGAGAGCAGGTACAGGCCCGACGGGCGGTCGCGCAGAATGAAACCCCGGCGTTCGAGTGCCTGCAGCACCCGGAAGATCTCCCCGACGGACCGGCCTACCGCCTCAGCGATCTGCGCCTGCCCGAGTCCGCCGGACTGGCCGGCGAGCAACTCCAGGACGTCGAGGGCCTTGTCGAGAGCGGGAACGGCGTAGCTGGTCACGATCCCGCCTACCGGGCAGAGTCGAGAGCGGCCAGGAAGCGCGAGGCTATCTCCCGCTCGATGTCCTCCGGGACAGGTTGAGCGCCGGAAGCGAGACTATTGGCCGCCGTGGCCACCCGTTCGAGGGAGAGCACCTGGAGGAGGAATCCAAGGTCCATCGACTCCAGCGAGTTCCCTTTCGGTTCCCGGCCGGCCAGGTTGAACATGCGCCCCTCGGCGAGGAGGATCACGTGGCGCCCGTCCGGGAAGTCAACCCGCTCGATCCCTTCATCGACTGTTGTCACCGAGGCCGCTCGCGCTTTGAGGGCGGGCACATCGATCTCCCAGGGGAAGTGCCCGCTGTTGGCAAGCACCGCGCCGCTCCGCAGCTGGTCGAAGACTCCGTTCCCGACGACGCCGGGCTGACCCGTTGCGGTGATGACGACATCCGCCCAGCTCGCAAGGTCGGCTGCGGATGCGACGCGGTAGCCGTCCAGCGCCGCCTCGAACGCCTTCATGACGTCGACCTCGACGACGGCGACCTGTCCCCCAAGTGCCCGCAGGTACTGGGCGATGCCCCGGCCGCACCAGCCGTAACCGACGACCACGAAATGCCGGCCGGGAACCATCAGGTTCGTGATGCGCATGAAACTCTCGATGATGGACTGACCGACGGCGTGACGATTCTCGCCGATCGCCTTCAGCTGGCTGTCGTTGATGACGATGACGGGGAAGGGGACCGCTTCGGCAAGCTCGTCGCGGAGTCGCAGGCCTCCCGAGGTTGTTTCCTCGGTGCCGCCGATGATTCCGGCACCCTGCCCGCGGCCGACGATCCCGGCTGCGAGATCGGCGCCGTTATCGAGAAGGATGTCGGGGCGGTGGTCGAGGACGGCGGCGATGTTCCTCTCGTGCTGCTCGAGGGTGTCAGCTCGCGCGCCGTAGATTGTCATCCCCCGCTCTCGGAGTACCGCGACGACGTCGTCCTGGGTGGAGCCGTGGTTCCCTGTCGCCACAATCTCGGCGCCGCCGGCCTGAAGTGTCTCGAGGAGCACAGCGGTCTTCGGTTCGAGGTGCAGTGACATCCCGATGCGTCGGCCAGCGAAGGGTCGACTGTCGGCGAAGTTTGTTCGGGCTGCGGCGAGCAAGGGCATCCGCGATCGGATCCAATCGATGCGCGCGGCGCCCCGGGCCATCTCAGTCGTCATGCTCGGATTCTTGCACATATGAACGTCGCTTTCATATATGTTGAGCGTATGCCGACAAAGATCATTCTGGACTGCGACCCCGGGCACGACGACGCCATAGCACTGCTCCTCGCCCACGGGAGCCCCGACATCGACCTGCTCGCTGTCACGACGGTGATGGGTAACCAGACCCTCGATAAGGTCACCCGGAACGCCCTCTCCATCGCCCGCGTCGCCGGCATCACCGGGATCCCCTTCGCGGCCGGATGCACCCGACCGCTGGTGCGCCAGATCGAGACGGCGGCGTCGATTCACGGTGAGTCGGGGCTCGACGGCCCGGTGCTTCCGGAGCCGCTCATCCAACTCGACCAGCGCCACGCCGTCGATGTCATCATCGACCTCGTGATGTCGCACGATCCGGGCGAGATTACTCTCGTTCCCACAGGGGCGCTCACCAACATCGCGCTGGCCGTGCGCAAAGAGCCGCGAATCGTCGAGCGCGTCAAAGAGATCGTCCTCATGGGCGGCGGATACCACGTGGGCAACTGGTCCGCGACGGCAGAGTTCAACATCGTGATCGACCCCGAGGCAGCGCACATCGTGTTCAACGAAAAGTGGCCCCTCACAATGATCGGCCTCGACCTCACCCACCAGGCACTGGCGACCCCCGCCGTGGCGGATCGAGTCGCCGAGGTCGGGACTGCTCCCGCCCGGTTCGTGGGCGAACTGCTCGACTTCTTCGCCTCGACCTACAAGGAGTCCCAGGGCTTCGAACATCCGCCCGTTCATGACCCGTGCGCGGTGGCCTACGTCATCGACCCGAGCATCATCACCGTTCGTCGCGCGCCGCTTGACGTGGAGCTCACCGGGACCCTCACCCTCGGCATGACCGTGGCCGACTTCCGCAGCCCGGCCCCCGCGGACTGCACCACCCAGGTCGCAACCGACCTCGATCACGAGCGGTTCTGGGCACTCGTCATCGACGCCCTTGAGCGGATCGGCGACCCCGCGTCGTAACCGCGGCGCCGGAAGGCGGAGGTTCTACCGCCGCACCGAATTCTGTCCGGGGTCCCACGGCCCCGGACAGACGCTGGACCGGAATACCGTTGGTCAGGCGATCCGCTCGGCGATCAAGGGTCCGCCCGTCTGTACCGGCTCGGCAGGGTCGCCGATCCGCCATGCGCCGTCCACCGATTCGAGCGCCCGCTCGAAGCGACCCGGCTCGTCAGTGCTGAGCGTGAAGAGCGGCTGACCGGCCTGGATGGCGTCACCTGGTTTGGCGTGCAGGTCGACGCCTGCAGCGTGCTGCACCGGGTCCTGTTTGCGAGCGCGACCCGCTCCCAGACGCCAGGCGGCAATGCCGAAGGGTAGGGCGTCCTGGTGCACCAGGATGCCGTCACGGTCTGCGTAGACGGTGTGGGTCTCCGTCGCGATCGGCAATGCCGCATCCGGGTCTCCCCCCTGGGCGCGGATGGCGGCACGCCAGGTGTCCATGGCACGTCCGTCGGCCAGGGCCGCTTCCACGTCGGCGTCGGGCTGCCCGGCTAGCGTGAGCATCTCCCGAGCGAGCGCGACGGTCAACTCGATCACGTCGGCGGGCCCACCACCGGCGAGAACCTCGACTGATTCCCGCACTTCGTTGGCGTTGCCGATGGTCAGACCCAGCGGCACATTCATATTGGTCAGCAGCGCTGAAGTGGCCACTCCTGCATCCTGCCCGAGCGCGACCATCGTCTCAGCCAGCTGCCGCGACTGCCGGATGTCCTTCAAGAAAGCGCCGGAGCCGAACTTCACGTCGAGCACGAGGGCGCCGGTTCCCTCGGCGATCTTCTTGCTCATGATCGAGGATGCGATCAGGGGGATCGACTCGACGGTGCCGGTAATGTCACGCAGCGCATATAGCTTGCCGTCCGCCGGGGCGAGGCCGCTGCCGGCCGCGCAGATCACTCCACCGACGTCGCGCAGCTGGGCGATCATTTCCGAGGGGGTGAGGTTGGCCCGCCAGCCGGGAATCGATTCCAGCTTGTCGAGTGTGCCACCGGTGTGTCCGAGACCACGGCCCGACAGCTGCGGAACCGCGACACCGAACGAGGCGACGAGCGGCATGAGCGGCAGGGTGATCTTGTCGCCCACACCACCCGTCGAGTGCTTGTCGCTCGTCGGCTTGCCCAGGTCGCCGAAGTCCATCGTCTCGCCGCTGGCGATCATGGCCATCGTGAGATCTTTGACCTCCCGTCGGGTCATGCCGTTCAAGAAGATGGCCATCGCCATTGCGGCCATCTGCTCGTCGCCGACGAAGCCGCGCGTGTACGCCTCGACGAGCCAGTCGATCTGCGGGGTTGTCAGCTCTTCCCCGTCGCGCTTGGAGCGGATCAGGTCGACGGCATCGAACTGGCGAGCTCCCCGACTCACGACGCGTACTCGTTCAACGTGCGCGGGCCGAAGGCATCGGGAAGCACTTCGTCGATGGTGCGGATGCCGGAGACCGTGTCCAACAGCATCCCCGGCGCGGCATGCTCGAAGAGCAGTTGGCGGCACCGGCCGCACGGCATGAGCGCGTTGCCCTTGCCGTCCACGCAGGCGAAGGCCACGAGCTGCCCTCCGCCTGTCATGTGCAACGACGAAACCAGAGCGCATTCGGCACAGAGGGTGAGGCCGTAGGAAGCGTTCTCCACGTTGCATCCGCTGATCACACGGCCGTCGGTGACGAGCGCCGCCACCCCGACCGGGAACTTCGAATAGGGAACGTAGGCTTTGGTGACCGCGTCCATTGCGGCCTCCCGAAGGGTCCCCCAGTCGATGTCGCCGGAGTGCAGCAGGGGTGTGTCGAATGCCATGGTCACGCCTTTATGTATGGTTTACCGTCAGCAGCCGGCGGTCGGGACAAACCGACGAGGCCGGCGACGGCGAAGATAGTCACGACGTAGGGCAGCATCAGCATGAATTCGCTCGGTACCGGCGAACCGATGATGCCCAGCACGTTCTGCAGGTTGCTCGCGAAGCCGAACAACAGCGCGGCCAGGGTGGCCCGGATGGGATCCCAGCGACCGAAGATCACGGCGGCGAGTGCGATGAAGCCCGCACCTGCGGTCATCTCCTTGTTGAACGAGCCGACGGATCCCAGGGTGAAGAAGGCGCCTCCCATACCCGCGATGGCGCCGGCGAGGGAAACGTTCCAGAACCGTGTGCTGTTCACATTGATGCCGACCGTATCTGCCGCCTTCGGGTGCTCCCCCACAGCGCGCACCCGCAACCCCCACTTGGTGTGGAACAGACCGAAGTACACCAACGCCACGACCACGTACATGATGTAGACGATGATGGTCTGCCGGAACAGCACTGGCCCGAGGATCGGAATTTCACTGAGGAGCGGGATCGGGATTCGGTCGAACCGCGGCGGCGAGTTCAACAGCGCCGAGTTCGCGGCGAGCACCTGCGAATAGAAGAAACTCGTCAGGCCGGTCACCAGAACGTTCAGCACCACACCGACGATCACTTGGTCGACCACGTACTTGATCGAGAAGGCGGCCAGCACGAACGACACCAGCACACCGGAGATAGCTGCGGCGACGAGGCCCAAATACAGGTTGCCAGTGACGGATGCCACGACAGCCGACGTGAACGCGCCCGCCAGCAACTGCCCTTCGATCGCCACGTTCACAACCCCGGCCCGTTCCGAAATCACACCGCCGAGTGCACCGAAGATCAGCGGCACACTCAGGGTGACAGTTCCGATGAGAAGCCCTGGGACAGGGATGGTGGACCCGGCGGCCGCCCAGGTGAGAAAGCCGATGAGGAACAGGACCGCGAAGACGACCGTGAGCCAGAGCGGGACCTTGCGGGGGCGGGACGCGATCCAGGCCGACCATGCCGCCAAACCGAAGAGCACGACCGTGATGATGACGCCGGTGAGAAAGGTGGGAAGCGGGACCTCGGGAAGCTGAATGACATCCCGTTCCTGCGAAAGGCGGAAGGTGCTCAGTTGCCCGCCGCGACCGCGTGCGAGCAGCACGAAGAGGAGAAGGGCGCCCACCGCGAATATTCCAAGCGCGATCGGGACCTTCCAGCTCCTGACCACGACCTTGGGCAGGATGACGATCTCGGAACCGGCCGGGGCTGCCTGTGTTGTCATGCTCATGCGGCGGTCGCCTCCTTGGTGACGATCGGTCGCTGTCTCCGCCGGGATCCTGGAGTCGGGAGCCGGAAGATCGCGCGCACCAGCGGCGGTGCCGCGATGAATAGGACGATGAGGGACTGCACGACTAACACAATGTCGATCGGCACACCTTCGGCAGCCTGCATGCTGAAGCCGCCGGCTTTGAAAGCCCCGAACAGCACCCCGGCGATGAAAATCCCCCAAGGCTTGGAGCGGCCGAGCAGCGCCACGGTAATTGCGTCGAATCCGATTCCCGCGTCGATACCCGATGAGAATCCGCTCGTCACGGTGCCCAGTACCTGATTGACGCCCGCGAGCCCTACGAGGCCGCCGGAGATGAGCATGGCGTAGACGTAGACATTGTTGACGTTGATACCCGCCACGCGCGCGGCGCTCGGATTCTCTCCCACGGCTCGGAACTGGAAGCCCATGTTCGATCGGTTCAGCAGCCACCACACGTAGACGGTCGCGGCGATGACCGTCACGAAGCCCCAGTGCAGGTTGTAGGTCGGCCCGAGCAGGTCAGGGAAGATCGCCGTCTCAGCCATGGGAGGCGACTTCGGGTTGTTGGACCCGGGTTCCTGCAATGCACCCGGGGTGCGTAACAGGAACGAGATCAGGTACAACGCAACGAAGTTCAGCATGATCGTGACGATCACCTCATGTGCACCGGTGCGGGCCTTCAGGAGCCCCACGATTCCGCCCCACAGGGCGCCTCCGACCACGCCGAAGATGACGGCGACGATGAGGTGGATACCGAAGGGCAGATCGAAGGAGAAGGCTGCC
>JAODMM010000114.1 GCA_025465015.1 Cryobacterium sp. | reverse complement strand
ACCTTGAGGGCAAGCCCTTGGTGCACCGAGTCGCGGCCGGCGAGCCGGTCAAGCTCGGGTCGCATCACCTCAAGAACCGGGACACCGCGGTTCGTAGCGAGGGAGAGCACTTCCTTCACCCGGTCATCCATTTCGATCCGGGCGGCGATGTAAAGCGCTGAGGCGGGGATTTTCGCCCGCAGCGCCTCCAGCACCGAATTACGCCCGGTGACCATCTCGTGCTCATCAACCTGTTTGGCCCGACGGGTCGAGGTACCCCCGCCACCGGTCGCACCGGTTCCGCGCGGCGTCCGTGCTCCCGGAGCTTCCTGCCTTCTCCGACCGTTTGCGGCCACGAAGCGCTCCTGGGCGGCCTTGCGCTTTCCAGCGGGATGGTATGGCCGGTCCTCCGCTTTCGGGGTGGGCTTTTTTCCTTCGAGAGCTTGCCGGCCTTGTCCACCCGAACCCACCTGGGGGCCCTTGCGACCCTTGCGTACGGCTCCGGCGCGGGGCTTTCCGCCTGTGTTCTTCATCAGTCAAAACTCCAATGGGCACCCGTGGGGGTGTCTTCGATTGTGATGCCGGCGGCTACGAGTTCCTGCCGGATTCGGTCGGCGGACGCATAGTCGCGGCTCGCCCTGGCTGTTTCGCGGTCTTGCAGGAGCCGCTCGACGAGCGCGCTCAAGGCAACCATGGCCGGTTCATCCGTTGCCACAGCCCACTCCGGCGAGAGCGGGTTGATGCCGAGAACCTCGCTCATCGCGAGTACCTCACTGCGGGCGGTGGTGGCGGCGTGAAGATCTTCAGCGTCAAGCGCCGCATTACCGGAGCGCACGGTGTCGTGCAACACGGCGAGGGCTTGGGGAATGGCGAGGTCGTCGTCCATGGCTGCGGCGAATTCCTCGGGAACCCGCTCCACGCCGACGCCGGCGAAACGAGTGCCAGACAGGCGCCGGTCGGCGCGGTCGAGGAAGCTCTCCACCCGTTCGAGCGCCGCCTCAGCTTCGGTCAGCGCTCCATCGTGGAAATCGACCGTCGAACGGTAATGCGCCGAGCCGAGGTAATAACGCACGACGATGGGACGGGCCTGCGCGAGAAGCTCCGCCGCGTAGACCGAATTCCCGAGCGACTTGGACATCTTCTGCCCATTGACGTTGACCAAGCCGTTATGAACCCAGTACCCGGCGAAGTCGTCTCCGGCGGCAGCGGACTGTGCCAGTTCGTTCTCGTGGTGCGGGAACCGCAGGTCGAGCCCTCCCCCGTGGATGTCGAACTGACTGCCCAGGTAACGGGAGGCCATGGCGGAGCACTCAACATGCCAACCCGGGCGGCCCGCTCCCCAACTGGACGGCCAGGACGCCGATTCCGGCTCGCCCTCCTTGTGCCCCTTCCACAGGGCGAAGTCACGCGGGTCGCGCTTTCCACGGGGGTCGGCGTCCTCCGCTGCTTCCATGTTGTCGGGGTTCTGCCGGGTGAGCATCCCGTAATCGCTCCAGCTGCGGGTGTCGAAGTAGACATCGCCGGAGCCGTCGGCGGCAGGGTAGGCATGCCCCCGGTCGATCAACCGCGCAACGATCTCCTGCATCTGCTGAATGCTTGCTGTCGCACGTGGCTCATAGGTGGGTGCAAGGATGCCGAGCCTCTGATACCCGGCCGTGAACTCGAGTTCGTAACGGTAAGCGAGAGCCCACCATTGCTCGTTCGACCCCTGCGCGTTCACCAAGATCTTGTCGTCAATGTCGGTCACATTGCGAATGAAGGTGACATCGTTTCCCCGGTAGGCGAGCCAGCGTCGCAGCTGGTCGTAGACGAGCGCGCTCCGCAGGTGGCCGATATGCGGGGACGACTGAACAGTGGGCCCGCAGACGTAGATGCCGACCTTGCCCGGAACGAGAGGGGTGAAGTCGCGAAGGGCCTGGGCCTTCGAATCGTAGAGTCGCATGGTCACGACTCCCAGCTTAGGTCAGGCCGTCCACGGGTTAGCGGGACGAGCAGCGCCGTCGCAATCGCCGCGACACCCTCACCGCGGCCAGCGAAGCCGAGCCCGTCGGTGGTGGTAGCCGACACGCTCACGGGCGCCTCGAGAATTCCGCTGAGCAAATTCTCCGCTTCCGTCCGGCGCGGATCGATCTTGGGTCGGTTGCCGACGAGTTGGAGCGAGACATTGCCCACCCGGAAACCGGCCAGCCGCACGAGTCGCACGACCTCTCGGAGGAACACCTCCCCATGCGCGTCGGAGAATCGGGGGTCGGAGGTGCCGAACACGCTTCCAACATCGCCAAGCCCGGCCGCAGCCAAGAGAGCATCGCAGATGGCGTGGCTTCCGGCGTCGCCGTCACTATGACCCGAGAGCCCCTGCTCCCCCGGCCAGTGCAGCCCTGCGAGCCAGAGCTCAGCGTTGTCATCGAAACTGTGGACATCGAACCCCGTCCCCACCTTGGGCGTCGCATCGCTCCAATCGCGAAGCTGAAGATGCGCCCGACGCAGATCCCAGGCCGTGGTGATCTTGAACGCCAGAGGGTCACCCGCGATCACGCGCACGGTGTAGCCGGCGGCTGCGACTATCGCGGCGTCATCCGTGGCTGTAGCGGATGCGTCAGCGTTCGCCTCCTCGAGGATCCGACGGGGAAACCCCTGCGGCGTCTGGACCGCGGAGAGGTCAGATCGATCGACAGTGCCGACAATGCGCCCTTCGGAGTCGATGCGTTTGATGGTGTCGACGACGTCCAGGCCGGGAACGACACCGGCAGCACCGGCTCGAACGGCATCGACAACCGCGTCGAATTGTGCGGAGGGCGTGAGAGCACGTGCGGCGTCGTGGACGAGGACTATGCCGATGTCCTCGCGCAGCGCCGCGAGTCCCAGCCGTACGGAGTCCTGCCGGGTGGCACCTCCCGCGACTACGTCGGGAACCTCGCCCCCCGCCGCTGCCTTCACGGCGATCTGCTGCGCAACCGGAAGCTGGGCGTCGGGGGCGACTACGATCACCTGCGCTGCTTCCCTCATGCCGAATACTGATTCCAGGGCGCGCTCCAACATGGGGCGCCCGCCCACGTCGACGAAGGCTTTGGGCATGTCACGGCCGAGACGCGAGCCGCTTCCGGCGGCGACAACGATCACCGCGACGTCGGGTGCATCAGTCATGTCTGGAGGCAATCTGGTGAGGGGGAAACCCGACTGTGGCCGGGTCGGGAACGCGAAAGGCGGCACCTGCCGGCGCCGCCTTCACGTGGAACGAAAAACTAGGACGCGAGGACCTCGTCGAGAACTGTGGAGGCCTTCTCTTCATCGGTCTTCTCGGCGAGTGCCAGCTCGGAGATGAGGATCTGGCGCGCCTTAGCGAGCATCCGCTTCTCACCGGCCGACAGCCCGCGGTCCTGGTCGCGACGCCACAGGTCGCGAACAACCTCCGACACCTTGATCACGTCACCCGACGCGAGTTTCTCGAGGTTGGCTTTGTACCGGCGGGACCAGTTCGTAGGCTCTTCGGTGAACGGCGCACGCAGCACCTCGAAGACCTTGTCGAGCCCCTCTTTACCGATGACGTCTCGTACACCGACCAGGTCGACATTCTCTGCCGGAACCTCAATTGTGAGATCTCCCTGAGTGACATTAAGTTTCAGATAGAGTTTCTCTTCACCCTTGATGATTCTCTTCTTCACCTCGGTGATAGTTGCGGCTCCGTGATGGGGATAAACGACGGTTTCGCCAACCTCAAAAAGCATGTATAAATATCCCTTCGGCAACCTCTATGATACCACAGGCCTTAGGTGTAGGGTTCGCCGTGCCTTCCGCTCGTCTACCGCCGGTAGGCTAAACTCACAGTCGAATCCGCAGCGTCCGCTCACGGGGCACGCTGAACCGTTTTGGAGGTCTTGTGAGGACGCGAATCGCGGCATCGGTCGTTCTGGCGGCAGGCATTGTGTTGGGGACCAGCGCGTGCAGCCTCATGGCCTTCGAGGGCACCAACATCCGTTATGAGGCAAGCGACGGCGTAAGCGGAGACGTCGGTGACGTCGCCGTGCGCAATGCGATGCTCTTCTCCGAAGACGGCGACCTGGCTAACCTCGTCGTGACCCTCGTGAACCGCGGCGACGACGAGCAGACGGTGAACGTGCAGTACGAGTCCGGCAACGAGAAAGTCACCCACGAGGTGACCGTCGAGGGTCACCAGACGGTCATGCTCGGAACCGAAGAGGACCAGTCGGTCATCTTCGAAGGGATCGACGCGCAGCCCGGATCACTGTTCCCGGTCTTCTTCCAGTACGGCGACGAGACCGGAGCCGGACTCCGCGTCCCCGTGCTGGTGGCATCGCAGCCGCACTATTCGAACCTGTTGCCCACACTGGCTGCCACCCCGACACCGGAACCGACGCCCTCCGGCGAGCCCACGCCGACGCCCTCCGGCGAAGCGACACCGACACCGCAGGCAACCCCCGCCTCCTAGCAGGACCGCTGAGCGCAGGTCAGGGCTCGAACCGGTAGCCGAGACCACGGACCGTCACCAGCATCACAGGGTGCGACGGCACCGCTTCGATGCGGGAGCGAATACGTTTGATGTGCACGTCCAAGGTCTTCGTGTCGCCAAAGTAATCCGAACCCCACACCCGGTCAATGAGCTGTCCACGGGTGAGGACTCGGCCAGCGTTACGCATCAGCAGTTCGAGCAGCTCGAACTCCTTCAGCGGCATCCGCACCTCGGAGCCTCGCACGGTGACCGCGTGCCGCTCCAGGTCCATGCGCACAGCGCCCGCCTCGACGATCCCGGAGTCCTGCTCGGCGGAGTCCGTTCTCCGCCTGAGTACGGCACGGATGCGGGCAAGCAGCTCGCGGGTGGAGTAGGGCTTGGTCACATAGTCGTCCGCGCCGAGTTCCAACCCGACGACGATGTCGACCTCCGAGTCCTTAGCAGTCAGCATGATGATCGGCACCGACGAGCGCGCCCTGATCTGCCTGCAGACCTCGGTACCGGAGAAGCCCGGAAGCATGAGGTCGAGCAGGATCACATCTGCACCCGACTGGTCGAACGCATCAACAGCCTCCGGGCCATCCCCCGCCACCGTGACCTCGTAGCCCTCGCGCTTTAGCAGGTAGGCCAGCGGTTCGCTGAGCGCCTCCTCGTCCTCGACGAGCAGTATCCGGGTCATGTGACCTCTCCCCCTGTTCTCGCCGCGGGTTGGGGCGATGCATTCCTGAGATGGCCGGCTTTGGGCACGGCGGAGGCGGCCGCCGCAGGATCGGCCCCCGCAGTGTTGCTCGCGCGGCGCCCGATTGATGAAGGTTCGGTCGACGTGGATTCAGTCGACTCCGGTCCTGTGGACGCGGGGAGGCGGATGGTGAAAGTGGACCCGCGCCCGGTCTGCGACCAGACGCGGATGTCACCGCCGTGGTTCTGGACGATGTGCTTGACGATCGACAGCCCCAGACCCGTCCCGCCAGTGTGGCGGGAGCGCGCCTCGTCGACGCGGAAGAAGCGCTCGAACACTCGCTCGAGGTCGGCCTCCGGGATCCCGACTCCCTGGTCGGTGATAGCGATCTCCACGACGTTGTCGCGCATCCTCACGCCGACGCCGACCCGTGAACCAGCCGATGAGTAGTGCACTGCGTTGACGATCAGATTCTGAACGGCCATGACGAGCAGCCGTTCGTCGCCGTAAACCTCTGCATCCGACCGTTTGCCGACCACGACGTCGATACCCCCGGCCGACGCCACCACGCCGGCCTGGTCAGCCGCTTGGGCGACCACGTCGTCGATGCGCACGCGTTCCGGGTGTTGCAGAGCGTCCTGCGCCTGCAGGCGCGACAGCTCGATGATGTCCTGGGCGAGATGAGCCAATCGGCGTGACTCGCCGCCCATCCGTTTGGCGAACCGCCGTACTTGATCGGGATCGTCGGCGGCAGAATCGAGAGCTTCGGCCAGGAGCCCGACAGAGGCGATCGGTGTCTTCAATTCGTGGCTGATGTTGGCGACGAAGTCACGCCGGACCTCCTCGAGCCGAAATGCCTCCGTCCGGTCGTCGGCGAGAAGGAGCACATAGCGCGAGCCGAGCCGGGTGAGTCTCACCCGAAGGTGGACGAGGGCGTCGCCGAAGGGTCCCCGCGGGAGCACGACGTCTTCGGCGACGGCCTCGCCTGACCGGCGAACCCTTCCCACGAGCGCCAGGAGGTCCGGATGCGCCAGCTGATGGTTCCAGACCAGACCCATGGCGTGCGCACCGGGTGACGCCTTCACAACGTTGTTGGAGGGGTCGAGTACGACACCGCCGGACTCCAGCGCATCGAGGACCTGGTCGATCCCATCGGGGACGACCGGGTTCACCACCGCTGCCGCCCGTTCTCCATGCCGTGCGGCCATGTGGAGGAGGGTCACGAATCCGGCGCCCACACCCAGACCGAGGGCCAGCGACAACAGCACCAGCCCGGATGATTCCATATCCCCAGAGTAGTGACCCGCGCACCCCCGGACCCGCGCCGGAGCCGGCAGTCGCGCTAGTTTAGAAAGTGTTCAAGCCTGCGGCACCTGCCGTTAACCTTCTCTCTGCATCGTGAGGGTGGGGCCAGCGGGCCACTCCGGTCACCGTGGGCCGGGCCAGGAGGGACCAATATGCGTGAAGTATTTCAGCAGGAGCTGCGCGAGGTGCAGGATCGCCTTGCGGAGATTGCCGGCCTCGTTGCCGTCTCCATCGAGAAGGCGACGAGAGCGTTCAACGATTCAGACGTGAGCCTGGCCGAGGAGGTCATTGCCGACGACGACAAGATCGACGCGCTAACGGTGGAGCTGGACGAACTTGCCATCACGATCCTCGCGCGCCAGCAGCCCGTAGCGCGCGACCTGCGCATCGTCGTCAGCGCGTTGCGGATCAGCGCCTCACTGGAGCGGATGGGCGACATGTCAACCCACATCGCGGAACTGGCCCGATACCGTTTCCCCGACAAGGTGATTCCCAAGAGCCTGCGCGCCACTTTCGCCGAAATGGGTGCCCTCGACGTTGCGATCGCAAGCATGCTCGCCGAGCTCCTCACGACGGAAGACATGAAGCTCGCCGACACGATCCGCAACGAGGACGACAAGGTGGACGCCCTGCACCTCAGCGTCTTCGACGCAGTGCTCGGCGAAACCTGGAAGGGGAAGGCGGCGGACACCGTGGACGCGACCCTGGCTAGCCGCTACCACGAACGTTTCGCCGACCACGCCGTCTCCATCGCCAAGAAGGTGCAGTACCTCGGCACCGGCGACTGGCACCCAGGCGCGAGCGCCTGACTCGTTTGGTGGGTTACTTCTTCCCCTGAGCCGCCACCGCCGCCGCGCCGGCAGCGGCGGCTTCCGGGTCGAGGTACTCACCGGCGGAAACCGGCATGAGGTCCTCCCCGAGCTTGTAGACGAGCGGAATCCCCGTGGGGATGTTCAGCTCCGCAATGTCGGCGTCGGAGATGCCGTCGAGATGCTTGACGAGGGCCCTCAGCGAGTTACCGTGCGCGGTAACGAGAACGGTTTTCCCCTCGCGGAGGTCTGCGGAGATGTCGGACTCCCAATACGGCAGCATCCGCTGCACCACGTCTTTGAGACATTCGGTGCGCGGAAGGTCATCACCGAGCAAGGCGTAACGAGGGTCACCGACCTGGGACCATTGCGCGTCGTCAGCCAGCACGGGCGGTGGCACATCGAATGACCGGCGCCAGAGCTGGAACTGCTCCGGGCCGTACTTCTCCAGCGTCTCGGCCTTGTCCAGTCCCTGCAGGGCTCCGTAGTGGCGTTCGTTCAGGCGCCAGGATCGCTTAACGTCGATCCAGAGGCGATCCGCCCGCTCAAGCGCGAGGTCAGCGGTCTGGATGGCGCGGGTGAGCACAGAGGTGTGCACGATGTCCGGCAAAAGCCCGGCTTCGGCGAGGAGCTCGCCGGCGCGGACCGCCTCCGTGGTCCCCTGGTCGCTCAGCCGAACATCCACCCATCCGGTGAAGAGGTTCTGCTGGTTCCAGACGCTGTTGCCGTGGCGGAGAAGGATGAGTGTGTAAGGCGCGGACATGCTTGCAACTCTACCGAGAGTGGAGAATGGGTACATGCCGGTTGGGACCATCACGCGAGGCACGACCAACACGAACCGGCTCCGCCGCGTCGATCGATGGGTGGCGCACCTTCCCGCACTTCGTACCGCGGACGATCCGCTCGTGGTGGACCTCGGATTCGGGGCCAGCGCAGTCACGACGTTGGAACTGCACCAACGCTTGTCCAAGGTCCGGCCGGATGTCGAGGTGCTGGGGCTTGAGATCGATCCCCAGCGCGTCCGGCGGGCCACGGAGCAACTGGCCCTCATCGAGAGCGCCGTGGCTCCTGCGGCGCGAGTGACCTTCGCCCGGGGCGGCTTCGAGGTGCCGGTGCCCGATGGCCGGAAGGCTCTCGTGATCCGGGCCCTCAACGTCCTGCGTCAGTACGGCGAGGCGGAGGTGGCGCCCGCCTGGCGGATGATGATCGACCGGTTGCAGCCCGGCGGCGTTCTCATCGACGGCACCTGTGACGAGATCGGGCGGACCTCAGCATGGGTCACCGTCGCTCCTGCGGGTCCCCTCAGCCTCACCCTCTCGCTGCGCCTCGTCGGCCTCGAGAAGCCGTCGATCGTCGCGGAGCGACTGCCGAAGATCCTGATTCACCGCAATGTGCCTGGCGAGCCGGTCGCGGAGCTTCTCGGCGAGCTGGACCGGCACTGGCAGTATCAGTCGGCGCTCGGCGCCTACGGTCCCACCCAGCGCTGGTTGGGAACCGTTGCCGGGCTCAAAGCTGACGGCTGGCCGGTTCAGGAGGGGCGTGCGCGCTGGCGGCTCGGAGAGTTGACCCTGCCGTGGGCATCCGTCTCGCCCAATGGATTCACCTGGTAGCTGCGCGATATCCGCCGAGGGTTAGTGCGGCCGCCGGATGCCGAGGCGGGGCAGGCGCGGGATGTCGGCGACGGAGCCCGCCGACTGGGGCACGATGATCTCCTGGCTCGCCGCGATGGCGAGCCCCTGAGACTGCACGTACAGCGTGATATCGGCCGGGACGGTGCGTTTGACCACGGCGAGCGCGATCGGGCCGAGTTCGTGGTGGATGGCACTCGACGTGATAGTGCCGACGCTTCGCAGTTCAGGCTCTCCCCCGGGTGCAACCCGGGTGCCCTGCACGTCGTCGCCGTGGCCGGGCAGGACCGAATCGGATCCGTCGAGGTGCAGCATGACCAGACGGCGCGGCGGATGCCCCAGGTTGTGCACCTTCGCCACAGTCTCCTGCCCGCGGTAACAGCCTTTGTTCAGGTGGACGGCCGTTCGCAGCCAGTCGAGTTCGTGCGGAATGCTCTTCTCGTCGACCTCTGTCGCAGCTCGAGGCCGCCACGCCGCGATGCGGAGCGCTTCGAGGGCGAGCAGCCCCGCAACCGCGAGCTCGCCCCGCGAGACCGCGTCTGGCACCAGGTCGAGGTCTGCTCGACGAACAAGAAACTCGCTCCAGTTCCATCTGTCGCCCGGATGCCCGGCGGCAGCCGCGTACTGCACGCCTCCGCGGGTCACCTCCGACCACGGGTCCTGCCACACCAGGGGGATGCCGTTGGGCGCTGCAGGGCGGAGGATGCTGGGCACCTCACCCATTGTCCCCACGGTTGCGAACTCGGCGGTGAGGTCGGTGATCTCCACGCGCAGCATGAAGCGCATCTTCTCCAGCCACGCTTGGAGACCGAGGAGTTCTGCGGCCTCGAGGAACAACCAGGTCGCCACTCCGTCGTCGAACACCCCCATTGCATACTCCAGCCGGCCGCTCGGGTCGAGAAGCAGAGTCTCTGTCGACTCGCCGGGGGCCAGCTCGAGAAGAGCTTGGCTGGAGAGCGAGTTCAGCCAGCTGAGGCGATCAGGCCCGGCAACCCGCAACACGCCCCGTGACGACAGGTCGACGATCGCCTCCCCTGCAACGAGTCGCCGCTGCTCCACCACGGGGTTGCCGTAATGGGCGGCCACCCCGGCGTCGGACCCGTGCGCCTCCACTGCGCCGTCGAGGCCGAGCAGGGGGGATGCGGATGTGGTTGCTGCCGTGTCCATGATGGTGTCCTGTCGTTTCCTAGTCGGCCCGCGCGAGGCGGCCCGACGCGTGCGTTCGGAGGTCCTGGCCGAGGGCCGCGATGTCCCACGCCCACAACAGGTGATTCTCGACGAGACCGTAAAGGCGGGTGGCCGCAGCGTACGGTTTGGCACCTTGCGTCCGCATCACCGCGTCCGTTGCCAGGTCGATCCGTGGCCCCTTGACTTGCCCCAGGTACAGCTCGGCCACACCGCCAGGATGCGCCAGGGTTACTTCGATGTCGAAACCACCGTCGGAATTGCGCAGCGTCTCCACCGACTCGGTGGTGTTGAACGGCCGCTCTCCGATGCCGGGGAGCATGGCGGGGCCAGCATCCCCCTCCTGCTGATTGCGGTTGAGGCGCCAGTATCCCGTCTCGGTGACAAGTGGAACCTTCTCATCCGAGCCCGGTCCAGCCTCAAGCCAGGTGTACGAGCTGTAGTTCAGGTAGGGAAGACCGTCATGACTGAAGCTGACCCGATGCCCGAACTCCCGGGTGACCGACTCCTCGCCGATCCTGTAGTCGAGCACTCCGGAGCCTTCCCAGACCCCGATCAGCCACGACAGGGGTACGAGTTCTGAGGGGAGCCCCGCCGGAATGTCGAACATGGCAGGACTACCGCTGCCCCCGGAAGAGCTTGTAGAGCACAACGCCGGAGATCCAGGCGATCGCCAGGCTGGCCAGCCCGAGAAGACCCGTGTAGAAGAGTTCAAGTGCAAGCGTCGACATGAGTCGATTCTAGCCCGGGCACACACGACCCTCCGCCGACACTACCGGCGGAGTAGTCACTCGCCGTGTCGGCTCCGTTGCCCCGGTGCGCTACGCGAGGCCCACCAGGGCGAAAACACCGCTGGCCGCGGCAAGCACGACAACGGCGCCGACGATGCTCGCGGTCATTCTGTCGACGTAGCCGTCCTTACGCCGAGTGGATATCTGCACGCATAGCGTGGCCACCGTGCAGCCGGCCAACGTCAACCCCAACCAGGCGAGTCCCTCACCGGGCCGCGCCAGCGCCGCGATCAGGACGACCGAGACCACGGCGAGCACCCAGACCACGACGATGCTTGTCCACTGCCAGCTCACCGTCCCATTCTGCCCTGCGCGGCCGACTTCGGTCGCATTGGGTAGGATGGCCCCACGATATTTGGGAGGATGCGCGTGGCGCAGTTGTTGATCCTTACCTCGGCCGTCGACAATGATGTTCTCCCCGCCTTGGCGCTGCTATCACACAGCACTCGATACATTCCCGCGCAGCCGGACCAGCTGATCACCGCGCCCGATTCCGACCTGATCCTCGTCGATGCACGCCTGAACCTGATGGCAGCGAAGGCGCTCTGTCAGATCCTGCGCACCACCGG
Source organism: Cryobacterium sp. (assembly GCA_025465015.1). Lineage (GTDB taxonomy): Bacteria > Actinomycetota > Actinomycetes > Actinomycetales > Microbacteriaceae > Cryobacterium. Next base: position 1,791 of record JAODMM010000114.1, on the reverse strand, counting down.
CATCTCCGTTCCGCTGCTCCTTGTCATTACGGAAGGTGGGCTTACCGCGGTCAGTCCCGACTGGGGAGTCGATGACGTGATCCTCGACTCGGCCGGGCCGGCCGAAGTGGATGCCCGGGTGAGGTTGGCCGCAGGTCGCATTGCGCGCAATGAGCCTGCACCCACTATCAGAGCCGCCGGTGTCGTGATCGACGAGGGCAATTACTCGGCCAAGGTGCACGGGACCCCCCTCGACCTCACGTACAAGGAGTTCGAACTGCTGCGTTTCCTCGCCGCCCACCCCTCCCGGGTCTTCACCCGCGAGCAGCTATTGAGCGAGGTGTGGGGTTACGACTACTTCGGAGGCACTCGCACCGTTGACGTGCACGTGCGCCGGCTTCGCGCGAAGCTCGGCGACCAGGAATCACTGATTGGAACGGTGCGCAACGTGGGCTACCGGTTCAACATCTACGAAGGCGACGACGAGCGTGTCTCTCACCCTCTCCCCTCCTGACGGCCCCGACGACGCCGCGCACGATGCCGCCCTCCGTCGCGTCGCCGCGCTAGCAGCGGAGGCGGACGGCTATCGTCCGTTCAACGAACAGGCCCTGCTGGACATCGCGGCCGCCCGCCGCACGCCTATCCTCCTGCGCGAGGATGGCCGGGTGGTGGGCGCCGCCATAACCGCCCCGGACGAGCTCGACCTCGTCATCGCTCCTGAGCACCGCCGTCGGGGCTTGGCCACGGAAGCGTTGACGACCCTCCTCTCCGGAACCGGCACTCACCTCTCGGCCTGGTCTCACGGGGACCACCCGGGCGCCAGGGCCCTCGCAGCCCGCTACGGTTTTTCGGCCGTGCGCACCCTGCTGCAGCTTCGGCTCGACCCCCTGCCGGACCACAGCCGTCCAGCCCCCGGCACCAAACCTCTCGGACGTATCGACGCGTTCCGCCCCGCCACTGACGACGCGGAGTGGGTCGCTCTCAACGCCCTCGTCTTCTCAGGGCATCCGGAGCAGGGATCGCTCACTCACGACGATCTCGCCGCTCGCCGCGCCGAACCATGGTTTGACCCGGGGGATTTCCTCATCGCCCGCGACCCGTCCGGCCGGATGATGGGCTACAACTGGCTGAAGCTTGATCCTGGCGAGCCGGGAACCGGTGAGATCTACGCGATCGGCGTCCACCCGGATGCCGCCGGGCAGGGCCTCGGCCGCCGGCTCATGTCGGCCGGGCTCGCACGCCTGGCCGAAAACGGATGCACCGCGGCCAGCCTGTACGTGGAAGCGGACAACACTCCCGCCGTGAGACTGTACCGATCCCTCGGCTTCACCGACCACACAATCGACGTGCAGTACCGGAAGGAAGCCGCGTAACTTCCTGCGGTTCCCGCCCAACGGCCGCCCCTCCGGTGTAAAGATGGTCAGATGGACGGCGACAACATTCAGGTGGACACCGGTCTCGGGAGCGACTTCGACGACGATTTCGATCCCCTCTTCATCACCATCGACCCCGCGTTGCCCGCCGACCGCTACCTCGACCGCGAGATCAGCTGGCTCGCCTTCAACCAACGTGTTCTCGAGCTCGCCGAGGATGCCGATCTGCCGGTACTCGAGCGGGCGAACTTCCTCGCCATCTTCGCCTCCAACATGGATGAGTTCTTCATGGTGCGCGTCGCCGGTCTGAAGCGCCGTATCCTTACCGGCCTGGCCGTCCCGACGAACGTCGGGCGGTCCCCCGCCGAAGTGCTCTCCGACATATCCCAGGCCGCCCACGTGCTGCAGGCCCGGCATGCCCGAGCATTCCACGACCTGG
>JAODMM010000108.1 GCA_025465015.1 Cryobacterium sp. | reverse complement strand
TAGATCCTCAGCGGCACCAGGGTGTAGCCACCCTCTGTGGTCTTGTGGCTGATCTTGATGATTTCCTGCTTGTGCAGGAGCAGCTTGCGCTTGCGCCGCGGCGGGTGGTTCGTCCATGTTCCCGCGGTGTATTCGGGGATGTGGACGGCGTCAAGCCAGGCTTCTCCCGACTCGATGAAGGCGTACCCGTCAACGAGGGACGCCCGCCCGGCGCGTAGCGACTTCACCTCGGTGCCGCTCAGGACCATCCCGGCTTCGTAGGTGTCCTCGATGTTGTAGTCGTGGCGCGCCTTGCGATTGGTCGCCACGACCTTCTCGCCACGTTCCCTGGGCACGGCACTCTCCTCGGTTCAACTCGACCTAGCGCGGCCGGTCCTAAAGCCGGCAAGCCAATCAGTCTAACCTGCCGTTCCCCACGTTCTGCGCGCGTTCTACCGGCGTCATAGGAGGATCAAAGGATCAGACCTTGAGATACCGGGTGATCGCAAAGTTTGCCGAGACCGCCGCCAGAAGCGCTCCCACGCCGAGCAGGATCGGCACCACGATGATTGCATCGTCCAGGCCGATCAATGAGAAACCTTTCAAGCGATCTTCTAGGTACCCCTGCACGAACCAGTTCACGAGCGCGACGATGGCACCCCCGGCGAGGAGGGAACCGAGCAGCGCAGCGAACACACCCTCGAGCACGAACGGCGTCTGGATGAACCGGTTCGAGGCGCCCACCAATCGCATAATCCCGATTTCCCGGCGACGAGAAAAAGCCGACAGCCGGATTGTGGTGGCAATCAATAGGACGGCCGCCACCAACATCAGCACGGCGATTCCGATCGCAGTGTAACTGGCAACATTGAGCACGGAGAAAATCTGGTCGAGATACCTGCGCTGGTCCGCAACATTCTCGACGCCGGATACTCCGGAGAGACTTTCGACCAGAACATCCGACTGGGAGGGGTCCTTCAGATTCACCCAGAACGTCTGGTTCAACTGGTCGGGCGTGACATAGTCCGCAACTGGATTGCCGGCGAACTGCTTCTTGAAGTTGTCGAAGGCCTGCTCGTGCGTCTCGAAGTAATACTTGTCGACGAAGGGTGCGAGTGTGGGTGATTCGAGCTGGCTCTCAACCGCCGAGATCTGCTCCACCGACGCCTCACCGCCCGTGCAACTCTCGCCCGGCGAGATGGCCGTGCACATGTAAATGCCCACTTGTGCGCGGTCGTACCAGAAGTTCTTCATCTGTCCGATCTGCATCTGCATGAGGATCGCCGCCCCCACGAATGTGAGGGAGATGAAGGTCACAAGTACGACGGAGACGACCATCGACGCATTCCGTCGCAGGCCGCTGCCGGCCTCAGAAAAAATCAGTCCGATTCTCATCGTGTTGGCCCTACGTTCTGTTCACCGGTGTGGTCCGGTCGCTCCCCCGGTGCTCGCAGCCCGAGCTTCTCGGCCAGCGTGAGCTGCTCGGGTACGTCGTGCTGAGCCGTCGGCAATACCGGTCGCGCCGCGGTGGGGACGCCATCCGGGGCGGGTGGAAGTCCTGCTGCGGCAGCCGTTCCCGGTTCGTCTCCCCCGGAGTCACCAGCCTGGGCAGGAACCGGTGCCGCGCCGGCGGCGTGCCGGCGCGAGGGCGGCTCCGCGGCCGGGGGAAGCATGGGCGGCGCGAAAGCAGGTTGCGGTGCGGGCTGATCGGAAGCCGTTTCCCCCAGGGATGCCACCACCGGTTCGGGTACGGCACCTGAGGATTGGTAGCTGGAAGCAGGAGCAGGTTTCAGTTCGGCCCCGAGCGAGGCGGCCGGTCCGAGTGGAGCGGTCAGTGCGGGGGACGTGACGGGCGCGGCGGGGGCGTATTCCGAGGCCGGGGCATATTGCGCGGCGGCCGTCGGATACGGCGTTGAGTCCACCGCTGACGGCACCGGTATCAACTCCGGCTGAGTCCCTGCAGCAGTCCCGGGCACTGCCTCAGCCCCGGTCTTCGTCTCAGCGATTGGTTCTGCAATTGGTTCTGGTTCAGCATTATCTGCTGCCGGCGCGGCGGCTCCGGTGCGGGCATCCGGTGCGGGCGCGGAGCCTGTTCCCGATCTCGGTATCGGGATCGATGTCGTGACATACCCGCCTTGGCGTTCGTCGCGTATGATTTGGCCGCTCGCCAGCTCGATCACGCGGCGTTGCATCTTGTCGACGATTCCTGCTTCGTGAGTTGCCATGACCACAGTGGTTCCCCCGGCGTTGATTCGCTCAAGCAAGGCCATGATGTCGGCACTCGTTGTCGGGTCGAGGTTTCCCGTCGGCTCGTCGGCGAGAAGAATCTGCGGTTTGTTCACGATCGCCCGGGCGATGGCCACCCGCTGCTGCTCACCACCCGAGAGTTCATGGGGCAGACGCTGCGCTTTCTCCGCCAGGCCGACCATCTTCAGGGTGTCGGGCACTGCTTCCTGGATGAATCCACGGGACTTTCCGATCACCTGGAGACTGAAAGCGACGTTGTCGTACACACTCTTGTTCGGCAGGAGCCGGAAGTCCTGAAAGACGACGCCCAGGTTGCGGCGGAAGTAAGGAACCTTCCGGTTCGAGATCCGCCGCAGGTCCTGGCCCATTACGTGGATGCTGCCGCTGGTCGGCTTCTCCTCCTTGAGCACGAGCCTCAGGCAGCTCGACTTCCCGGAGCCCGACGCCCCAACGAGGAAAACGAACTCACCCCGGAGAATTTCGAGGTCGATGTCATTCAGGGCCGGTCGGTTCGTACCCGGATACTGTTTCGTGATGTGGTCAAAGCGGATCATGGCCCCTTGAGCCTAGGCAGCGCTGCAGCATATTGCGAGTGCGACATACCAATTTAGGCCTGAACGGCGCAAAATGCATGAGGTCAATCCTCTCGTGCATGGCCTGAACCGTCTCCCGAAGTGTCAGCCCTGAGGGGTCTGCTTGCGCCAGCGGATACCTGCGGCGATAAATCCATCGAGGTCACCGTCAAACACATTCGACGGGTTGTTCACCTCGTAGTCGGTGCGGAGATCCTTGACCATCTGATACGGGGCGAGCACGTAGCTCCGCATCTGGTCACCCCAACTCGCCGTGATGTTCCCGGCCAGCTCCTTCTTAGTAGCGGCTTCCTGCTCCCGCTGAAGGAGCAACAACCGTGACTGCAACACGCGCAAGGCGGCCGCGCGGTTCTGAATCTGGCTCTTCTCGTTCTGGCAGCTCACCACGATCCCGGTGGGAAGGTGCGTGATGCGCACTGCAGAGTCGGTGGTGTTCACGGACTGCCCGCCCGGTCCGCTCGACCGGAAAACGTCGACGCGGATGTCATTGTCGGGGATCTCAACGGACTCAGTCTGCTCGATCAGCGGCACAACCTCGACTGCGGCGAAGGACGTCTGGCGCTTACCCGCCGAGTTGAACGGGCTCATCCGCACCAACCGGTGGGTGCCAGCTTCGACGCTCAAAGTGCCGAAGGCGTACGGGGCGTCAATTTCGAACGTTGCTGACTTGATTCCCGCTTCTTCCGCATAGCTGGTGTCGAGCACGGTGGCCGGGTACTTGTGCTGTTCGGCCCAGCGGAGGTACATCCGCATGAGCATCTCCGCGAAGTCCGCGGCATCGACTCCGCCAGCTCCGGCGCGAATCGTCACGACTGCGGGCCGCGGGTCGAATTCGCCGTTCAGCAGCGTCTGCACCTCAAGCTCACCGAGCGTCTTCTGGATGCTCTTAAGTTCTGCCACTGCCTCGTCGGCGGATTCCTGGTCGTCTTCGCCATTGGCGAGTTCGACCATGATCTCCAAATCGTTGAGTCTGGACTCGATGCCTTCGATTCGAGCGAGCTCAGATTGGCGGTGACTGAGAGCGCTCGTCACCTTCTGAGCGCGCTCGGTGTCGTCCCACAGGTCGGGCACTCCCGCCTGCTCGCTCAGGTCGGCGATGTCCGCGCGGAGCCTGTCCACGCCGACCACCGACCGGATGTCGGCAAAGGTGGCCCGCAGTGCGGCAATCTGTTCCGAGAAATCCAGCTCAATCATGTCGGCTCCAGCCTACCGGGCCGCGCCGGAGCTCCCCCGTCGGAGCCTCACATGCGTGGGCGTGGCGTAGCATCGAAAGGTTATGACTCCCCCCGAGCGACCGTTCAGCCTCCGCTCGGTGTCGCTGGCCGCCTTCCTCCCGACGCTGCTCTTCTCGATCGGTGAGGGGGCTATCATCCCGCTCATCCCGATCGTTGCCCACAATCTCGGTGCTTCACTGGCGGTGGCTGGTCTCATCGCCGCAATGGTGATGCTCGGGGAGCTCGTCGGCGACATCCCAAGCGGATGGGTGGTGTCCCGCATCGGGGAGCGAAACGCCATGATCTGGGCTTGCCTGTTGTCAATCGTGGCGGTGCTCATCTGCATCGTCGCACCCAACCCGCTCGTGCTTGGGCTTGGAATCTTCCTCGTCGGTCTCGCAACGGCGGTTTTCGCTCTTGCCCGGCACGCCTTCATGACGAGTTACGTGCCTCTGGCCTACCGGGCCCGTGCCCTGTCGACCCTCGGCGGCATCTTTCGAGCCGGATGGTTCGTGGGGCCGTTCATTTCCGCGGGACTCATCCACCTCACCGGCGGAACTCAGGTCGCGTTCTGGGTATTCATGGTCGCCTGCCTCGCCGCTGCCGGAGTGCTCATACTTCTTCCGGATCCCTCGAGCACGTTCGGTCCCCCGCAACTCGCCCTCGCTCCCGACGGCACCGTTCGAAGCGCCGGCGAAGAGCTCGCGGCGGAGGGATCGCACGGCCTGTTCACCACCATCCGGGAGCATGCGGCGGTGCTGGTTCGGCTCGGTACAGGTGCCGGCCTGATCGGCGCGATGCGCGCCAGCCGCACCGTTATCCTGCCGCTGTGGGCGGTGAGTATCGGCATCAGCGAACCCGATACTGCACTGATCATCGGCATCGCCGGGGCGATCGACTTCGCCCTCTTCTATGTCAGCGGCCAGGTGATGGACAGGTTCGGGCGGATCTGGAGCGCCCTCCCGTCGATGATCGGACTGGGCGCGGGTCACCTCGCGCTCGCGTTCACCCACGATCTGCCGCAGAATGTGGAGTGGTTCATCACCACGGCGATGTTCCTGGCGGTCGCGAACGGGATCGGCAGCGGCATCCTCATGACGCTTGGTGCCGACCTTGCCCCGCCGGGCAGGCCAGCGCCGTTCCTTGGGGCGTGGCGCTTCACCGCTGATTCGGGAAGCGCGGCTGCGCCACTGGCAGTATCGGGATTGACCGCCGTTTTCTCGATTTCGCTTGCCAGCGGGGCGATGGGGGTCTTGGGTCTTCTCGGCGCCGTGCTCCTGGCTCGGTATATTCCCCGATACCTGCCTCGAAATCCGTCAACGGGACGTCCGCGCCGGCGCGGATGAGGTTCTCTTTTGCGCTGCTGCGAAAGGCAGGGCCGGTTCCGGCCCTGCGATGCGCGCGCGGGGTTGACCCTGAGGCAGCGTGGGGTTGAATGGGTGCTATGCCCCTCATCGGAGAATATGCTCCCAGCCCCACCCCCTGGGTCCGTGAACAGGTCGACCTGTATGAGAGTTCCAACGGCTCGGAGGGAACCACCCTTCGTGGGTACCCCGTTGTCGTGCTGACCACCGTCGGCGCCCGGTCCGGCAAGCTGCGGAAGGCTCCGCTGATGCGGGTGGAGCACGACGGTCGGTACGCGGCGGTCGCCTCACTCGGCGGGAGCCCGACGAACCCGGTCTGGTATGCGAACGTTGTTGCGAATCCGCTGGTTGAACTGCAGGACGGTCCGCGAAAGATGGAGATGCGCGCCAGGGAGGTCAGCGGGCCGGAGAAGGCCGAGTGGTGGGAGCGAGCGGTCACCGCCTACCCCGATTACGCCGCGTACCAGGAGAAGACGGACCGGCAGATTCCTGTGTTCGTACTCGAGCCGGTGGAATCTTCTCAGCCGTCATAGCACTGCAGTGCAGCCATCCGTACCCTGACCAGGGCCGACCGAGTGCCCCATCGGATTTCCGATGCGGCCGAAATTGAGATTAAGGTTCAGGTCTCCCCCGATCAGGGATCCCGGCGGAACCCGACCCGCCGCCCGTTTCTTCCGGCCCGTTTCCTCAAGAAGATCGGCCGGAGTATAGACACCCCCCGACCTCCTGCCCAGCCCCCGTGTCCCGACTCCGCGGCGGACTACAGTCCCCCACACAGGCAGAAAAGGCGACAGACGCCAACGAACCCGGACACCGTCCAGCACAGCTCACGGTGGCTAAGGAGGATCATGAACCCGGTCAAAACCCCGTTCCTTGGAGCGTTCGAAAGCGTCTACCTCCCTGGCCACGGTCTCGATGTAGCAGAGAGGACAGGCCACGTTGCAAGTTGGCAGGGAGACGTGGAACCTTTACTCGAAGCGGGTGTGACCCGCTTGCGGTATCCGTTGCGTTGGCACCGCATCGAGCCGGAACCGGGCCGCTTCGACTGGGGCGCCACAGATGAGGTCCTGACGTATCTGCGGGACCACGGTATCGAACCCATTGTGGATCTCGTTCACCACACCAGCTACCCGGAATGGCTCGCCGATGGCTTCCGGGACCGGCAGTTCGGTCCCGCGTACGTGGGTTACGCGACAGCGGTCGCAGAGCGTTACCCCTGGCTCCAGTCATACACGCTGTTCAACGAACCCTTCGCCACGCTCTTCCTGTCGGGACATGAAGCAATCTGGCCCCCCTACGACAGCGGCGTGGACGGACTCGTCCGGCTACTCAACAATGTGCTTCCCGCCGTGTCCCGGGCGTCCCAGATCTGGAATGAACTCCTTCCCAACGCGAAGCATGTGTGGGTGGACACATGCGAGCACCACGTGGGTTCTGGGGAGTCCGCACAGTACGCAGAGCTCGCGAACGACCGCCGCCACGTTGCACTCGATCTCGCCCTCGGCCGACACCTCGACCCCGCCCGCCCTTTTCTCAGTGCCCTGCTGCGGGCGGGCGGGCATCCACTGCTGGACATCGAGCCGATAAGGGTCGATGTCATCGGGCTCGACTACTACTGCCACTCAGAATGGTCCTATGACGAGGAGGGAGCTCATGCGCCGTCCCGGCGTCCGCTCGGATTCGCAGCGATCGCTCAGCAGTACAGCGACCGCTACGGCCTGCCAATGCTGCTCAGTGAGACCAACTTACGAGGTCTCCCCTCCGACCGGGCCTCCTGGCTGCGATACACCCTAGAACAGTACGAGATCGCCGTGGAACGCGGGGTACCGCTCCAGGGCTTCTGTTGGTTCCCCTCCCTCGACTCCTGCGACTGGGACTCGCTGCTCGCCAGCCCGGCCGGACACGTCGATCCCGTCGGCGTCGTGAGCCTTGGCCGTGGAATGGAACGCACCCGCACCCTGTTCACTCAGGTCTGGGAGGACGCAGCGTCAGGGGTACGAGCCGAGGACCTCCCCGCCTACCGCTTCCAGCCCCCCTGCGACGAGCTACTCGCAGGCTTCATGCCCCAGATGGCCCACTGGCCCTGGCAGGAACCGCCCGCGGACGAGTGGGTGGAACCGGTGAGGGTCACCGACGCCGAGACTATGTCAGCTTGGACCGTCCGGGTAGACGGAACTTCGTTGCCTACGCCGACACATGGGGCCGCCATTGCGACGAGCCTGGAGGAGGCCGCACAGACCGAACTCGCCAGGGAGTTGCAGCAGGCGCATCGCCGCGGCGTCGGAGCTGCGGTGGAAGGGCTACGGGATGCCGCACTCGGGCCGGTACGCCTCGCCGGTCCCGCGGTCCCCCAGCTCGCAGCGGCCGCCGTGAGTTCGGCAACCCCGTTCCTTCGCGCACCGTTGCTCAACCGCGTATCGGCCGCCCTCCGCCTGCATCCGCCTGGCGGTGACGGCGATGGCCTCTGCCTGAGCTGCGGCACCGTGGCGCCCTGCGAGACGGCCAAGATCCTACGCTCATGACCCAGTCGGCGGGTGCCCGCTCACCTTGCCCGCCGCCACTAACCCAAGACCGAACGGGCAACGGCATTCACCTCGAGGGGCAGCCCCTCCGGGAACACGAGCGCGAGGACAGGCGAACGCCAGGAAGCAGACAGCGTGACCGTCGCGCTGACTCCGTCCACACTCGTCGCCCGGGCGACGGCGAGGCCCACGAAATTGGGATGCGGCGCAGTGGCAATGTAGCGATGGACCGCCTCCTCCACGTCGGCGGGCACAAGATAGAACCTCGGCTGCCCCGTGTCCACGAGAACTGCGTCCAAAGGAAAGGCCTCGGCCCCAGCCAGTGCGGCGGCGTCGGCTAGCGTGAGCAGCCGCTTGTGTTCCAGGTAGAGGGACGTTCCTGCCACCACGCCAAGAATCAGGACGAGAGCGAGACCGGCGTAGAAGATGGTCAGCAGCAGCACCGATCCTTCCTCGCCCCCCGTCGCCGGCGCCCTCCGCCCGACCGTCATTCGGCGCCCCAGAACCGTGAAACGGTGTGGGTTGCCGAGGCCTCGAGAGGGATGCTGGAAGCGCCGCGCAAAACGAGAAGGTCGGGGACAAGCGGGAGCGGCACCACGACCCGCACGGTGACTGTAACGGTACTACGGCGAGTGAGGCATCCGAACTGCTTCTCCTGGCAGTCGATCCTCACCGATGCTTGATCCACGCTCATCCCATAGTCGGCAAGCGAGAACTTCACCGCCCGATCGGCTCGCGCCATTGCCTGAGACTCATCAGGAGCGCTTACGTAGACGCGCGCGGCCTGCCGGGCAGCGCCTTCGACGGCCAGTGCGCCCGCCTGCAGGGCGGCCATGGTGACGACCAAGTAGACCAGTGGCACGAGGAGGACCATGCCGGCCGTGATGAATTCCAGCGATGCAGAGCCCGCGTCGAACGCCCGATCAATCCACGGGTTCACGCGCCGCACGGCCGACCACCTCCAACGACTGACCAGGTCCGATTAATCCGATCAGCGGCAGAGGAGCCGTCACGCGTACCTCGGCGCTCGGATGACCGCCGTCCGAGCCGTATCGCGCTTCGACGTTCTGCGCATACGAGGAACCGATCGCTACGGAGATGAGGTCCCGGGTTCGTGCCACGCCGTCCGCGAGGCCGCTGTCACCGAGGGCGGCGAAACGAGCTCCCTCGGCCGCCGCATCGAGGACGGTGTTCCTTACATGCAAGGCCAGGGCCAGTTGCAGGACCGACAGCGTCAGAACGGTCAGGAGCGACGCCACCATAACGAACTCTGCGACTGCGGACCCTGCCTCCTGGGCAGCGCGGATAGCGGGGGCACCTCTCGTCCCCCGTTGCTTGTCGACCAGATCCGTACACACGATGGACTGTGCTTAGAACGCGCTCACGCGGTTGATGGCCTGCTCGAAGACGCCGCTGAGCGCGGGGCCGGCCAGACCCCAGATGATGATGACCAGCCCGGCTGTCATGAGGGTGATGAGCACCCAGCCGGGCACATCGCCCCTGTCGTCAAACAGCTTCTGGGTCCTTACGGTAATCATGTTCGTCTCCTTGTTCTGGTGCGGGCGTCGGTCTTGCTTGTCGTGCCGTTCCTTCGTTCCTAGTTCCTTCGTTCCTT
>JAODMM010000227.1 GCA_025465015.1 Cryobacterium sp. | reverse complement strand
CGGGTCCTCGGAAGGTGGATGCCCGGAGGTCTGGCCGGCGTCATTGCCATCCCCGTGGCTGCCCAGCTCGCCTGCCAACCGGTGCTCATCCTGCTGAACCCCTCCATCCCTCTTTACGGGGTGCCGGCCAACCTGCTCGCCGCCCCCGCCGCCCCAGCCGCGACGGTTCTGGGTCTGCTCGCCGCCCTGCTGTTGCCGATTCTCCCCGGCGTGGCGGAGGGCGCCATGCAGCTGGCCTGGCTGCCGGCCGCCTGGATCGCCGCAATTGCGACGGCGAGCGAGAAGCTACCCGGGGGCGCCCTTCCATGGTGGCCGGGAGCCGCAGGGGCCGGGGCGCTGGCCGCTGTCACCCTGCTGCTGCTCGCCGTACTCCTCGGGCGGGCGAGTCCCAGCCCGCTATGGCGCCGCCGTGGTGTGGCGACGCTGATGATCGTCACCTGCTTGTATGCCGGGAGCCTGATGGGGCAGGGAGTCGGACGCTCCATGGCGTTCCCCGCCGACTGGCAGATCGCCGTCTGCGACATCGGTCAGGGTGATGCCGTCGTCGTCCGCGACGGCTCGCATTACGGTCTCATCGATGTTGGCCCCGACCCGGGACTCCTCTCCGGATGCCTCGACGAGCTCGGCATTGACCGACTCGAGCTGCTCGTGCTCACACACTTCGACCTTGATCACGTCGGAGGAATTGACGCCGTGATCGGACGCGTCGACGCGGCGCTCGTGGGAATTGCGGAGGACGCGAGGGATCAGCAGTTGCGGGAGCGTCTGGTCGAGGGTGGTGCCACTCTTCGGCAGGCGCAGCGCGGGGACGCCGGGACTCTGGGGGCGCTCGCCTGGCACGTGCTCTGGCCCGCCGCAGGCACCGCCCTGCAAACTGGCAACGACGGGAGCGTGACCGTGGCGTTCGACGGCCGCGGCATCCACTCACTGTTCCTCGGTGACCTCGGCGAGGAGTCCCAACACGCCTTGCAAGCGTTAGCCCCGCCGGGCCGGGTCGATGTCGTCAAGGTGGCCCATCACGGCTCCGGCGACCAGAGTGCAGAGCTCTACGCGGGGCTTAGCGCGACTGCCGGTCTCATTTCCGTGGGGGACGACAACGGGTACGGGCATCCGACTGCGCGGCTGCTTGACATCCTGGCTGGGGCGGGAACGTTCGCGCTTCGAACCGACATCCACGGAATGGTCGTGCTGGCCAGCGCCGAGAACAGCCCCCCGACAGGGGCGGCGCTCACCGTATGGATTGAGAAACCCGGTGACGATTGGGAGCCGGATGGTCCCTACCGGGCACGTCCAGCTGCGTCGGCGGCCCGCACTAGTCTGGAAAGAGAAGCAGGCTGAACACCCGTACCGGCGATGTGAGCACGCGAAAGGAGCCGAGTGGCAGCACGACCAGGCGCCCGATCGGGCACCCGAACCGGGGCAGTCCGCCCGAAAGCGGCAGCGACGATCCCGCAATTGGCGTGGAACCAGGTGCGCCCGGCCCCTGTTGTGCTCGTGACCGGGCCGGAGTCCTTCCTCGCCGACAGGGCGACCAGGCAGCTGCGCGACTTTCTCAAACTCGAAGATCCGAGCCTCGAGGTGAGCGATGTGCAGGCCGACAGCTACGCCTCCGGTGAGCTCCTCACGCTTGCGAGCCCCTCACTCTTCCAGGAGCCACGCCTCATCCGGGTGTATTCGGTGGAGAAATGCTCCGACACGTTCCTGCAGGAAGCCCTTGAATACCTGCAGAGTCCGGCGGAGGACACCTACGTCGTGCTCCGACACGGCGGCGGAGTGCGCGGCAAGAAGCTCCTTGACCAGATCCGGTCCGCTGAGGGAACAGCGATTGAGATCGTCTGCGCCGAACTCAAGAAGGACACCGACAAATACGACTTCGCAGCGAGCGAGTTTAAGGTCGCCGGAAAGCGAGTCACCCCGAGTGCCTTGCGCACCCTCGTCGCCGCCTTCGCCGACGACCTGGCAGAGCTCGCAGCCGCCTGCCAGCAGCTCATATCCGACTCAAGCAGCGAAGTCACCGAGACGACCGTAGACCGCTACTACGGCGGGCGTGTCGAGACCAACGCCTTCAAGGTCGCGGATGCCGCGATCGCCGGCCGTCGAGGAGAAGCGCTATTGAGTTTGAGGCACGCCTTGGCGTCGGGCGCAGACCCGGTGCCGATCGTCGCCGCGTTCGCCAGCAAGATCCGCACGATGGCGCGGCTCTTCGGTGTGCGAGGGGGTTCCGGCCAGCTCGCCGCACAGTTCGGGTTGGCGCCCTGGCAGGTCGAGCGGGCGCAACGTGACCTGAGGGGATGGAGCGACGCCGGCCTCGCGGCCTGCATCGAGGCGCTGGCGGAGACTGACCAGAACGTGAAGGGCGGGGGCCGGGACCCGGTGTTCGCCCTCGAACGGCTCATCGGCGTGATCTCACAACGCGGCGAAATGTGATCGTCGGAGGCACCGGGATCCTGCGGGGACGCACGGGGACGTGCGGCTCCCACCGGGGTGCACCGACTGGCCGGGCTGCACTGGCCGGGCTGCACTGTCAGCTGGGCTGCATCGTCGCCAGGGTGACCTGCGAACGGTGCAGGTGAATCCAGACACCGTCAGGGAAATCGGGGTTCGCGCAGACTTCGGGGCCGACCTTCACCGGAACGAGCGGTGAAGTGCTGCCGAGGTCGCCGTTGCGCACCGATCCCGTGAACGATTCGGGCAGGGACGAGCAGTACTCCAGCTGGACCCGTCCGTTAACATCCGAGAATTGCACCCAGACGTCTTGGGTCTGCCCGGCAAGGAAGAGTCGCGCTCCGACAAGCACGGCCACGGCCATAAGCGCGAGGATCGCCACCGCCGCGAGTACCGATCCGGCTCCAATTCGTCGCCGGCCCGCTTCCGTCGGCGGGTGCTGTCGCGCACGCGTGGCCGCAGCGGTGTCGCGAGAAGCGCCGCGAGCGCTGCCGCGAACCGACTCGTCGGGCTGGCCGTAGCTGGTCACGCGGTCAGTCTAGCGACGCGAATCCGGACATCGCGGGTGTCTTGCGAGGCGGGATACGAGAAGCCCCCGCCTCAGGAAGAGGCGGGGGCTTCTCAATCGCGTTGGAGACGTCTTAGCCGAGTGAGGCAACCGACTTCGCGATGGAGGACTTCTTGTTCGCAGCCTGGTTCTTGTGCACAACACCCTTGCTGACGGCCTTGTCGAGCTTCTTGGAAGCGACGGCGAGGCTGGCGACGGCCTTGGCCTTGTCGCCGGCGGTCACAGCGGCGCGGGTGGCGCGAATCGCGGTCTTGAGCTCGCTCTTGACAGCCTTGTTGCGCTCCTGGGCCTTCTTGTTGGTGAGGATTCGCTTGATCTGCGACTTGATGTTTGCCACGTTTGTACGCTTTCGTTCGATTCTGGTTGGGAGGTGCCGCTCGGCGAGAGAGGGCGCTTTGCGGCGAAAATCGTGCGGGGTGGGACCCAACACGCAAGCCAACAGGCAACGATACCAGCTATTGCTCCGCGACGGCAATCGAGGTCGGCCGGGCGGAGAGTTCCGCGGCGACCCTGCGCAAGGTATCCGTGAATCTCTCGGGTTGGGCGAGGCTCGCGAGATGGGTGGCGCCGGGCACGAGAACGCGCCTGCCGTTGCGGCAGGCGCGGAGAAAGTGCCTTTCGTGCAGGCGGAAGTGGTCGAAGCGCCCGTTCACGAGCCACACCGGCCCGGGGTACGCCGCTAAGTCGGCGAGGGGGGTGAGGGTAGCGGTTGCCCGAAGCGCCGGAATCATCACTTCCAGCGCCGCGCCGCCGGCCAAGACGTCGAGCGCCCCCTGGCGCGGCAGCAGGCGCTGCGCCATCGTCTCGTGCAGCCAGAGCCCACGATCGGGCAGGCGATGGATGAGCGCGGCCAGCCTTCGGTAGCCCTCCATAGGGACACCGTGGGGTGCGCAGGAGCAGCCCGCCGCGACGAGTCCCAGCACCCGATCGGGGTGGGCGGCGGCGTAGGCAATGGAGTAGTAGCCCCCGAGGGACAACCCGACGAGCATGACCATCCCGCCGAGAGCCCGCACCCCCTCATCGATGGCCTCCAGGGCACCGGTGACGGAGAACTCCTCGGTCAGCCGGTCGCCGTGGCCCGGGAGATCGATCGCGGTCACCAGGTATCCGGCCGAGCGCAGCTCCGACAGCTGGTGTCGCCACATGCTCGCTGATGTCCGGAGACCGTGCACGAGCAGGATCGCCACGTCGCGGCCTGGCGCGTCGGCGATCGTCATGACGCCAGCCTAACCAGCGCCTGCTGGTTGTCCACGATGGGTGCCGACGACCGGTGACGATAATGGGCGGCGATGACGGGGCGCCACGTCGGCGAGCCGGAGCGACGACCCCGACCGGCAAGCGCTCTCGGGCGTGGGAGAATTGGCACACCATGTCACCACGAGCCTTTCGCGCGCTTGAACCGGCCGCCACGCCACCGGAGTTCATCCGTAACTTCTGCATCATCGCCCACATCGACCACGGAAAGTCGACGCTTGCTGACCGGATGCTGCAGATCACGGGCGTGGTCGACGATCGCGCCATGCGCGCTCAATACCTTGACCGCATGGACATCGAGCGTGAGCGTGGTATCACGATCAAGAGCCAAGCGGTGCGCATGCCCTGGGAACTCGACGGGACGACCTACGCGCTGAACATGATCGACACTCCCGGGCACGTGGACTTCACCTATGAGGTTTCGCGGAGCCTGGCGGCCTGTGAGGGTGCCATCCTTCTCGTCGATGCGGCGCAGGGAATCGAAGCGCAGACTCTCGCGAACCTCTACCTGGCGCTCGAAAACGACCTTGCGATCATCCCGGTGCTGAACAAAATCGACCTGCCGGCTGCCGACCCCGACAAGTACGCGAAAGAGCTAGCGAGCCTCATCGGTGGGAACCCCGATGACGTGCTGCGGGTCTCGGGGAAGACGGGGGCCGGCGTCAGCGAGCTGCTGGATCGCGCCACGCAGCTCATTCCTCCGCCCGTCGGCGACCCCGACGCACCGGCCCGGGCGATGATCTTCGATTCCGTTTATGACAGCTACCGCGGCGTCGTCACCTACGTGCGCATGATCGACGGCGCGCTGAACCCGCGCGAGAAGATCCAAATGATGTCGACCCGCGCAACGCACGAGATCCTCGAGATCGGTGTCAGCTCGCCGGAGCCCACACCCAGCCAGGGCCTCGGCGTCGGCGAAGTCGGTTATCTGATCACCGGTGTGAAGGATGTGCGCCAGTCAAAGGTCGGTGACACCGTCACCACCGCGTCGAAGCCGGCCAAGGTGGCGCTGCCCGGCTACACCGAGCCCAAGCCGATGGTCTTCTCCGGGCTCTATCCGATCGACGGCAGTGACTATCCGCTCCTGCGAGAGGCACTCGACAAGCTCAAGCTCTCCGATGCGTCACTCGTGTACGAGCCCGAGACATCCGTTGCGCTCGGGTTCGGTTTCCGCTGCGGCTTTCTCGGCCTGCTGCACCTTGAGATCATCACCGAACGCCTCGACCGAGAGTTCGGGGTCGAACTCATCACCACGGCGCCGAGTGTGATCTACGAGGTGACCACTGACGACAAGAAGAGCGTCACGGTCACGAACCCGAGCGAGTTCCCCGACGGCAAGATCGCCAAGGTTGAGGAACCCATCGTCAAGGCCGCCATCCTTGCGCCGAAGGATTACGTCGGTGTCATCATGGAGCTCTGTCAGAGCCGGCGCGGCACCCTTCTCGGAATGGAGTACCTGGGCGAGGACCGTGTGGAAATCCGATACACAATGCCGCTCGGCGAAATCGTCTTTGACTTCTTCGACAATCTCAAGAGCCGCACCGCCGGGTACGCGTCACTCGACTATGAACCCATCGGTTCCCAGCAGGCTGACCTCGTGAAAGTGGACATCATGCTACAGGGGGAGCAGGTCGACGCCTTCAGCGCTATCGTGCACCGCGACAAGGCCTACGCCTACGGCACGCTGATGACCGGGCGTTTGCGTGAACTCATCCCGCGGCAGCAGTTCGAAGTTCCTATCCAGGCGGCGATCGGCGCGCGAATCATCGCCCGCGAGAGCATCCGCGCGATCCGAAAAGACGTGCTCGCCAAATGCTACGGCGGTGACATCAGCCGCAAGCGCAAGCTTCTGGAGAAACAGAAGGAAGGTAAGAAGCGCATGAAGATGGTGGGCCGCGTCGAAGTCCCGCAGGAAGCCTTCGTTGCCGCTCTCACGGGTGACACCGAGAAGAAAGACAAGAAGTAGCCGGATGCGACGCTCAACATTCACCGACGCCGCCGTCACCTACGGTGCCATCGGTGGCACCCTCGCCCCCGATCTCCTCAGGTATCCACCGAAGGGTTATCGGCCTCTCGAACGAGCGGTGAAGCTCGGCAGTGGCACTGAACGGTTCGATATTGCGGCGAAGTCGCTGATGACCTGGGGGGTGCAGCGTGGCAGCGGCATCGAGGTCACTGACCTCGAGACCGGAACGGGTGTGCAGTACAGCGGCATCGTGTTCAACCCGGACGGCACGCCGAAGACCGAGCAGCAGCATCCGGTGAACGAAGCGACCTTCGCCGATGACGGCACCCCGTACATCGCCAACGGCATGACCGCGCAGTTGAAAGTTCCGATCGGACCGGTCACGGTGACAGCGCCGGTGCGGGTGGTCTACGTCATTGACGAACCCAACCGGATCGGATTCGCGTACGGCACGATGGCCGGTCACCCCACCAGCGGGGAGGAGTCGTTCATCCTCGAGCGCCACGAGGACGACGATTCTGTGTGGCTCACCGTACGGGCGTTCTCTCGCCCGAGTAGTCTGCCCTACCGACTGGCCGGACCGCTGCTACGGGCGCAGCAGGCGAGATTCACCAAGCGCTACCTGCGCGCCCTTCACCCGGCCGCTGCGGCGTAGGAGCTCATGCCGAGCGCACTTCCCCTCGCCGACCCGGCCCCCCTCGACGGATCACTCCCGCACAGTGCATCCGTCGGCGCCGCAGAGCGTGACTTCGGGGTGTACCTTCATGTTCCCTTCTGCCGAGTGCGCTGCGGCTACTGCGACTTCGACACCTACACCGCCACGGAGCTGCGCGGCGTGAAGCAGAGCGACTACGCCAGCCAGGCGGTTCGTGAGGTGGAGGCGGGTGGGCGCATCCTGTCAGACTCCGGAATCCCCCTCCGTCAGGCATCGACCGTTTTCTTCGGTGGTGGAACACCGACGCTGCTCCCGGCCGAGAACCTGGTTCGAATGCTGCAGGCGGTCCGAGACACTTGGGGCCTGACATCCGGAGCGGAAGTCACAACCGAGGCCAACCCTGACTCCGTCGACGCTGACTACCTGGCCACCCTCGCCGGTGCCGGTTTCACCCGCGTGTCGTTCGGGATGCAGTCCGCTGTGCCCCACGTCCTTGCCACTCTCGAGCGCACCCACGACCCAGCTCGTATCCCGCTCGTCGTGCAGTGGGCGCGGGATGCCGGTCTGGACGTGAGCCTTGACCTCATCTACGGTACGCCGGGGGAGTCTCTCAACGACTGGAGAACGAGCCTTGAGCATGCGATCGCCCAGGGCCCCGACCATGTCAGCGCCTATTCGCTGATCGTTGAGGAGGGCACGAAACTCGCCCGACAGATCAAGCGCGGCGAGGTTCCGAAGGTCGATGAAGACCACCAGGCTGACCTGTACGAGTTGGCGGACGAGCTGCTGGCCGCTGCGGGATACGACTGGTATGAAGTGAGCAACTGGTCGACGGATGTCTCCCACCAGTCCAGGCACAACCTCGCGTACTGGCGCAGCCAGGACTGGTGGGGCATCGGGCCGGGCGCCCACAGCCACGTCGGTGGTGTGCGCTGGTGGAATGTGAAACATCCCGCTGCATACGCCGACCGGATCCGTGCTGGTGTCTCTCCGGCCGCGGGCCGCGAGACCCTCGACGAATCGACGCGGGAGACCGAGCGTGTCCTTCTGCTCAGCCGCATCCGTGCGGGCATCCCCGTCGCCTCGCTCGCAGCCGGGGCGAGGCGCGAGGTGGCCGGTCTGATAGCCGATGAGCTGGTCGATGCTCGAGCCGCGCTGAGCGGGTCGATCGAGCTGACGCTCCGTGGCCGCCTTCTTGCCGATGCAGTCGTGCGTCGGCTCCTTGCCGACCGCCCCTGACACCGGCCCCGCCCCTCAACTCGGTCATTGCGGCAAAGTGTGCGCGAGGAGACGGAGGGCGCGCATCGAGACGGAGCGTGCCCACGAAGAAGGCACCCCCGGTAAACGTACCGACGGTGCCTTCTCCGTGAATCAGCGGATGGAAATCCGGCGCGGGGGGCGCCGACCGAGGTGAGTCAGCTCACAAACCTGATCGACATCGGGTAGGTGTACGGCTGGCCCTTGTTCGCCGCAATCGCTGCCATGATGCCGAACACGATGGCCAGAACCCAGGCGGCGAGCAGGATGAAGAGGCCGATCAGCACGATCGACAGGATGCCGCCGACGACGTAGGCGATCAGAAGCGTGATCTGGAAATTGAGCGCCGTCGCTGAGTGCTGGCGGATGAAGGGACCGCGGTCTTTGAGGACGAGGTAGCCGATCAGCGCCGGGAGGAATCCGAACAGGATGCCGCCGACGTGGATGAGCGTCGCCCACAGTTTCTCATCGGCGGGACTCATTGCCGCCGGACCCTGGTACGGAGTGGCGGGTGGGGGAGTTGCGTCAGACATTAGATCTCCTTGGTCGCGGTTCAGGGGTGAGCGAGGTCATGCAGGGTGTGCTGGCACCAGAGTAGTGGCAGGTCCGCGTGTCGCACGGGCTGCGGCGCGCGGGACGGGTTGGGGGACTGCCTCCCGCTCCGGCTCACTTGACCAGCCGCAGCGCGAACGGGTAGCGGTAGCGCTGACCGTCCTTAGCCTTCATGAAGCCGAGGATGGAGAAGACGACGCCGAGGATCCAGACGACCCAGACCAGGAGGCTGAACACCCCGCCGATGCCGAACGTGACGAGCGCGAGGGCGATGGAGACGACGTTGATGACGACGTACGCCAGGACCAACGTCATTTGAAAGTTCAGGGCTTCCTTGGCCTCGGAGTCCGTGAATCGTCCGCGGTCCTTGAAGACGAGCCAGATGATGAGGGAAGGCAGGAAGGAGAGGATTCCGCCAAGGTGTGCGAACGATGCCCACTGGCGGTCTTCGGCCTCGCCCAGCGGAGTGATCGCCGGCTGGTCTGGCGCCCGGTACTGCTGTGGCGATTCGTACGCCGGCGGGGATCCGTCCTGCCGCGGAGGCGACTGGTGAGGCTGTTGCAGCGGCGGCTGGCCCTGGTTGGCAGCGGCAGGGACGGAGGCGTTCGGGTCGCTCATGGTCGTGCCTTTCAGAAGACCGTGGTATAGCGCAGGTCGGGTACATGCATAAGCTAACGCCCGGGCATGCGGGATGGCAACGGAAATAGCGGTCGGACTCGCGATATGATTGGCACTCAGTCATTGCGAGTGCTAACGATGGTGAGCTGGGGAGGCAAACGGCAATATGGTGTCTGACCGGAGTCTCGAGGTCTTGCGCGTCATCGTGCAGGACTATGTCGCCTCGCGCGAACCCGTCGGCTCCAAATCCATCGTCGAGCGGCACTCCTTCGGTGTGTCCGCCGCAACCATCCGCAACGACATGGCGCTCCTCGAAGAGGAGGAATTGATCGCCGCTCCGCACACCTCGTCGGGGCGAATCCCCACGGATAAGGGCTACCGCCTCTTCGTCGATCACCTGTCCGACCTGCGACCACTCACCTCAGCCCAGCGGCAGGCGATCGAGACCTTCCTCGGGCAGTCTCCCGACCTTGATGAGGTCCTCGCGCGGAGCGTCCGGCTGCTCTCGCAGCTGACCCACCAGGTGGCACTGGTGCAGTACCCGTCGTTGTCCCGCGCGACGGTGCGCCACGTTGAGCTGGTACCCCTGACGGAAACGCGCGTGCTCTCAGTGCTCATCACCGACACCGGGCGCGTCGAACAACGGGTCATGGACTTGCCGCGACCCGTCGACCAGCACGCCTTAGCCGACGTACGCGCCCGGCTGAACGTGGCAATCGGCGGTCTGTCAATGTCCGCCGCCACTATCGCGTTGCAGGATGCTGAGGGCTTCGGACCTCGCGACCTCCACGATGTGGTCGCACTGATCACCGCGACCCTCACGGACCAAGTCGGAGCGAACAGGCACGACCGGCTCGTGATGGCCGGCACCGCCAATCTGGTGCGCACCGAGGAGGATTTCACCGGCAGCATCTTCCCGGTCCTCGAGGCGATTGAGGAGCAGGTGGTGCTGCTGCGCCTCTTCGGGGAGATGGCGTCCGACCAGCATGGCGTCTCGGTGAGCATCGGACGCGAGAACGCCTCGTTCGGCCTGGGAGAGACCTCCGTCCTCACCAGCGGCTACACCTCGCCCGGCGGCGACCTCGCCCGACTGGGTGTCCTCGGTCCCACACGCATGGACTACTCCAACAACATGGCGGCGGTCCGTGCCGTTGCCAGGTATCTTTCACGCCTGCTCGGCGAGAATTGATCATTCCCATCTTTCCGGCCGTCCCGCACAGCACTGCCCAAGAACTAACAAGGAGAGCCACCTTTGGCTGACCACTATGAAGTACTCGGCGTCTCCCGCGACGCCTCCACCGACGAAATCAAGAAGGCCTACCGGCGCCTTGCTCGGGAACTGCACCCTGACGTGAACCCAGGGGCGGATGCGTCGGAGCGGTTCAAGATGGTGACGCACGCCTACGACGTGCTGAGTGACGCCCGGCAACGCGAGCAATACGACCTCGGCGGCCAGGGCGGGGGTTTCGACGGTGGTAACTTCGGTAACTTCGGCGACATCTTCGAGACGTTCTTCGGCGGCGGTGGCGCAAGCCGGGGCCCGCGCTCGCGTCGCGAACGCGGCCAGGATGCCCTCATCCGTGTCGAACTTGACCTCGATGACGTGATCTTCGGGACCCACCGGGACATCGAGGTCGACACCGCGATCGTGTGCGAGACCTGCCACGGAACCTGCTGCCAGCCGGGTACCGCACCCGTCACCTGCGACATCTGCCACGGCACTGGGACCATCCAGCGCGCGGTGCGATCCCTCCTCGGCAACGTCATGACCTCCAGCCCCTGCGGCACCTGCCGCGGGTACGGCACCGTCATCGCCACTCCGTGCGTGACCTGCCAGGGTCAAGGCCGGGTGCGCGCCCGTCGCACCGTGCCGGTCGACATCCCCGCGGGCGTGGACACCGGGCTGCGCCTCCAGATGCCCGGCAGCGGCGAGGCGGGCCCGGCAGCAGGCCCGAACGGTGACCTCTACCTCGAGATGAAGGTGCGCCATCACGATGTCTTCAGCCGCAACGGCGACGACCTCCTCTGCACCCTCGAAGTGCAAATGACGGATGCCATCCTCGGCACCACCGCCACAGTGAGGGCGCTCGACGGCGACATCGATATCGAGCTGAAGCCGGGTATCCAGAGTTCTGAGATCATCACCGTCAAGGACCGCGGTGTAACGCGGCTCCGCGGAAGCGGGCGTGGCGATCTCAAGGTGGGTGTGCAGGTTGTGACGCCCACGAAGCTCGATCACAAAGAACGCGACCTGATTCAGCAGTTCGCGTCCCGGCAGAAGGCACGCTCGCCCGAGCTGAGCCATTTCCAACAGGGGATGTTCGCCAAACTCCGCGACCGTTTCCTCGGCTGAGACGGCGTCGCATGGCGCACTTCTTTCTCGACGAGTCCCTTCGTGAGGAGGACTGCCGCCCAGGCTCACATGTGAGCGTGGGTGGGAGCGAAGCCAAGCATGCGGTGACGGTGAGCAGGGTCCGGCCGGGGGAGCAGCTGCTGCTCGGGAACGGTGCCGGGCTCGTCCTGCGAGGAGTCGTGGTTTCCGCGGCGCCGTCCGAGCTGGCTCTGACGGTCGAGGACGCGGCCGTGACCCCGCGCCCGACTCCTCGCATCCGCCTGGTGCAGGCGTTGGCGAAGGGGGATCGCGACGAACTCGCCGTTCAGGCCGCTACCGAGCTCGGAGTCGACGGGGTCATCCCGTGGGCGGCCGCACGCTCCGTGTCGAGGTGGGAAGGGGCGAAAATCGCCAAGGGACGTGATCGCTGGTCGTCAATAGTGCGGGAGGCATCGAAACAGTCGATCCGCCCGTGGCTTCCCGAGATCGCCGATCTCGCCACGACGAAGCAGCTGGCAGTGCTGGCCGCATCAACTCGGATGCTTCTTCTTGAACCGACCGCGTCGGCGCGGCTCGCTGGGATGACGGCCCTCGACGAGGGTCGAGACATCGTCTTGGTGGTGGGTCCCGAAGGCGGGATCGCACCCGCCGAGCTCGACCTTCTTCAAGAGGCCGGGGCCGTGGCCGTCCGCCTCGGTGAAACCGTGCTCCGCACGTCCACCGCGGGGCCCGCTGCGCTGGCCGTTCTGAACGCAGCACTCGGGCGTTGGTGAGCCGCCACTTAAGATAGAGGTATGTCTTCTCCCGGTGCAGCCCAGTCCAACGGCCAGGAACCCTCCCCGGACACCGAACCGTCCATTTTCACTCGCATCGCCGCCCGCGAGATCCCCGCCATCATCGTGGCGGAGACCGACCGGGTGCTCGCGTTCGATGACATCGCCCCGCAGGCTCCCGTGCACGTCATTGTCACGCCGAAGACTCAGCAGTACCGCAATGTCGTCGAACTAGCCGCAGGCGACCCCGGTCTTCTCGCCGAACTGGTCGATGTGGCCCGGGGGATCGCCGAGGAACGTGCCGGCGGACAGTTCCGACTTGTCTTCAACACCGGCGAGGCCGCCGGGCAGACCGTCTTCCACGTGCACGCCCACCTCTTGGGCGGCCGCCTCACGGAGGGATCGCTCAATGCCCAGTGACAGCAGTGTGAACGGCCAAGGCGGCGCGGAGGGCGAGGTCAGCCTCCATGTCGACGGGATCGCCATGGTCAGGCTCCTGGGGCCGCAGGACAGGTTCCTCAGCACGATCGAGAAGCAGTACCCCACGGTCAACGTGCATGTGCGCGGCAACGAGATCACCCTGCAGGGGGATCCGGCCCAGGTCGAGGCGGTGCGTCGCCTGATCGAGGAACTTCAACTGATGATCCGGAACGGACAGGTGCTGGGCGAGGCCGAGGTGACAACTTCGGCGAAGATGCTCGGAATCGACAGTTCGTCGAGCCCGTCCGAATTGCTCGGGCAGGCCATCCTCACCTCGCGCGGCAAGAGCATCCGCCCCAAGACGCTCGGCCAGAAGCAGTATGTCGACGCTATCGACCAGAACACGATCGTGTTCGGAATCGGCCCGGCCGGAACAGGCAAGACCTACCTGGCCATGGCGAAGGCGGTGCAGGCTCTGCAGCGCAAAGAAGTCGAGCGCATCATCCTCACCCGCCCCGCTGTCGAGGCAGGAGAACGACTGGGCTTCCTCCCCGGAACACTGACCGACAAGATCGATCCCTATCTTCGACCGCTCTACGACGCCCTCAACGAGATGATGGACCCCGAGCTGGTTCCCAAGCTTCTGGCGGCAGGAACAGTCGAGGTCGCACCTCTGGCCTACATGCGCGGCCGTACGCTCAACTCCTCGTTCGTCGTGCTCGATGAAGCGCAGAACACGACGCCGGAGCAGATGAAGATGTTCCTCACCCGGCTCGGATTCGGGTCGAGAATGGTGGTCACGGGTGACATCACCCAGGTCGACCTGCCTGCCGGTTCGAGTGGGCTTCGGTTGGTGACTCGGGTTTTGAACGACATCGACGACATCTACTTCGCCCGACTGACGAGCGACGATGTGGTCCGCCACTCCCTCGTCGGGCGCATCGTCGACGCCTACACCGAGTATGACGCCCAAAAGCAGGCCCAGCGCTATGAGAGCGACCAGGCCCGCGAATTCGCCAATCGCGCCGAACGGCGCGCAGGGTCACCCCGTGACCGGCTGCCGAAACGGAGACCCAGTTGAGTATCGAGATCAACAACGAGTCGGGTATTCCCGTCGACGAACCGACCATCCTCCGGCTGGCGGCGTTCGCGCTCGACGCGATGCACGTGCACTCCGACGCCGAGCTCGCGATCGTGCTCGTGGACGAAGGGGCCATGGAACAGCTCCATGTGCAATGGATGGACGAGCCCGGACCGACCGATGTCCTGAGTTTCCCCATGGATGAGCTCCGGCCCGGTACCGAGGACGCGGAAACACCGCCCGGCCTGCTGGGTGACATCGTGCTCTGCCCACAGGTCGCGGAGGCGCAGGCGGAGACGGCCGGCCACAGCAGCCTTGAGGAACTTCTGTTGCTTACTACTCACGGCGTCCTGCACCTGCTCGGCTTCGACCACGCCGAGCCCGACGAGGAGAAGGAGATGTTCGCCATCCAGCGCGACATCCTGCTCGGATTTGCCATGCAGGAACGACGACGGACCACATGACCATCGGCTGGTTCGTCGCTGTGGCGCTCGCCCTCGTCGCTTTCGGCGGGCTCATGGCCGCAATTGATTCCGCCATCACGGCACAGTCGCGCGCGGACATCTCCGACTTGGCGGCGGCCTCTCGCTCCCGGCGGTCACTTCAAGCGATCGCGGATGACACGGGCGCGCACCTGAATGCGATCAACTTCGTGCGGATCATCTCCGAGACGACCGCAGCGGTGCTGGTCACGCTGGTTTTCGCCACGACGATAGAGGAACTGTGGCTTGCACTTCTCCTCTCTGCCGGGATCATGACCGCCGCGTCGTTCGTGTTGGTGGGAGCCAGCCCGCGGAGCGTGGGCAGGGCCCATCCTGCGACGCTGCTGAGGCTCACCGGCGTGCTCGTCCACTTCCTGCGGATCCTGCTGGGTCCTGTGGCCAACGCGTTGGTCGCCCTCGGCAACCGGGTGACCCCCGGCCGGGCGCGCCTCAACACCTTCACGTCGGAGGACCAGCTGCTGAGCATGGTCGATGAGGCGACCGAACTCGACGTGCTGGAGGAAGGCGACAGGGAACTCATCCACTCGATCTTCGAATTCAGCGACACCGTCGTGCGGGAGGTCATGGTGCCGCGCACCGACATGGTCTCCATCGACGCCACCGCCACCATCGGAGCGGCCATGGGGCTCTTCCTCAACAAGGGGATCTCCCGAGCCCCCGTCGTGGACGGGGAAGTCGACGATGTCACGGGCATCCTCTACCTGCGAGATCTCGCACGCCTGATCTACGAACGGCCCGCCCATGCGGAGGGCGTGGCGGTGGGAAGTCTCGTCCGGCCGGCGTTGTTTGTTCCGGAGTCCAAGAAGGCCGACGCGCTGTTGCGCCAGATGCAGCTGGAGTCGAACCACCTCGCGATGGTTGTGGACGAGTACGGCGGCATCGCCGGACTGGTCACCCTGGAGGATCTGATCGAGGAACTTGTCGGGGACATCTCCGACGAATACGACCGCGACGTGGAACTCGTCGAGGAGATCGGCGCGGGCAGATACCGGGTGAGTGCCCGACTTCCCGTCCATGAGCTCGGTGAACTGTTCGACCTCGACCTCGACGATGACGACGTCGACTCGGTCGGCGGGTTGTTGTCGAAGACGCTGGGGCGACTGCCTGTCACCGGTGCGGTGGCGCGGGTCAGCGGCCTGAACCTCACCGCCGAGCGCGTCGAGGGTCGCCGCAAGAGAATCAGCACCGTCCTGGTCGAACGGGACGAGGCGTTACAGGATGCCCAGACGGCGTTCCAGGGGAAACAAGACGATGAAGGAGCACAAGGCCGTGGCTGAGCAGGATTACAGGGCAGGATTCGTGTCGTTCGTCGGTCGTCCGAACGTGGGCAAATCCACGCTGACGAATGCGCTGGTAGGGGAGAAGGTGGCCATCACCTCCTCGAAGCCGCAGACCACGCGGCGCGCCATCCGGGGCATCGTGCATCAGAAGAACGGGCAGTTGATCCTCGTCGACACCCCGGGCATCCACCGGCCGCGCACGCTCCTCGGAGAGCGCCTGAACAGCCTCGTGCAGTCCACGCTCGCGGACGTCGATGTCGTGGCCCTGTGCATCCCGGCTAACGAACCGATCGGGCCAGGCGACCGTTTCATCAACGAGCAGCTGGATTCGTTCCCCCGGGCGAAGAAGGTGGCGATCGTCACGAAGATCGATGCTGCGTCGAAGACCAGCGTTGCAGCGCAACTCCTCGCGGTGTCGGAGCTGCGCGACTGGGAGGCGATCGTTCCGATCTCTGCGACCAGCCACATTCAACTCGATACTCTCACCGCGGAACTCCTCCGCCTCCTCCCGGTCTCGACGTCGCCCCTCTACCCGCCGGATGCGGTCACCGACGAAAGCCTGGAGGCGCGCATCTCGGAGTACATCCGGGAGGCAGCCCTTGAGGGGGTCACCGAGGAACTCCCGCATTCGATCGCGGTCACGATAGACGACATCATCGAACGGGACGACCAGGAGCTGGTCGAGGTCTACGCGAACCTGTTCGTCGAGCGCGACAGCCAGAAGGGCATCATCATCGGCAGGTCCGGCAGCCGGCTGAAAGATGTTGGTATGCGGGCTCGCAAACAGATCGAACCCCTCGTTGGAAAACGGGTATTCCTGTCGCTACGGGTGAAGGTCGCCAAGGAGTGGCAGCGCGATGCGAAGCAGCTCGGCCGTCTCGGTTTCTGATCGTCCGGGCCGCGACCAATGAGTGCTAGCCTGATTGCGTGTTCGGTGTGCTCCTTCTTAGCTGCCGCGACGAGTCCTAATCTGAGGCCTCACTCGTCGCGGAGTTCGTCGTTGGCACCCCACCACTCGCGAGGAGAACACAGACCATGAAGAACAACCAGACCCCGTCGGCGATGCCCGTTCACCGGTATCAGCCGTACCACGAGCAGTTCCGGGTTGACCTCCCGGACCGAACCTGGCCTGGCAACCGCATCACCAAGGCCCCGCGCTGGTGCGCGGTCGACCTGCGCGACGGCAACCAGGCGCTGATCGACCCGATGTCGCCCGCCCGCAAGCTCTCCATGTTCCAGCTGCTCGTCAAGATGGGCTACAAGGAGATCGAGGTCGGCTTCCCGAGCGCCAGCCAGACCGACTTCGACTTCGTGCGTCAGCTCATCGACGACGACCTGATTCCCGACGACGTGGTGATCCAGGTGCTGACCCAGGCCCGCGAGGAGCTCATCGAGCGCACCTACGAGGCCATCGCCGGCGCCAAGCAGGCGATCGTGCACCTCTACAACTCCACCTCGACGCTGCAGCGCCGCGTCGTCTTCGGCCTCGACGAGGACGGTATCGCCGACATCGCGGTTTCCGGCGCACGCCTGTGCAAGAAGTACGAGGAGACCATCCCTGAGACGGTCGTCTTCTACGAGTACAGCCCCGAGATCTTCACCCAGTCCGACACCGACTTCGCCCTCAGCGTCTGCGAGGCGGTCTCCGACGTGTGGCAGCCTGAGGCCGGGCGCGAGATCATCCTCAACCTGCCGGCCACGGTCGAGATGTCGACGCCCAACACGTACGCCGACCAGATCGAGTACTTCGGCCGCGGGCTGACCCGCCGCGAGCACTCCGCGATCAG
>JAODMM010000060.1 GCA_025465015.1 Cryobacterium sp. | reverse complement strand
CTCCTGCGAGGCGGCGGGCCACCGGCGTCCGTCCGGTCGTGCCGAACTCGTGCACGTCATCCTTCGAAGCCTCGCGATCGCCTACGCCGACACCCTCCGAGTCGCAGCCCGGCTTGCCGGTCGGCGACTCGCCGGCGTGAGGATCATCGGCGGCGGAGCGCGCAACGACCTGCTCTGCCTGCTCACGGCTGAGGAGAGCGGGCTTCCCGTCGTCGCCGGTCCGGCCGAGGCGTCGAGCCTCGGGATCATCTACCGCCTCGCTGTCGCGTCCGGCGTTCTACCTTCCATGGAGCTGGCCCGCTCTTTGGAGCTGATCGATGGCGATGAGGTCCGCGAGTTCCTTCCCGGTACTACCCCTGACAGAAAGGTCGCCACGTGAAGGCGAATACTGAAGTGGCGGATGCTGCTGCAGTCGAACAGATCGTCATCCTCTCCCGGCAACTGGGTGATCCCGGCCTCGACTACGTGATCCTCGCTGAGGGCAACACGTCGATCCGCACCGCGGATGGACGGATGCTCGTGAAGGCAAGCGGCGTCAACATGGCTGGCGCGACAGCGGCGGACTTCGTTCCCGTTGGGATCGACGACCTTCTCGAGGTCATCGCCGACCCGGCCTCCGACGACGTCGACGTCGACCGGCTGTTCAGCGCGGCCCAAGCCGCTCACGGGCGCGGTCGGCCCTCGGTAGAGGCACTGCTGCACGCCGTGTGCCTGGAGCTTCCCGGGGTGAACGCGGTCGGGCACACCCACCCGATCGCGGTCAATGGCATCCTCTGCTCCCAGGACGCCGCGCTCCTGACGGAGGGGTCGTTGTTCCCCGATCAGATTGTCGTCCTCGGAACCGCTCCGCTGCTGATCGATTACGTGGACCCCGGCCTCGCCCTCGCGCGTGTCGTTCGGCAACGCCTCCGGGCCTACACGAACGAGCATGGCGAAGCTCCGAAGGTCATCTACCTCAGCAATCACGGCATGTTCGCCCTCGGCGGTACCGCTGCAGAGGTGCTGCGGATCACGGCAATGGCCGTCAAGTCCGCCCGGATCATGACGAGTGCTGCCGCCTTCGGTGGGGTGCGGTTCATGCCTGATGCGGAGGTCACGCGTATCCACACCCGCTCCGACGAGCTGTATCGTCGTCGCCGCCTGGAAATCTCGGCCGTCGACTCGGGTGCGAGGGAGGCATTCCATGGCTGATCAGCCGACGACAGCCGGAGTCTTGGCCGGCAAGGTTGCTATCGTCACCGGTGCGAGTTCGGGCATCGGCCTCGCAACGACGGTGGCCTTGGCCGACGAGGGATGCTCCGTGCTGGCGGTGGGCCGCTCGCAGGCCAGGCTCACCGAGTTGCTGGGCGACGGGTCGCGGCCAATCGAGACCCTCGTCGCAGACGTCGCAGATCCATCGTCGGCCGAGCGGATCGTGGCGGCAGCCCTCGAACGCTTCGGCCGGATCGATATCGTCTTACCGAACGCGGGCATCTACGCCGGAGGTGATCTGACGCAGACCCCGATCGACGCCATCGCGGATGTGGTCGCCACCAATGTGACCGGCGTCTTCACTCTCGTACGCGCCGCGCTGCCCCACCTTATCGAGCAGGGGCACGGGGATGTTCTCGTCACCAGTTCCGTCGCGGGTCACCAGGACATCCACTGGGAGCCGGTCTACTCCGCGACGAAGCACGCCGTGCAGTCGTTCGTGCACACCGTGCGCCGGCAGAACGCCGGGACGGGAGTGCGCGTGGGTGCCATCGCCCCGGGCGTGGTGCTCAACCCGCTGTGGGGGTTCGAACACGGGTCGCCGGAGGAGCAAGCGAGAATCGATGAGGGGACGGGCATCCGGTCCTCGGACGTGGCCGAGGCGATCCTCTTCATGCTCACGCGCCCGCCACACGTCGTCGTGCGTGACCTCGTGCTGTTGCCCACCGGGCAGGAGATTTGACGTGACCTGGGCAGAGGGGGAGATGGACGCCTTGGTGTTCCCCAGGGCGCGGCAGTTGGAATGGCGGCGGGTACCGATCCCGGCCGAGGTGCCGGGGCACATTCTGGTGCGTATCGACCGGCTCGGCATTTGCGGCACCGACGTTCACCTGTTCACGGGCGATATCGCCTATATGAAAAACGGGCTCTCCGCCTTCCCCTTCCGTCCAGGCCACGAGTGGGCGGGCACGGTGGAGGCGGTGGCACCGGACGTGACCGGGCTCGCCCCCGGTGATCGTGTGGTGGGAGAGCCCTTCCTCAGCTGCGGGCACTGTGAGCAGTGCCGGCGAGGACGCCGCAATCAGTGCCCCACCCGGAACGAGCTCGGTGTGCGCGGAGACACCCCAGGAGCCGCGGCCCAGTACCTTCGGATTCCCGCGGAGAACGCTGCTCGGTTTGCGGACCATGTCGACCCGGCGCACGCGGTGCTGTGCGAACCGCTCGTCACCGTGCTGCACGCCCTCTCGGCTACCCGGCTCGAATCGGGGGAGAGCGTCGGAGTCATCGGCACCGGTACCCTGGGGCTGCTTGCCGTGCAGGTCGCCCACCACATGGGTGCCCGTGTGGAGGTCCTCGGGGTGAGCGAGCGGATGAACGCGGCTGTGGCGATGGGGGCGGAACGGGCGGTGCTGGTGGCCGATGCCATCCCCGATCGCTACGACGTCGTGCTGGAGATGTCGGGGGCCGATGGTTCCCTAGCGGTCGCTACGCGGGTGGCGCGTGGCGGGGGACGCATCGCTCAAGTCGGCATGCCCGGAAGCGAGCTGGTCCCAATCGATGCCGTCGCAGTCGTGACCAAGGGGCTCCAGATCAGCGGCGTCCTCGGCGGGATCCCGTTCCTTGCTCGGGCCGTGAGGCTGCTGGAGCAGGGCGTGGTGAACCCGGAAGCGCTGGTCGACCGGCAAATCTCCTGGCGGCACTACGACCAGGCCCTCGATCTTCTGATGCGCAGGGCGCTCGACCGGCCCAAAGTGATCCTCGATTTCACCGGACCCCATGCCGACAGCCCGAGAAGCTCCTTCCCCACGTCCCTGCACCCATCGGCACGGAAAGGGGACCACAACCGAACGGGATCGATGTCATAAGCTGGTCCGGGCGCCGCAGGTGCGGTGCCACAACTCCTCTCCTGATACTGACAAAGCCGTCGCTGTCGCCGTTGACAGCCGGAGAAAGATGTTTCCCGCATGTCGACCGTCGACCACGACCACCCCCGTGTGCAGGACCTGACTTTCGACCGCGCCGTCGAGCGCGCCCGGTCACTCATCGTTCCCGGGCAGCGGCGCATCCTCGGCATCACCGGGTCCCCCGGAGCGGGCAAGTCGACTCTGGCCTCGGCGCTCGTGAACGCGCTCGCACCGGATGCCGTCTTGGTCACGATGGACGGTTTCCACCTGGCCAATTCGGTGCTGAACGCGCTTGGCCGCCGTGATCGCAAGGGCGCCCCGGACACATTCGACATCTCCGGCTATGCCCTCCTGCTCGCGCGCCTTCGCGCGCAGGGTGAGGGGATCGTGTACGCGCCCGAGTTCAACAGGGCGATGGACGAGTCCATTGGCAGCGCGGTGCCTGTCATGCCGGACACGCCACTCATCGTCACGGAGGGCAATTACCTGCTCGTCGACGAAGGCGGATGGGGCGCCGTGCGCGAGTCGATCGACGAGAGCTGGTTCGTCGCGCCGCCGGAGGACCTGCGGCTGGAGAGGCTCATCCGCCGTCACGAGCAGTTCGGGCTGAGCGCCGAAGCGGCTGACGCATGGGCGCGCGGCACTGACCAGAAGAACGCGGAGCTCGTTGCAGCCACCAGGACGAGGGCTGACCTCGTCCTGTCCGTCGCCGACATCCCGTTGGCTTAGAGCACCAGAGAGAAAGGACACGCCGCATGAGGGCTGCCGTCATAACCGGTCCCGGGCAGATCGAGGTGACCACGATCCCGGATCCCACGCCGGGGCCACGGGACGTGGTCATCGACGTCGCCTCCTGTGGACTGTGCGGTACCGACTTGCACATTTTGGAGGGTGAGTTCGCCGACACATTCCCCCTGGTCCCGGGTCACGAATTCGCAGGCGAGGTCGTCGCCCTCGGCTCGGGGGTCACCGAGTTCGAGATCGGCGACCAGGTCGGGGTGAATCCCTCGTTCATCTGCTATGAGTGCCGGTACTGCCGCAAGGGCCTCACCAATCTCTGCGAGGTCGCTGGCGGATACGGAACCTCCCTCAATGGTGGTGCCGCCGAATTCGCGGTCGTCGGCGTGAAATACTGCGTGAAGCTTCCTCCACACGTCAAGGCGATTGACGCCTCCCTCATCGAGCCGTTGTCCTGCGCCATCCGAGGCTACGACGTGATCAAGAACCAGATGGGCAGCCGCGCTCTCATCTACGGTGCGGGAACAATGGGCCTCATGATGATGCAGCTCGCCAAGCACGCCGGCGTCGCAAGCGTCGAGATGGTCGACGTCAACCCCGCCAAGCTGGAAGTGGCGAAGCAGCTGGGCTGTGACGCGGCAGTCACCTCCGCCGATGAACTGGACCGGCCGTACGGTTGGGAACTCGTGGTCGACGCGACCGGAAACGAGCGGGCGATCCAGGATGGACTCGGCCGGGTCGACCGGGGCGGGACCTTCCTTCAGTTCGGCGTATCCTCCTACGCGGCGCGTGCGACCATCGAGCCGTACAAGATCTTCCGGCACGAGATCACGATCACCGGCTCCATGGCGACTCTGAACTCGTATGACCGCGCCGTTGATCTCTTCGCAGCCGGAGTGATCGACCCGAACGTGTTCATCAGCGACCGCCTCCCCCTCGAGCAGTATCCCCAAGCCATCGAGCTCTTCCGTGAGGGTAAGGGCAGAAAGATCCAGGTCATCCCATGAGCGAGACCATGCGCCGCGTCGTTGTCAGGCCGGGAGAGATTGTCGTCGAGGAGGCGGACAGGCCCACGCCTCTGCCTCACGAGGTCCTGGTCGAGACGACGGTGTCCGGCGTCTGCGGTTCGGATACCCATGCCTCCCACGGGCGGCACCCATTCGTTCCACTGCCCTACTTCCCGGGCCACGAGGTCGTCGGTGTCGTGCGCGAGGCCGGTGCCGAGGTCACGAGCGTGAAACCCGGCGACCGGGTGACCGTGGAGCCGACCCTGCCGTGCTGGGAGTGCAAGATGTGCACGACGGGCCGGAGCAACGTCTGTGAGAACCTGCGGTTCTTCGGCTGTGGTTACGAGCAGGGCGGCATGGCCGACTTCTTCACCATCCCGGCCAACCGCCTCCACGTCATCCCGGACGAACTCGACAACTTCCAGGCGGCATTGATCGAACCGCTGTCCACTCCTGTGCACGCGGTGCGGCTTTCCGGTGGTGTCGAGGGGAAGGCCGTGGTGATCATCGGGGCCGGCACGATCGGCCTGCTGGTCCTCGCGGCTGCGCGTCACGCGGGAGCCCGAAGGATCGTCATGACTGACATGCTGCCCAGCAAGCGCGAACGCGCGCTGCGTCTCGGAGCTGACGCCGTGGTGGATGCTTCCCGCTCCGACATTGTCGAGGCGATCCGCGGCGAGCTCGGTGAGAGCGCTGACGTTGTGTTCGACTGCGTAGCCATCCAGCCCACGGTCGACCAGGCGATCGCCCTGGCGATGAAAGCGGGCACGGTGATGATTGTCGGCGTGCCTGCTTCTGCGGTCATGGTTCCGCTGCCACAGATTCAGGACCTCCAGATGCGGATCCAAGGCAGCGCGACCTACCTGCCCGAGGACTACCAGACGGCAATCGAGATCATCTTGGCCGGTGGTGTGACCGCGGAAGACTTCATCACGAGCCGATTCCCGCTGGACGAAGTCTCGGAAGCCTTCGCGGCTTCCTCCGGCGGCGAGGAAGTGAAGGTCGTAGTCACCCGGCTCTAGCGCGTCCGCGGGACTGTGTCCTAGACCCGCGGAGAGCTGATGAGTGCGATGAGCCGGGCCACCTCCGAGGCTACGGCGTCGCGTGCGGGGCCCAGGTACTTCCTTGGGTCGACCAGAGTCGGGTGGATCACCAGCACTTCGCGCAGTGATGCCGTGAAGACCGCATTGAGGTGAGTCGAGATGTTGACCTTGCGCATGCCGCGGAGAACGGCCTGCCGGATATCCGCGTCGGACACCCCGCTCGAGCCGTGCAACACGAGCGGCACTGCCAGTGCGGACGTGAGCCGATCGATGAGGTCGAAATCCAGTGACGCGCTCCGGGTGGTCATGGCGTGGGAACTGCCCACCGCGACCGCAAGGCCGTCCACGCCGGTCTGCTCCACGAAGGCGATCGCGTCGTCGACGTTCGTGCGGACGCCAGGTGCATGGGCACCGTCTTTGCCGCCGATCTCGCCGAGTTCGGCCTCCACCCAGACGCCGCGCTCACGCCCGCGGGCGGCGATCGCGGCGGTCCGCTCCACATTCGTCGCGTAGTTCAACCGGGCCGCGTCGAACATCACCGAGGTGAAACCCAGATCGAACGCCTCCTCGACGAGGGCTTCACTCTCCGCGTGGTCGAGGTGAAGGGCGACGTTGACGCGGGCGTCCTCCGCGATGCGGCGGGAGGCTAGAGCGATCGGCGCTAAGCCGCCGTGGTACTTCGCGGCGTTCTCGGAGATCTGCAGGACGACGGGCAATCCGGCCTGCTCGGCACCGGTGACGATCGCTTCGGCGTGTTCGATCTGAATGACGTTGAACGCCGCAGTGGCGCCGGCTTCACGGATGATGAGGCCTGTGGTGACGAGGGGCACGTTGTTCTCGCTCTCCTGTAGTTGGGTACAGCGGTGAGGGGCCGAAACCCCGATGTGGTGCGTTTACACGACGATGAGTTCCGGCCCGGCCGAACTCAACGCCGTCACTTGGCTCGGATCCGCGCCGCTATCGGTGATGATCATGTCGAGTTCGCTGACGTCTGCCACGTGACAGAACGACGCTCGGCCGATTTTGGGTGACGTTATGGGAAGGATCCGGCGCCGCCCGGCGAGCAGCATCGCACGCTTGACCTCCGCCTCATCGGGATTGGTGGTGGTGAGGCCGGTGTCAGACGTCAACCCGTTCCCGCCAACGATGCTCAGGTCGACGTTGAGTGACGAGATGCGCTGTCTGGTCCACTCGTCGACCGCTCCCTGGGTGAGGGGTCGCACCCGACCGGGCAGGGCGAGCACGGTGAGCAGCGGACGCTGGGTGAGCAGGGTCACCGCCGGCAGGTTGTTCGTCACCACGATGAGCTCGCGGTCGGCGGGGAAGATCGACGCGATCACGAGGGTGAGGGAGCCGGAATCCAACAGCACGACGCCGTCCGAGGGAAGTTCCTGCAGCACCCGCTGAGCGATCGCCTGTTTTTGCGCCGCCTCTTCCAACTGACGACGCGCGAGGGATAGCTCGAAGGGCGTCCTCCGGGTGAGCCGGGCCCCACCGTGCTGGCGGATGAGCAGGCCCTGGCGTTCCAGGACGGCGAGATCCCGGCGAATCGTTTCTGGCGTCACCTGCAGTTTCCCACTGAGGGCGGTGACGAAGACCTTGCCGTCGCGGGTTTGGGCGTCTGCGATGATGGCCGCCTGGCGTTCTGCTGGGTACACTGCCTGCTCCGAATCGACGCCCACTACATCGTGAGGGCGAGTATGGCTCCTGATGCATCAGGTTAGCGAGATCCCCGAAAATGTCCGAATTCGTGGCTGCTTGCCCCGAAAACCCACTCAGTCGGGCTGCGTTGTGTCACAATAGCGTTTCAAATAGGGCCAAAAGTTGATATACCAACAGACTTGCAGGCAGAGTGGTGTTCTTCACGTCCCGCGTGGACATGTCAAAGATGACGAAAGGTATGAGATGACGAAGTCTTATTCACGAAGGACGCGCCTCTGGCTCAGTGTCGCCGCGTTCTCATCGGTGGGAGCGCTCCTCGCGGGCTGCACCGGTGCCGGAGCCGGAGGTTCCGGCACCGGCGGCAGCGACGGACCGGTCACATTGACCCTTGCCACGGTCAACAACCCGCAGATGAAGGACATGGAAGAGCTCAAGGGCACTTTCGAAGCAGATCACCCCGACATCAAGGTCAACTTCATTCAGATGGAGGAGAACGACCTCCGCGACGCTGTCACCAAGGACGTCGCCACCCAGGGCGGCCAGTACGACATCGTTACCGTCGGAAGTTACGAGGTGCCGATCTGGGGCCAGAACAACTGGCTCGTCGACCTCAAACCGCTCCTCGCGGACGACGCGGACTACGACGTCGAAGACATCCTCCCCCCGGTCAAGGACGCTCTCACTGTCGATGACAGCCTCTACGCCGTTCCCTTCTACGGCGAGTCCTCCTTCCTTATGTACAACAAGGAAATCCTCGACGCAGCAGGCGTCACCATCTCCGACCACCCAACTTGGCAGGAAGTCGCAGACGCCGCACGTGCCGTCGACAACGGCGACATCGTCGGCATCTGCCTCCGCGGCAAGCCAGGCTGGGGCGAGCTCTTCGCTCCCCTCACCACCGTGGTGCAGACGTTCGGCGGCAACTGGTTCGACGAGGACTGGAACGCGACGGTTGACTCCCCGGAGTTCACTGAGGCAGTGCAGTTCTACACCGACCTGGTTAAGGACGCCGGCGAATCCGACCCCGTGTCGACCGGCTTCACGGAGTGCCTGAACCTGTTCACTCAGGGCAAGGCGGCCTTCTGGTACGACGCCACTTCGGCCGCGGGCTCCGTCGAGTCCCCCGACCTGAGCGGCGTTGCCGGCAAAGTCGGCTACGTCCACGCCCCGGTCGTCAAGACCGAGGAGTCGGGCTGGCTGTGGGCATGGAACCTCGCCATCCCGAACACCTCGCAGAAGCAGGAAGCGGCGCTGGAGTTCGTGAAGTGGGCTACCAGCAAGGAGTACATCGAGCTGGTCGGGAACGAGCTGGGTTGGAGCCGGGTTCCCCCGGGGTCGCGTACCTCGACCTACGAGATCCCTGAGTACCAGGAAGCTGCCGGCGCCTTCGCCGGTATCACCAAGGACATCATGCTCGCGGTCAACCCCAAGCAGCCCGGTGTGAACCCGCAGCCGTGGGTCGGGGTCCAGTACGTCACCATCCCCGAGTTCCAGGACCTGGGAAACCAGACGTCGCAGTTCATCGCTGAGGTCTTCGCAGGCCGCTCCGATGTCCCGAGCGCCCTGGCGAAGGGCCAGGCCCTGGCCGAAAAAGCCGGAAGCGCGCAGAAGTAATTCGCAAAGGGGGACACACCCCCACCCATGGCGGGCCTCGGCAGTGTCACAACTGCCGAGGCCGGCTCATGAAGGCTCCGCCACGAACAACCCGTCGAGAAAGAGACGACAGATGACCACGATGGTAGTGAAACCCGCGAGAACGCGCGTTCGCAAGAAACTCGTGTTGACCGCGCGAGAGAAGAAGGGGCTCCGGCTCTCCCGTGCTCTCGTCTGGCCGGCGCTGATCGTCTCGATCGTCCTGACTCAGATCCCGTTCCTGGTCACCATCTATTACTCGTTCCAGGAATGGAACCTGTTGCGGCCCGGCTCGCGTGGCTTCGCCGGGCTGGACAACTATGTGACGGTCATCACCAACGGCGCCTTTACCCAGTCCCTGGGAGCTACCGTGCTCATAACGGGCTCGAGCGTGTTGCTCTCGGTGATCATCGGCCTGCTGCTCGCCGTGCTCCTTGATCGCAAGTTCATGGGTCAGGGCCTTGCCCGAACGCTGCTGATCACGCCGTTCCTGATGATGCCCGCCGCGGCGGCGCTGGTCTGGAAGTGGGCGATGCTCGATTCCAACGTCGGAATGGTCAACTGGGGCCTTTCCTTGGTCGGGATCGATCCCGTCCAGTGGAACACCGACTACCCGGCACTGACCATCATCATGGTGCTCACCTGGCAGTACGCGCCGTTCATGATGCTCATCCTCCTAGCCGGCTTGCAGAGCCAGTCCGGCGAGATCCTCGAGGCCGCCGCCGTAGACGGCGCTGGCCCCATCCGGACATTCATCACGATGACCTTGCCGCACCTGCGCCAATACATTGAGCTTTCGGTGCTCCTCGGAGCGATCATGCTCCTGCAGGTGTTCGACCCCATCGCGATCATGACTCGCGGCACCGGCGGCACCAAGACGCTGTCCTACCTTCTTTATGAGCGGGCCTTCGTCGGCCTCGAGATCGGGGAGGCCGCGGCCTACGGCGTGTTGACCGTCCTCGTCACGATCATCGTCGCGACGATCGCCCTACGTCTCCTCTTCAAGATCTTCAAGAGCGAAGGAGCTCGATAATGAGCGCTGCCACGACTATCCGTCGTCGTCCGAAACCATTCAAGAACCGGGTACGCTCGTTTGCGTTC
>JAODMM010000026.1 GCA_025465015.1 Cryobacterium sp. | reverse complement strand
AATAGCTGCAAGCGTCACGCGCACGATGGCATCGTTGGGATGCTCGATCGGCGGAACATCCTTCTCCTCAACGCGCACCTTGTAGGGGCCGCGGTACACCATAGCTCGCATCGAACGCCTCCTGAGGAATTGTCGTTTGCGGCCAGCGTCACACGGTGCAATGGCTCGGTCAAGGCCTTGTGATGAGAGCGTAAGCGGGTGGCACCGATTCTGGCATGTGTCAGCGAGCTCGACCCCGACTACGCATACCCTCGCGCAGGCAGCTTGGCTCACCAGCCTGGGCGCCTGGGTTGCAATCGTCCCGGTGCCGGTCACTACCGGCACGCCCAGGAACCGGGAGTCGTCGTCCCGCGCAACCTGGAATTCTTCGCCGGCCTCCTTGATAGGGATGCGCGCAATGCTGAGCGCGAGGCCCCCGGCGTCACGACGGGAGGGCAGACGGATGCCTAGGGCAGGGTTGAGTCGGGGGGCGTCACTGCGGCCGCGCTCGAGGTGATCGACGCCGGGGGCGTGACCGGATTCGCCGACCGAACACTGTCCGCTGTTGCCGAACGGGCTGGTTTGGCCGAAGCGGCTGCAGACTCAGCGATGGTCATCGCCGGTGTGCTGCGTCGTTTCAATCTGCCATTAGACGTGAGGACGGATGCCATCAGGATCGCACGTTCGGCGGTACACGGGTTCATCCTGCTTGAGGTGCACGGTGGGTTCGGCCTCCCGACGATCGTGATCAGACATTCTCGCGCCTTGTCGAGGCGCTGATCGTTGGAAGAGAGAATCGGGCAGCGAGCCGTGAGGGCTCGGTTCCCTCGGCACTCTGACCCCCTGGGTGTGGGGACATTGGGGATTTGGAGGACACGCTGCGATTTCCGTTGACGGAGCCGATCCCCCTACAACGTCATCGAGCGTCTGGTCCGGGGACTGGTACGACTGGTCGGTGTTCGTCCGGGCGGCGCTTGACACAGACCTGGCACTCGGGCGAGCGCGCCCCTTCACGAGGCAGACAACGTGAACCGTCCGTGCACCCTCGCATGACTGGAGAAGGTGCACGGACGGTACCGCACGGGGAGGCCGCGGGTCAGACCCGGCGGCCTCCCATCATGCGAACGATGAACATGATCGCGGCGATGACCAGGAGGACGATGCCTACCCAGAGGAGGAACTGCAGCGCCTGGCTAAAACCGCCGACGAGGAGCAGGATGACTGCGACCACGGCGATGATGATGAGAAGCGTGTTATTCATGACCTGACACTCCTTCTGCACTCATGTGCACGACTTGCCTACCCGGATCGAATTATTCGTCCGGTTTCTGCACGCTACTCGGGAGAACAGCCCAACGGCAGGGGTTTCTGACGCGCCCCTATTAGGTGTATAGGAGCCGCGGGGCTGCCTCCCCGAGCGATGAGGCTGGTGGCGGTGCCCGGTTCAGCCGGAGGGATTCTCCTTCGGGGTTCCATCCGGGTCCGTGGTGACGGCCGGGTCTTCTGAAGGTGGGGCGGATTGCTCCCCGCTGTGGGGATCACCCGGTACGCCGAGCGGCGGCTGTTTGGCGTCTGGATCACTCATGGATGTTCTCCTTCGTGGCTGCT
Organism: Cryobacterium sp.; assembly: GCA_025465015.1. Lineage (GTDB taxonomy): Bacteria > Actinomycetota > Actinomycetes > Actinomycetales > Microbacteriaceae > Cryobacterium. The sequence continues at coordinate 5,000 of JAODMM010000026.1, read as the reverse complement.
CTGTAATCTCTCGGCTGTGGTCGGTTCCAGTGAACGCCCTGATGGCGCTCCCGACAAGGGGGGTTGCAGGTTAACGCCACCCAACCGGCATCGGTGTGACCAAGAGATCCGCTCATGAAAGGATGTCGCGGGTGAGGAACCGGCCGTACGCCAGCGACCCGAACACCGCCAGGTAACCCGCCTGAAGGAGGGCGTTGTCGCCGAAGGAGTCCCACGAGACAGGCTGCCGGAGCAGGTCCGCAAAGCCGAGCCAGTAGTGGCTGAACAGCCACGGATGCAGCCACTCCAGCTGAGGCAGTGCGTTCAGCACCTGCGACACGACCGAGAGCACGATTGTCGCGGCCATCGCACCCACGGGCACGTCGGTCAGGGTGGAGATGAAGAGCCCGATTGCGGACAGGCCGAGCAGGGACACCATGATGTAACCGGCCACAAGGAACGATCGCACCACTGACTCCCCCGCTTCGATGGTATCTCCGGAGAGAAGAGTGACCGGGCCGACGGGAAATAGGGCTGCGCCGATCACCAGGCCCGACGTGACGACCGAGAGTGTGGCGGCGAGGCAGAATGCGGCAGTGCCCACATACTTCACGATCAGCAGGCGAACCCTCCCCGCCGGTGCCACCAGGAGATACCGCAGTGTGCCGAGGCCTGCCTCGCCGGAGATGGTGTCGCCTGCTACGACCCCGATGGTGAGGGGCAGGAACAGGGGCACGGAGACCACCAGTGCGGTCACGGCGACGAAGAGGCCATTCTGCGTGACCCGGTCGAGGAAGGGTGGCCCTCTTCCCGGCGGTACTTCTGACGGGGAAAGCCGCACCGCGACGGCGATGAGCACGGGTACCGCCGCCAGAGCAAGCAACATGGCCCACGTGCGTCGGCGGCGGAACAGGACGGACAGCTCGGAAGCCATGAGGGCCCACCCGGATGACGCCCGTAACTCGCCGGCGGACCCGTCAACCGGCACAAGACTCACTCGGCAACATCGAACCCCTCCCCCGTCAGCGCGACGAACCTCTCTTCGAGGCTCACCCCTTCGACCGCGAACCCGCGCACGCGGACACCGGCGGACACCAGATCAGAGACGATCACCTCCGGTGGCACGGAGCGGGCGGCCACTCCTCCTATGGGGGCGACCACGGCTGGTGCGACACCTGCCCCGTCGCTCCTTCGGGGCGTGCCACCGGCACGCAGCACGGCGCTTGTCCCCGTTGCACGTCCTGTGCCTGCAGTCTCCGGGACGAGGCCGAGCCGAGCCAGGACCTGCCGAGCGGCGGCCACGTCCGGGGTGAGTACCCGAACCCGCTCCTGTCCCGACTGCCTCAGATGTTCCAGTGTTCCCTGCGCCACGAGGCTCCCTGCGCTCATAATGGCCGCGTGGGTGCAGATCTGCTCGACCTCGGCGAGCAGATGGCTCGACACGAAAACGGTTGTTCCCTCCGCGGCGAGTGAGCGCACCAGGGAGCGCACCTCGCGCGTTCCCTGCGGGTCGAGTCCATTCGTGGGTTCATCAAGAATCAGAAGTTCCCGCGGAACGAGGAGTGCGTTGGCGATGCCGAGGCGTTGTTTCATGCCGAGCGAATAGGCGCGCACCTTCTTTCCGGCGGCGTGAGCCAAGCCCACCTGGTGCAGAGAGTGGGCAACCCGGTTCCTGCGTGTCGACGAGGGGGCGTTCCTGTCGGCGGTGTCGAGCCGATGTAGGTTGGCGGCGCCGGAGAGGAACGGGTAGAACGCGGGACCCTCCACCAGTGCACCGACCCGCGGGAGAACGCTACGAAGATGGGTGGGCATCTCTTGGCCCAGGACGCGGATCCCGCCCGATGTCGCGGATGCCAGGCCAAGCAGCAGCCGGATCGTGGTTGTCTTGCCGGAGCCGTTGGGGCCGAGAAAACCGAATATGGCACCGGTAGGGACCGCTAGGTCGATCCTGTCGACAGCCGCGTGCTGACCGAACCGCTTGGTGAGCCCCTCGGTCTGGATAGACAGTTCAGTGGAGGGAATGTGCCCTCTCACTGGCCGCTCGAAGCCGAGACGTCCAGCAGAACTTTCAGCGGAACCGAACCGGCGAACACCCTTCCGTCGTCGGTCAGCAACACATTCACGAGAGCGGTGGAGATGAGTCGCCCGCCGTCGACGGCCTCAGCGGCCTGAAGAAGCGGGGAACCCTGCAATGCTGATGCGGCGTTGCGGCCCTCGATGCCGACGACGGTGGCCCACCCGGTACCTGAAATCGTCCACCCCGATGGAACGCTGCCCGGATGGGCGTCGTGGTCGCTGAAGTATTCGGGTCCAGTGGCGGGCGGGTAGTCGGGGAGAGCGCCAGAGTGGCCCGGCAATGTCTCCTCCTGGATCGTGGCGCCGTTGGGCGGCTGGAACCGCTCCGATCCGGGCGCCTCCAGGGCGAGCTCGGTGAACGCGACGCTGAAGGCTGATTCGGTCTGGCTGTTCGAGGTGATGTCGACGCCGAGGGGCAGCCCGGTCGCGCCGTCCACCGCGATGGACACGCTTTCGATCAGAGTGCCGCTGGTCTCGGGAGCGAGGATGAGGGTGTACGCGGGACGCCCGGCCACCGAGATGTCGTTGCCGACAGTGACCTCCGTGCTCGGATCGATGGCATCGAGGAACTTCTGCGCCAGATCGGCTGGTGTCGCCACCTCGCCGGGAGCCACTCGTTCGTCGTGTTGGCCCTTGTCCTCGGGGGCTTCGGGCCGGGTGAAGTGGACAGCAGTGTTGTCGGCGAAGGTGTAAACCCAGACGTCGTTGCCGTTGCGCACGACATCTCGCTCACCAAGTTCGTCCATCACCTGGAGGCGGGCCTTGTCCGGCCCGTCGAGGTAGACGCGAGCAGTGTGCGTGCCGGTGAGCAGATCGATCGCCTGCGTCAGCGCCGCGCGATCGGGTGAGCCGGGAAGATCGAGCTCGGGGAGCCCGAGTTTGGAGGTCTGCTCCACAGTGCCGGTGAAGCTCAGTTCATCGCTTCCGGCGGCAAGAGCGACGACCTCCGCGGGTGACTTCGGCGGCAACGTCGAATCTGCCCCCGCTGCGAAGGGGGCTGCGACTACCACAGTGGCGATGACCGCAGGAACCGCTGCGGCGGGCACCCACCGTACCCACGGGCGCATCATGACGACCAACTGCTTTCCGTGCAGTTCATACTCCGACAGTACGCCTGGCACCTGCGCACCGCACCCCCGAATAGCTGTGAGGTCAGGCGCCCGGTTTATCGTCGACGATCCCGATGAAGCGGTTGCCGATGCCGTCGTACTCGCGCCGTGCCCGGCCCGCGGCAGGCGCGGGGAGCTCATCGAATGCGTGATGGTCGCAGCTCAGGTACGTGAACGAGGGCCACCACTTCTTCGGGCGAGCGACCTCGATGAAACCGCAGACGTCGCAGCGCAGTTCCACCCAGATCGGCTTCCTGCCCGTGCGATTGGCCCGGGACTGTGCGAGCCAGGCAGGAGGGTTCCGATCGAGCTCCTCCAGTTCTGCGTCCGTGAGCTTTGGGGGTATGCCGTGACGCTGGGCCATCTCCAGCGGAATGTCCAGGCGAAGGGCGGCTTCTCGTCTCGTGATCATCAGGTTCAACGATATAGATTCCGCGCTCGGCCGGTGCGAGCCGGCGCAGCCGGAAGATGCCGGACACGGGTAGTCGGGGAAGTGCCGACGATTCACGACAGGAGCTTGACGGACGGTGATCGAAGGTCGGTTTTGGCTGCAATCGCGGCCCGGCGTGGATAACATGACGGAAGAATGCAACTGCGGGTTAAGATCTGCTCCGGCGCGGTGGATCGACGCGGCGCCCCTGGTCTTTTCGTTTCGCGGGCCAAAGCCGCCGGATGCACAGGAGGGCCAATGGTCCAATCGATTCGCGACGAAACCACTGGTGTGACGCCAGAAGGCGAGTCCGTGCGGTTGATGATCTACCGCTCCTTCGCTGACACGGGACGCGCGCCTCTGCGGCGTGATGTTGCCGAAGCCACCGGGCTGGACCTAGCGGCAACGGATACCGCCTACCGGGAGCTCGCACGCCTCCGGCACCTGGTTCTCGGCCGCACGGGCGAGGTGGTGCTCGCGCATCCGTTCGCGTCGTCGAACTTCCACTTCTCGGTGATGGGCGCGCAGACGTTGTGGTGGGGAGGGTGCGCCTGGGACGCCTTCGCGATCCCGCATCTCGTTCCGACGGAGGCGGGCGCGCTGGTTGCCACAACTTGTCCGGCCTGCCGAACCCCTCATGCCTGGACCGTGACGACTGCGGATCCACCCGTTGGGAGCCAGGTCGCGCACTTCCTCGTTCCGACTGCTCATATTTGGGATGACGTCGTTCACACCTGTTCCCACCAGCGGATTTTCTGCAGCGAATCCTGCGTCGAGGCTTGGCTGGACGCAACAGGGAACGAGCGAGGTTCCGTTTTCGACCTGGCCACTCTGTGGCGGCTGGCCCGAGGTTGGTATGCCGGACGGCTCGACACTCCGTATCGACGGCGCGAGCCTGCTGAGGCCCACGACTATTTCCGGCAGGTGGGCCTGAGCGGGTCCTTCTGGGGGCTGGACTGATTCCCAGGGCCTGTGCGGACAGCGTGAAGACTCTGGTCGTCACGTGCTGACACGAATTCGCTACCCGGTCACTCTGCCCGAAAACTCACGGCAGCCCGCTCGTTCTCGACCGACCGAGCCCGCCCGCCCCTGCCGGAGCGGCTGCCGTGCGGTGGGCAGCGGCGCGCATGGAATGATGTGTGGATGCCACAGACAGAATCGCCCCTCGGACTCCTGCTTGACGTGGACGGGCCGATCGCCAGTCCGGTGACGCGGACCATCGCCACGCCGAGCATCATCACCGACCTGGTCACCCTCGCCGCAGCGCACGTGCCGATTGCGTTCATCACCGGCCGCTCGGCTGCGTTCATTCGCGAGCAGGTGGTGGGACAGTTGGTCGCTTCCGGGCTGCCTGACGACGTGCGGATGTACGGCGTGTGTGAAAAGGGTGCTGTCTGGTTCCCCAT
>JAODMM010000258.1 GCA_025465015.1 Cryobacterium sp. | reverse complement strand
TGGGCGTGCAGCCGGTTCTCGGCCTCGTCCCAGATGATGCTCTGCGGCCCGTCGATAACCTCTGACGTGACTTCGTACCCCCGGTCGGCGGGCAGGCAGTGCATGAACAACGCGTCGGATTTCGCCTGAGCCATCACGGCCGCGTCCACCCGGTAGGGCGTGAAGAGGTCGATGCGCGCTGCCTTCTCCTCCTCTTTGCCCATCGACACCCAGGTGTCGGTGACGACGACGTCGACCCCGGCCACGGCAGCCGCGGTGTCGGTGGTCACGGTGACCGAGCCGCCGGTGCGGGCGGCGATGGCCGCGGCGTCCCTCACCACCTGCGGGTTCGGGGCATACTCAGCAGGCGAGGCGATTCGGATGTGCATGCCCGCCGTCGCACCCGCGAGCAGGTACGACTGAGCCATGTTGCTGGCGCCGTCACCGAGGAAGGTGAGGCTCTGCCCAGCCAGCTCGCCACGGTGTTCGCTGATGGTGAGCAAGTCGGCGAGCAGCTGGCAGGGATGGAAGTCATCCGAGAGGGCGTTCACAACGGGGACCTTGGTCCCCCGCGCCATCTCCTCCAACCCGGACTGCGCATACGTGCGCCAGACGATGGCCGCGACCTGTCGTTCCATGACTCGGGCCGTGTCAGACGCAGTTTCTTTGCCGCCGAGCTGGCTGTTGGCTGTGGTGATGATCAGCGGTGACCCGCCGAGGTCGGCGATACCGACGGCAAACGAGATCCGAGTGCGGGTCGAGGACTTGTCGAAGATGACCGCGACGGTCTGCGGACCTGCCAGCGGTTGGGCCTGAAACCGGTCTCGCTTCAATTCCAATGCCAGACCGAGGATCTCTGCCTGTTCGGCCGGTGAGATGTCGTCGTCGCGCAGGAAATGGCGGGTCACGGTGTCACTTTCGCTGGTATGTGAGGTCTCTCAACTCTAGAGGCTGGCGAGGGCCAGCCCGAATCGTCGCTCGAACTCGGCCAGCTCGGCATCCCCCACGATCAACGGCGGCGCAATGCGGATGCTCGCCTCATTCGCGGCGTTCACGATCAGTCCGTTCTGCAGGGCAGCGGCGGCCAGTTTCAACGCGGCAGGCTCGGCGAGACCGAGCCCGAGCAGGAGGCCGGAACCGCGGACCTCCGTGATCAGCGGGGATGAAAATCCGGCGATGATCGCCCTCAGCTCGTCCCCGCGGCGCGCGGCATTGGCGACGAGGCCTTGCTCCTCGATGACGGTGAGCACAGCGTTCGCCGTGGCTGTCATGAGGGGATTGCCGCCGAAGGTCGACCCATGCTGGCCTCGGGTGTAGAGATCCGATGCTGCACCGAAGGTGACAAGGGCGCCGATGGGTACCCCTCCACCCATGCCTTTGGCCATGGTGACCGCGTCGGGGATGATGCCGGCCTGCTGGTAGGCGAACCACGACCCGGTGCGCCCGATGCCGGTCTGGATCTCGTCGAGGATGAGGAGCACGCCGTGCTCGGTGCACAGTTCCCGGGCTCGCGTGAGGAACCCGTCCGGCAGGTCGAGGACTCCCGCCTCGCCCTTGACCGGCTCGAGGAAGAGCGCGGCGACGGTTCCATCGATCGCGTTCTCCAAGGCTCTGATCGTGCTGTCGATGTGCTCCACACCGCCGGGGACGGGTTCGAAGGCCTCACGCATATGCGGTTTCCCGGTAAGCGCGAGGGCTCCCATGGTGCGCCCGTGAAATGAGTCATCCAACGCCAAAATCCTGGTCCGGCCCCCCTGGCCCTTATTGAGGCGGGCGAGTTTGAAGGCTGCCTCGTTCGCCTCCGCTCCGGAATTACAGAAGTAGACCCTTCCAGCGTCGCCGGCACCCGTCAGGCGTTTCAGTCGCTCAGCAAGTTCAAGCTGGGGCGGGGTGGAGAAGTAGTTCGAGACGTGCGCGAGCGTGGCGACCTGGCTGCTGATAGCAGCAACGATGGCCGGATGCGCGTGGCCAAGGGAGTTCACGGCGATACCTGAGAGGAAGTCGAGATACTCCGTGCCCTCGTCGTCCCACACATAGCATCCCTCCCCGCGCACCAGCGACGCGAGCGGCATCGCCATGGTTCGCATCATCGAGGCACTGAATCGGTCCTGCCAGGCGGTCATGCCGGCACCACCTCCGTGCCGATGCCGCTGTGGGTGAAGATCTCCAGAAGGATCGAGTGCGGGACGCGACCGTCGATGATCGCGGCCTTCGCCACGCCGCCTTCGACAGCGTCGAGGCACGCGGTCATCTTCGGGATCATCCCCGCTTCGAGATCAGGCAGGAGGCTCCGCAGCTGACCCACGTCGATCATCGAGACCAGCGATTCCCGGTTGGGCCAGTCGCTGTAGAGACCGGCGACGTCGGTGAGGATGACCAGCTTGGCGGCTCCGAGGGCCACAGCGAGCGCCGCGGCTGCGGCGTCCGCGTTGATATTGAGGGACTGGCCCGGCACGTCGATGTCCGGGGCGATGGAGGAGATGACCGGGATGCGCCCCGCCGCCAACTGCGCGAGGACCGCCTGCGGATCAACGCCCACCACATCGCCGACCAAGCCGAGGTCGATATCCTCCCCGTCGATGACGACGCCGCGGCGTCGCCCTTGGAAGAGCCCCGCGTCCTCCCCGGAAAGGCCGGCTGCCAGCGGGCCGTGTTCGTTCATACTGGTGACGAGTTCCCGATTGATCTGCCCCGTCAGCACCATCCGCACGACATCCATCGCCTCGGGTGTCGTGACCCTGTAGCCGCCGCGGAATTCACTTTCGATGCCGAGCCGTTCAAGCATGGCGGAGATTTGCGGCCCGCCGCCGTGCACCACGACAGGACGGATACCGGCGTAACGCAGGTAGACGATGTCCTCGGCGAAGGCCCGCTGGAGTTCCTCGCTGACCATGGCATTGCCGCCGAACTTGACCACGATCACCTGGTCGTGGAAACGCTTCAGCCAAGGCAGCGACTCGATGAGTGTGGCGGCCTTCACGGCGGCCTGGGCAGGAGTGACCTGCTGGGTGGGTGTGCTGGACGCGGCGGGTCCAGGGTTCGTCTGTTCGGTCATGTCAGCTGGAGTATGCGCTGTTCTCTTCGACGTAGTCGTGGGTGA
>JAODMM010000217.1 GCA_025465015.1 Cryobacterium sp. | reverse complement strand
CCTCAAGGTATGACAACGATCCTGCGGAGTTCAGGTCATAGCTGATGACGCTTTGACCATAACTCGGCGCCTCGGAAACGCGTACCGACCGAGGAATGAGCGTCTCGAGGACCTGTTCCGGGAAGTGATCCCGCACATCCTGTGCCACCTGGTTGGCTAGGTTCGTGCGGCTGTCATACATCGTAAGCAGGATTGTAGACACCGATAGATCGGGGTTTAGGTGCTTCTCAATCAGCGCGATGTTCTTCAGGAGTTGGCTGAGCCCCTCTAATGCGTAGTACTCACATTGGATCGGAATGAGCACCTCCCGGGCGGCCACGAATGCATTGATCGTGAGCAGACCCAGTGACGGGGGACAGTCGATGAAGACGTAGTGGTAGGCGTCCTCCATCTCCCGCAAATGCAGGTCGAGCGCGCGGCGTAGCCGCTGTTCGCGTGCCACGAGGGATACCAGCTCAATTTCAGCCCCGGCCAGGTGGATCGTCGCCGGAACACAGTACAGGGCGCCGAACTCAGGGCTCTTCTGAACGACATCAGCAAGCGCTACGTCGTTGATTATGACATCGTAGACACTCGCGGTCTCAGCACGATGCTCCACGCCGAGTGCGGTGGAAGCGTTTCCTTGCGGATCCAGGTCGATCACGAGCACCCGTGCACCCTGTCTGGCGAGTGCGGCGGCCAGGTTGACGGCGGTGGTCGTCTTCCCGACACCACCCTTCTGGTTGGACACGGTGATGATGCGCGTGGACGGCGGCTTGGGCAGCTCATCGGCTGCGATCGCCTGTCGGCGTTTGGTCAGGTCTGCAATTTCACGAGCGAGGGGAGTGGACCCGTCGAAGCCCGTCACAGTTCGGCCGGTCATTTGGTCTTCGCCGGGATGTTTCACGTGAAACCTTTGCGTGATCAGGGTGTGGGGACTGTGGTAACCTATGGCTCGCGGCCCGAGGGCTTCGTGAACTAATCCACTGTAGCCCGGATGACCCGCGTCTCGTCCCGCAGCACGCCGGTACCCAGGGTCATAGATGCAACATTGCTGAGGCGGTGTTTCCTAATCGCCTTCTCAGCGGCCTGAATTTCGGCGTCAGCCCCCGCGCCCTTCATGAACACCAATTCCCCTCCCGGCTTGAGCAGGGGAACGGTCAGTGGAATTAGGGTGCGGAATGCACTCACTGCACGAGCGGTCACTTGGTCGAATCGATGAAGAGGCCGTGCGTCTTCAGCGCGAGCGCGTTCAACCGAGACGTTGTCCAGGGCCAGCACGCTGATTTGGTCGTTCAACCATGCAACACGTCGCTCCATCGGTTCAATCAACACGAATGACACATCGGGACGCACGATCGCCAGCACCAACCCGGGGAGACCGGCGCCGGATCCCACATCCGCCACCAGGCCAGGCCGCAGTAGAGGTGCCACTATGGCGCAGTTGAGAATGTGGCGACTCCAGAGCCGGGGGAGTTCCAGTGGCCCGATGAGGCCAAGTTCCTCACCCTGGTTGGCTAGATTGCGAGTAAAGTCCCGTGCGAGATCCACGCGGGCACCGAAAAGTACAGCCGTCGCATCCGGTTCTGGCTCGAGCGTGGAAGTCACTGTTTCACGTGAAACTAGGCAGCCGTGATTACGGTGTGCCGATCGCGGCCCTCACCCCGAGACTCGGACACATAGCCTTGCTCTGACACGATGTCATGAACGAGCTTGCGCTCGTACGACGACATGGGGGGGAGCGCCGCCTCGGTAGAGCCGCCCTCGATCCGCTCTATGGCGCGCGCGACAAGATCGGTCAGTTCGGCCTGGCGGGCGTCCCGGGACCCCCCGATGTCGAGAATCAGCCGGGAGAAACCGCCGGTCTTGTTCTGAACTGCTAACCGTGTAAGTTCCTGAAGGGCGTTAACGGTCTCAGGTTTTGACAGAACCCGAAGGTTTGCCCCGTCGGAAGCATTCACCGAGAGGTAGGCGCGTCCGTTGCGGGCATCGATGTCGATGTCACCATCGAGGTCACAGATATCGAGGAATTCTTCGATGTAGTCGGCTGCAATATCACCCTCCTGCTCCAGCTGATCGAGAGTGGGGGAGCTGACAGGTCTTTCCGCAGGGCTCTGGGTACTGAGACCGTTATCGGCTGGGATCGCGTCTTCGGTACTGGTTTCGATGGCGAGGTTGTCAGTCACGTTGATAGGTATCCGTCTCTTACTTCTTAGGCCCGGTTTGCTTCTTCGCGCGGTTCTTGCCGACTGGCTGCTCCCGCTGCGTGGTCTTCTTCGGTTCCTCCACGACAATCACGTCGCCGTCGGTCGCGATGAGCTTGCCCTTGCGCGCGAGTCGCTCCTCGCGAGCCTTGGCTGCCTCGCTTCCAGGAGAGGGCATGTTGCGGATCACTAAGAACTGCTGTCCCATCGTCCAAATGTTCGAGGTCAGCCAGTAGAACATCACACCGAGCGGGAACGCCACGCCGGAGAAAGCAAACACGAGCGGGAGCAGGTAGAGCATGATGCGCTGCTGCTTGAACATCGGGCTTGCCTTAGTCTCCGGCGACATGTTTTTGGAGACGATCTGGAGCTGCGTGATGAACTGGGACGCAGTCATCAGCACCACCATGATCGCCGCGATGATCATGACGGAAACGCTGAACGGCTGGCCGGCCGACATGAAGGCCCATTGCGAAGCGAAGGAGTCGTGCAGCGGTGCATTGCCGAACAGTGTGGCGTTGCCGAAACTCTGCGCGAGTTCGTCATTGAGCGGGCCGACCCCGGCCTTGCCATGCTGCGCATCGTTGAGAACTGAGAACAGAGCGAAGAAGATCGGCATCTGCAGGAGCAGGGGAAGGCAGGAACTCAGGGGATTGGTTCCGGTGCGCTTGTACAGCTCCATCGTCTCCCGGGACATCGCCTCCCGGGAGAATTGGTCCTTCTTGCCCTTGTACTTGTCCTGAATCTTTTTCAGCTGAGGTGCCACCTCCAACATCTTGCGCTGGCTGCGGATCTGACGCACAAAAATGGGGATGAGAGCGGCGCGTACAACGATGACCAGGCCGACAATAGAAAAAACCCAGGTCAGACCGCCATTGAAGTCCATCCCGACGGTCGTGAACAGCCAGTGAAAAGCCACGAGCAGAAGCTCCACGGCCCATTTGAGTGGCCAGAGGATCGTACCTATGAGGTCCATTACTTCTTTGTCAGCCCTTTCCGTGGCTTGATGCAACAACAAATCCGAAACGCGTCACGCGATAGCGACGTTTCCGTTTCAGGGGGACGTCATCGATTCCGCCTTCAGCCCACGGGTGGCAGCGCACGAGACGACGCGCGGCCAATCCTGAACCGAGCACGAGCCCATGCTCCTGTACTGCACCCAGAGCGTAGGCCGAGCACGAAGGATAATACCGGCACACATCGCCATACAGGGGAGAGATCACGGCGCGATACAGGCGGAGCAGCAATACCCCCGCGTTACGCGGCAGCAGGATGACACCGGTCGCGATCTGTCTCATCTGCCGTGCACTGCCTTTGCTACGCCGTTCGTTATCTCTGCTTGCAGGCTAGACCAGCCCGCCTCGGCAGAACCTGGCAATGCCCGGACAACGACATCCGTTCCGGGAGGAATCTGCTTCACCACCTGGGACGAGGCCGCCTTCAAACGCCGTCGCACCCGGTTACGTTCGACGGCCACACCGACGTTCTTTGCGACGATGAAGCCGAAGCGAGCCGCCATTCCATCCGGACTCGTCCGGATGTACATGACCGTGTGGTCACCGACTATGCGGCGGCCACGTCGAACCGTCACCTTGTAGTCGTCTCCACTCGTGATGCGATTCGCACGGGCGAGCACCTCTTCCGCTTAGGCGGAGAGTTCGGTGCGCCCCTTGCGACGCCGTGCACCAAGGATTGCGCGTCCGGCGCGGGTGCGCATGCGCAGGCGGAAACCGTGCACCTTGGCACGACGGCGGTTGTTCGGCTGGAAGGTTCTCTTGCTCATTTTCAGTCTCCACGTGTTGGATCTCCGCAGGCCCATACGGGTGGCCGGGAAAGAATTGGTAGCCCTCAGGCTCAGGTCAACTGATTAAAACTACGGCCTCATGTGGCCGAGGTCAAACCCGTGCACTCCCAAATCATCGATTCTCCACAATATCCGACCCGACAGGCGTGTGTGACACGCGGTCATTTAGGGGCCAACTTGTACAGCCCACCACTGATTGGCTACCGTGAGGACGAGTTATCCACAGCACGACATCAGAAGCCTGAGAATTCAGCCTTTTTTGCCCACAGGTGGTGGATAACCCTGTGAGTACTTCCCCTGATTTGGAACGATCGAAGTCGAGCGTTCGGACGCTCGTGGGAGAAGCCCAGCGCACCGAACCAGGGGCAGGAAGAGTAAGGAAAACGATGCCAGACGGAGACACACCGGTCACGGAAACATGGCAGACGGTGCTCACTGCACTCGAGTCGGACGAATCGATCACACCGATGCTGTACGGGTTCCTCAGTCTCGTGGAACCCAAGGGCATCGCCGCCGGTACCTTCTACCTGGAAGTACCGAACGAATTCACGGCAAGCATGCTGAACCAGAGGATGCGGGTTCCCTTGCTCACCGCGATGGGCAAGCTGGATGAAGCAAGCGCCGTCTCGAGCTTCTATGTCGTCGTTAATCCTGAGCTTGAACAGGACGGACTTCGCCCGATGCATGAGCCGGCTCCGAGCGTCGATGTGCAGACCCCGGCTGCCCCGCAGTCCGTCTTCGAGTCGGCGCCCCCACAGGAGAGCACTCACGACACACGACTGAATCCCAAGTACAGCTTCGACAACTTCGTCATCGGACAGTCGAATCGATTCGCCCACGCTGCAGCGGTTGCTGTGGCAGAGGCACCGGCAAAGGCCTATAACCCCTTGTTCGTCTACGGCGAATCCGGGCTGGGTAAGACCCACCTTCTCCATGCGATCGGCCATTACGCGATGAGCCTGTATCCGGGGATCCGCGTACGTTATGTCAGCTCTGATGAATTTACCAACGACTTCATCAACTCGATCGCCAATAACCGGGGCTCGCTGTTCCAGTCCCGATACCGCAACATCGATATCCTCCTCATCGACGACATTCAGTTCCTGCAGGGCAAGGCCGAGACGCAAGAAGCTTTCTTCCACACCTTCAACACGCTGCACGACCACAATCGCCAGGTTGTGATTACCAGCGACCTCCCGCCTAAGGCTTTGACTGGTTTTGAGGACCGCATGCGATCGCGATTCGAGTGGGGACTCATCACCGACGTCCAGGCACCCGACCTGGAGACTCGAATCGCCATCCTGCGAAAGAAAGCCCAGAGCGAGAAACTGCAGGTTCCCGACGACATCCTCGAGTTCATGGCTACCAAGGTTTCCTCCAACATCCGGGAACTGGAGGGAACCCTCATCCGGGTCACGGCGTTTGCCAGCCTCAACCGCACCCCGGTCGACATGAACCTCGTGCAAACGGTGTTGAAAGACCTCATCACGCTGGACGAGGACAACATCATCGCGCCGGTAGACATCATCACGAACACCGCTGACTACTTCAAACTCACCGTCGATGACTTGTACGGGTCGTCTCGCTCACAAGCTGTGGCCACTGCGCGCCAGATTGCTATGTACCTCTGCCGAGAGCTGACCAATCTCTCGCTGCCTAAGATCGGTCAGCTCTTCGGCAACCGCGATCACACCACCGTCATGTACGCGAACAAGAAAATCAGCGAACTCATGAAGGAGCGGCGCTCGATTTACAACCAGGTCACAGAGCTGACGAATCGAATCAAACAGAACCACCGATACAAATAGCCGCTCCGCCTCAGTACTCACACTGTGGATAAGCCTGTGGAAACTAAGTCGCACAACTCGGCAGTATCTGTTCAAATCGAGGCTCAGCCTGTGAACTGACTCGATTTCACGTCGGTCTGCGCGCAGCGCTTCGTCATTAACGCTCACATGGGACCAACAAGTTACACGCGTGTAGTTCCCTGTCTCTGACTCACGGTTCGATAGTTATCCACAGTTTCCACACTGGTTAAGACCATTAACAAATTAATTCTCTATCTCCATCCCACAACCTTCACTGCCCCGTAATTCGGGGCAGGAGTGTGTTGAGAAACACGACTAGCATTGACCCACATCATCCGCGCCACCGACAGGAGTCACTACGTGAGGTTTCAGGCCAACCGCGACGTCTTCAGCGAAGCGGTTTCCTTCGCGGTCAAGCTCCTTCCCCAGCGCACTACGCTTCCCATCCTCAGCGGTGTATTGATACAAGCGACAGAGACGGGCCTTATCCTGTCCTCCTTCGATTACGAGGTATCGGCTCAGACCGAGATCGCTGCCGACGTCGAAGAAACCGGCACAGTTTTGGTGTCGGGACGCCTTCTGGCCGAAATCGCGAGCAGGATGCCCAATGCACCGGTCAGGTTCACCACCGACGAGTCCCGGATCACAGTGAGCTGCGGGTCGGCTAACTTCACCCTGCTGTCTATGCCTGTGGAGGAATATCCCAGCATCCCGCAAGTGGACACACAGTCCGGACTCGTTCCCGCAGAGGATTTCGCGGCCGCAGTCGCGCAGGTTGCCGTTGCGGCATCCCGTGATGACGTCACGCCCGTCATCACGGGCGTTCAGCTTGAGGTCTCGGAGAACAGCCTGGGATTGGTCGCCACCGATCGCTATCGTGTCGCCGTCCGGGAGATCAACTGGGACTCCGGCAGCAACGCCGGTGCACAGAGCATCACCGCCCTAGTACCTGCGCGCACTCTTCAAGAAGTGGGGAAGACTTTTGGCCACAGCGGCACCATCGCTGTCTCCATCACCAACAAAGACGACCGTGAGCTCATTGCGTTCACGGCCGACAAGAAGACCGTCACGTCACTGCTGATCAAGGGGAACTTCCCCCCGGTCCGTCGCCTATTTCCCGAGTCGGTGGAGAACTACGCCGTGATGAACACTGGCGACCTTATCGAAGCGACTCGCAGAGTCCAGCTCGTGCTGGAGCGGGAGGCGGCCCTGCGATTCACTTTCACCGCAGACGGACTGACCCTCGAGGCCATCGGATCGGAACAGGCACAAGCCCGAGAGACGATCGACGCGATCCTTACCGGCGGCGATACGGTGGTCTCCCTCAAGCCTCAGTTCCTGCTTGACGGGCTCGGGGCTGTTCATTCTGAATTCGTTCGGATCTCGTTCACCAAGACAGAGAATCCGAACAAACCCGGGCCTGTGCTCATCACCAGCCAGACGTCCCGCGAGGCTCCCGCGGCCGACAGCTACAAGTACCTCCTGCAACCCAACCTCCTGCTCCGCTAGTCCGGTAATCCCTCGCAACACACCCACGGTTAAAGGAGAGTCATGCATATCGGCATCATTGGACTCGGGAAAATGGGTGCGAACATGCGCGCCCGGCTCCGCTCTAACGGAGTCGATGTCACAGGCTATGACCGCAATCCGGACGTGTCGGACGTTGGATCCACAGTGGATCTTGTTCAGGCGCTGCCAACTCCGCGACTGGTCTGGATCATGGTCCCCGCCGGCCCGATCACTGACGGGGTGGTCACTGAGCTGTCGGAACTCCTTGAGGAGGGTGACCTTGTCATCGATGGCGGGAACTCCCGATTCACCGAAGACTTCAAGCACGCAGAACTGCTGGCGGCTCGCGGCATCAATTACATCGATGCGGGCGTCTCGGGAGGTGTCTGGGGAGAGCACAACGGATACGGCCTCATGGTCGGCGGCGCGGCCGACCAGGTCGAACGGGCCATGCCGGTCTTCGATGCCCTCCGTCCGGAAGGCCCTCGTGAAGAGGGTTTCGTGCACGCGGGCGAGGTCGGAGCGGGTCACTACGCGAAGATGGTGCACAACGGCATCGAATATGCGCTGATGCAGGCCTACGCCGAGGGGTATGAACTGCTGGACAAGCGCAGTGACCTGATCAAGGACGTTCCCGGAGTGTTCACCGCGTGGCAGCGGGGCACGGTGGTTCGGTCGTGGTTGCTGGAACTGCTCGTTCGCGCCCTTGGCGAGGACCCTGACCTGTCAGATATCGAGGGATACGTGGAGGACTCCGGTGAAGGCCGGTGGACGATCGAGGAAGCGATTGCGAATGCGGTCCCGGTTCCTACAATCAGCGCTTCCATCTTCGCGCGGTTCGTTTCCCGGCAGGACGACTCACCGGCGATGAAGGCCGTGGCGGCTCTGCGCAACCAGTTCGGCGGCCACGAGGTTAAAAAAGCCGATTGATGCACCATGCCGGTAACTGACCGTGCGAGTTAGACATCTATCGCTCGCAGACTTTCGCAATTACACCACGGCGGATGTCCCGTTCGAGCCTGGTCCGAACCTTATCGTGGGCCAAAACGGGCAGGGTAAGACGAACCTCGTCGAAGCGCTGGGCTACCTCAGCACTCTGGGGTCGCACCGGGTCTCCAATGACAAGGCTCTCATTCGGGCCGGCCAGGACGCAGCGATTATTCGTGCACGGCTTCAACACAGCGGACGGGAACTTCTGGCCGAAGTTCAGATCAATCGCTCCGGCCTCAACCGGGCGCAGGTGAATCGATCGCCCGTGAAACCTCGCGAACTGCCTCGATACTTCTCAAGCATCCTTTTCGCCCCGGAAGACCTCTCCCTCGTTCGAGGTGACCCGGCCGGTCGACGTCGGTTTCTCGACCAGTTGCTCATCTTGCGCTCCCCTCGACTGGCTGGAGTCCTCGCCGACTACGACCGTGTATTGAAGCAGCGCAACACACTCGTGAAATCGGCGCGAGCTTCAGGTATTCGCGGAAACCAACTGAGCACGCTCGACATTTGGGACGACAGACTCGTTGGGCTGGGATCGGAAATCATCGATGAGCGCGCCGAACTGGTGCGCCAACTCGGTGAACCGCTCCGGCGGGCCTATCAATCTGTTGCCGGTGACGACCATCATCCTCGACTGGTGAGTTCGCTCAGTATCTTCGGAGCGGATGAGGAGAACATCCCCGCCTCGATTGGCAGGGAGACGACCGGTACCGACGCTCAGGAGCGCTCATCCGACTCCGCCACCCGTGAGGCGTTCCGGGCCGCCCTCGGCGCGGTGCGTCGGCAGGAACTGGAACGGGGAATGACGCTTGTCGGTCCCCACCGTGACGACCTGGTTTTCATGTTGAACGGCTTGCCGGCAAAGGGCTACGCGAGTCACGGTGAATCCTGGTCGTTTGCCCTGGCATTGAAGCTGGCTGCGGCAGAACTGTTGCGGCGGGATTCCGCTAGCGGCGATCCGGTGTTGATACTCGATGACGTGTTCGCCGAACTGGACCGGACTCGGCGCAGACGGCTGGCCGACGCGGTGGGCGGGTTTGAGCAGGTCTTGATCACGGCTGCGGTCCTTGAGGATGTGCCCGAGGCGTTGTCGGCGCACATAATCCATATCCGTTCCGGTGCGGTCGTCGATGACTGAGACAGGTCAGGGCGGCGAGGCGGCTGAGGGCGGCGAGGCGTCCCGGGTGTACCAGCGCCTGAAGGATGTATTCGGCGACCCCCATGCACGGGGGTCGCGTAGCAGGAAACGGGTGCGGGAGCCGAACGGATCGAGCGTTCCCTTCGGCGAGGGACGCGACCCGCGGGGTCTCGGTGACGCCATCGACTCTCTCACTCGGCAGCTGGGGTGGAATTCTCCGCTCGCTCAGTCAGAACTGCTCGCCTCCTGGGTCGACCTCGCTGGTGAGGAGACGGCTAAGCATTCCACCCCGGTCGGAGTCGAGAACGGGGTGCTGAACGTCCAGTGCGATTCGACCGCATGGGCGACGCAGTTGCGGATGATGCGGGTTCAACTGATGAACCACATCATGACCAGATACCCTGACGCCGGCATCCAATCGATTCGATTTCAGGGGCCGAACGCTCCATCCTGGAAAAGGGGTCCCAGATCTATTCCAGGGCGTGGTCCGCGCGATACCTACGGCTAGGAGGACAAATTCGGTCGGCGCCACGAATTAGAGCCCCCAGATTGGCGATGGTGGCCGGAGCAACTCCGCCGGTTTGGTAGACTGAGTAGTCGCTTCAGCGACGGTCAGGAGCCAAATTTCATATGACAGCAGACCCGATTCAGCCCGAGCCCAGACACGAGTACGGCGCAGACGAAATCCAGGTTCTCGAAGGCCTTGAAGCCGTACGCAAGCGACCCGGAATGTATATCGGTTCTACCGGTCCACGGGGCCTGCACCACTTAGTCTACGAGATCGTCGACAATTCCGTCGACGAGGCCCTGGCGGGGTACTGCGACACCATCGACATCCGGATACTGGCTGACGGCGCTGTCCGTGTGGAAGACAACGGGCGCGGAATACCCGTGGATATCCACCGCACAGAAGGGCGCTCCACCGTCGAGGTAGTGTTGACCGTCCTTCACGCCGGCGGAAAATTCGGCGGCGGCGGCTACGCAGTCTCGGGCGGTTTGCATGGCGTCGGCAGCTCAGTTGTCAACGCCCTCTCGAGTCGCCTCGAAGTTGAGGTGCGCCGGCAGGGTCACGTGTGGCGCCAGAGCTTTGCCAGCGGTGTGCCCAATGCACCCCTGGAGAAGGGCGAGCCGTCCGACGTGACCGGCACCACGATCACCTTCTGGCCGAGCCCTGATACCTTCGAAACCGTCGAATTCGACTACGAGACGCTCCGGGCCCGTTTCCAGCAGATGGCATTCCTGAACAAGGGACTGAAACTTGTGCTCACCGACGAGCGCGAGGATCACCGGGACCTTGAAGGCAACCTCGTCACGAACTCGTTCATGTACGAGCAGGGCCTGGTCGACTACGTCGAGTACCTGAACCGTGCCAGGAAAGCCGACCTGGTGAATGAGGAGATCATCTCGTTCGAGTCGGAAGACACGGATCGCAAGATCGCCCTCGAGGTGGCCATGCAATGGACAACGGCCTACACCGAGAGCGTTCACACCTACGCCAACACGATCAACACTCATGAGGGCGGAACGCATGAAGAGGGATTCCGCGCAGCTCTCACGACCCTTGTGAACAAGTACGCCCGGGAGAAGGGCATCCTCAAAGATAAGGATGACAATCTCTCCGGTGACGATGTGCGCGAGGGCCTCACTGCTGTGATCTCGATCAAGCTTGCCGAGCCTCAGTTCGAGGGCCAGACGAAGACGAAGCTCGGTAACACGGAAGCCAAGGCTTTCGTGCAGCGGGTTGTCGGAGACCAGCTCACCGATTGGTTCGATCGCAACCCCAACCAAGCACGCGACGTCATTCGCAAGGCACTTCAGGCTGCAACAGCCCGCATGGCCGCGCGCAAGGCCCGCGAGACGGCTCGACGCAAGGGCTTGCTGGAAGGTGGCGGCATGCCTGGCAAGTTGAAGGACTGCCAGAGTAAAGACCCGTCCATCTCCGAGATCTTCATCGTGGAGGGTGACTCCGCAGGCGGTTCTGCTGTGCAGGGCCGAAACCCTGAGACCCAGGCGATCCTGCCTCTTCGGGGAAAGATCCTCAACGTCGAGAAGGCCCGGCTCGACCGTGCCCTCGGAAACAACGAGGTCCAGGCGATGATCACGGCGTTCGGTGCTGGGATCGGCGAGGACTTCAATCCGGACAAGACGCGGTACCACAAGATTGTCTTGATGGCGGATGCCGACGTCGACGGCCAGCACATCACGACACTCCTACTCACCCTGCTCTTCCGCTACATGCGGCCTCTGATCGACCTCGGTTATGTCTACCTGGCGCAGCCTCCGCTGTATCGCTTGAAGTGGACGAACGCGCCTCACCAGTACGTGTACTCGGATCGCGAGCGGGATGCTCTGCTCGTGGACGGTGCCGCCAACGGGAAGCGGATTCCGAAGGACAACGGGATCCAGCGTTACAAGGGCCTCGGTGAGATGGACTATCAGGAACTCTGGGAGACCACGATGAGCCCAGAGACGCGAACGCTACTGCAGGTCACCCTCGACGACGCGGCAGCCGCGGACGAGATCTTCTCGACCCTGATGGGCGAGGACGTCGAGTCCCGCCGCAATTTCATCCAGAAGAACGCGAAGGACGTGCGTTTCCTTGACATCTGACACTCCCACCGGCGGCGAGAACACCGTCGACGCTGCTGAGGCAGCGGCGGCTGCCCGTTACCTCGAACAACACGGCAGGATCGACCAGGTCGATCTCCAGCTTGAGATGCAGCGGTCCTACCTCGATTATGCGATGAGCGTGATCGTTGGGCGGGCACTTCCCGATGTCCGCGATGGTCTCAAACCGGTCCATCGACGTGTCATCTACGCCATGTTCGATGGCGGGTACCGCCCCGACAAGGCGTTCTCGAAGTGCTCCCGCGTCGTCGGGGACGTGATGGGCCAGTTCCACCCTCATGGCGACTCCTCTATATATGACGCCCTCGTGCGCCTGGTTCAGCCGTGGAGTCTGCGGTACCCGCTCGCTCTCGGGCAGGGTAACTTCGGTTCCCCTGGGAACGACGGGGCAGCGGCACCGAGGTACACCGAGACCAAGATGGCTCCCCTCGCGCTTGAGATGGTGCGCGACATCGACGAGGACACCGTCAACTTCCAGGACAACTACGACGGTCGTACCCTGGAGCCGACCGTGTTGCCGGCGCGCTTCCCGAACCTGCTCGTGAACGGCTCGGTCGGTATCGCAGTGGGTATGGCCACCAACATTCCCCCGCACAACCTCCGGGAGGTGGTCGCAGGCGCCCAGTGGTACCTCGACAACCCGGATGCCACGCGGGAAGAGCTGCTCGCTGCGCTCATCCAGCGCATCAAGGGTCCTGACTTCCCCACCGGCGCGCAGATACTCGGCGTCAAGGGCATCCAGGACGCGTATCGCACCGGCCGCGGTTCCATCACCATGCGCGCTGTCGTGAACATCGAAGAGCTGCAGGGCCGTACCTGCCTGGTGATCACGGAACTGCCCTACCAGGTCAATCCTGACAACCTCGCGATTAAGATCGCCGATCTGGTCAAGGAAGGCAGAGTCAGCGGTATCGCGGATATCCGGGACGAGACGTCGGGTCGCACCGGTCAACGGCTCGTCATCGTGCTCAAGCGCGATGCGGTGGCCAAGGTCGTGCTCAACAATCTGTACAAGCACACACCGTTGCAGGAGAACTTCGGCGCAAACATGCTGGCGATCGTCGACGGTGTGCCCCGCACCCTGCCGCTTGACGGTTTCATCTCGGCCTGGGTCACCCATCAGGTGGAAGTCATCGTCCGCCGGACCCAGTTCCGTTTGAACAAGGCCGAGGCTGACGCTCATATCCTCCGCGGCTACCTCAAGGCACTGGACGCTTTGGACGAGGTGATCGCCCTCATCCGTCGTTCGCCCACGGTCGACGACGCCCGGGAAGGCCTGATGGAGCTGCTCGATGTCGACAGACTTCAGGCCGACGCCATCCTCACGATGCAATTGCGTCGCCTGGCCGCACTCGAACGCCAGAAGATCATCGACCAGGCTGCCGAACTCGAGCGGTTGATTGCCGAGTTCAAAGAGATCCTTGCCAGCCCGGAGCGCCAGCGCACGATCATCAGCGAAGAGCTTGCCGAGATCGCAACACGGTTCGGCGACGATCGCCGCACCGAGATCATGTTCGGGTTCGACGGCGATATGTCTGTTGAAGACTTGATCCCCGAGGAGGAGATGGTCGTCACCGTCACCCGCGGCGGCTACATCAAGAGAACCCGTAGCGACAACTATCGCAGCCAGCATCGTGGCGGCAAGGGTGTCCGGGGTGCACAGCTCCGAGCCGATGACGTGGTCGAACACTTCTTCGTCACGACGACACATCACTGGCTCCTGTTCTTCACGAACACAGGCCGGGTGTACCGGGCAAAGACCTACGAAGTTCAGGAAACCGGTCGCGACGCGAAAGGTCAGCACGTCGCCAACCTCCTTGCCCTGCAGCCGGGGGAAGAGATTGCGCAGATCCTCGACATCCGGGACTACCAGGTCGCCAAGTACTTGACTCTCGCCACGCGCGACGGCTTGATCAAGAAGACGCCGCTCGAGGAGTACGACACCAACCGTTCCGGCGGCATCATCGCTA
This sequence comes from Cryobacterium sp., assembly GCA_025465015.1. Lineage (GTDB taxonomy): Bacteria > Actinomycetota > Actinomycetes > Actinomycetales > Microbacteriaceae > Cryobacterium. The sequence continues at coordinate 1,313 of JAODMM010000217.1, read as the reverse complement.
TCAAGCTGCGCGAGGGGGATGAGCTCGTCTCCGCACTCCTGGTCGAGACTGACTCCGACCTCCTGCTCGTTTCGCGCAAGGGCATGTCCATCCGCTTCACAGCCACAGACGAGGCCCTGCGTCCAATGGGGCGCAGCACGTCCGGCGTGATCGGAATGAACTTCCGCGGCGAGGACACATTACTCGACGCATCCGTCGTGTCCGATGACGGGTTCGTCTTCGTGGTCACTGAGGGTGGATACGCGAAACGAACCTCTGCCGACCAGTACAGGTTGCAGAATCGTGGCGGCCTGGGTATCAAGGTGGCCAAGCTGAGCGAGGACAGGGGTGACCTCGTCGGGTCTTTGATCGTTAATCCCGACGACGAAGTCCTTGTGGTTCTTGCCAGCGGCAAGGTGGTACGCTCTGACGTCGCTGAAGTCCCTGCCAAGGGCAGGGACACGATGGGTGTCGTTTTCGCGAAATTCGCCACAGAAGACAGAATCATCGCCATAGCGAAGAACACCGAACGCAACCTTGAGGTTGAAACAATCGATCCAGTGGAGGTCGTTACGGTCTCCGAAATCGAGTCTCAGGAAGAAGAACCCATAGATGAGTAGCGTCGCAGAGAAGCTAGCCAAAAAATCGACCCGACGGACGACGTCGAAGCAGGTACGCCTCAAGCTTGTCTACGTGGACTTCTGGTCGAGCGTGAAGCTGTCCTTCCTGGTTGCCATCTGCCTTGCGATCGTCACCATTGTTGCGACGTTCCTGATCTTCACCGTCCTAAACCAGACGGGGTTGTTCGAGCAGGCTGATTCGCTGTACGCCGACATTGCCGGCGATTCATCAGATCTGACCAGCTTCCTCTCCATCGGAAACGTCATGGGATTCGCGGTCGTCGTCGCGGTCCTAAACACGGTCGTGATCACCGCCCTGGGCGCCATCTTTGCGCTGCTGTACAACCTCAGCGTGAAGATGACAGGCGGACTCTTAGTAGGCTTCACCAACAACTGACGCCACGGATTTCCCGCTCGATTGGGAGAAACGGTGTGATTCGGGTAGTCTCAAATCTGCCCAATCGGGGGATATAGCTCAGGCGGTTAGAGCGCGTCGCTGATAACGAAGAGGTCCCAGGTTCAAGTCCTGGTATCCCCACGTACGACCTGCACGCAGCACCATTAGCACGCGGGGCCTTAGCTCAATTGGTAGAGCGCCTGCTTTGCTAGCAGGAGGTCAGGAGTTCGATTCTCCTAGGCTCCACTGAAAAGGTCTTCACGAGACCCTCGACGCGATCGATTCACGCCTGTATACTCATCCCCTTTTCGCTCTAT
>JAODMM010000205.1 GCA_025465015.1 Cryobacterium sp. | reverse complement strand
CCCACGACCCAGGGATTATGAGCTCGTTGAGCGCCCACTTCTGACCTGCGCGAATCAGGCCGGTATGCACTCTGACCTGCAGGTTCGACATTAACCATCGTTGACTTCGGTTGGTCCGTGACGGCCTTTTTGTGGGCAACCTGTGGGCAGCTTGTGGGCACAGGATCGCGATTGTCGGGTGTCGGCGCCTCCATTAGGGGGATGCGGGACATGTCCAGTCCGCTGCAGGGACCAACCGGACGGTCGTTCGGCTGCGCGGGTCGGTGGTTGACGTCACAGTCCCGTTGTCCGAAGCATGCGCAGTGATTCAGTCGGGCCGTCACGAATTCGACGGATCCGATCACCTCACTGAGGAGGGCACATGGAGACCACTAGCGCGCGCCAGCAGTCACCCCGAGACGTCCGTGTAGGCGACCTGCGGATGTACATCGAGGGTGACTGGTGTGATCCCGCGAACGGACGACGCATCCCCATCCACAATCCCGGAACCGGTGAGGTGATCGGGACGATCCCCGATGCTGGAGCCGACGACGTGGACCGCGCCGTGCGGGCGGCGGACGCGGCCTTCGCGGACGGCGCCGGGGAGTGGGCCAGCCGCACGGTCGCCGAGCGACGCGTCATCCTCGACCGCGTTCTCGTGACCCTGGAAGCACGGGTTCAGGAGATCGCAGCCCTCGAGAGCGCCGACGCCGGGATGACCATCCGGAACGCGACCGCTTTCCACGCCGAAGGGGCCCCCGCCTTCGTGCGGCACACCTTGGAGCAGGCGCCCAGCGACGTCCCCCAGGGGCTGCCGCTGCAGGAGGTCCCCGCCCTGTCGGCGAACTACCTACGGCGTGAGCCGATCGGCGTCGTCGCGTGCATGCCGCCGTCCAATGCCGGCTACATGATGTCGCTCTACAAGGCGCTCGCGGCTCTGGTGTGTGGCAACTCCGTCGTCCTCAAGCCCTCCCCGTTGTGCGCGGTGACGTCCACGGTCGTCGCCGAGGCGATCGCGGCGGAGCCGGAGATCCCCGCGGACGTCTTCCACCTGGTGCTCGGCGACGTCGAGGCCGGCGAGGCCCTGACGAGCCACTCGCTCGTGCGCAAGATCTCGTTCACCGGATCCGTCCCGACGGCCAAGCGGATCATGGCGGCGGCCGCGCCCAACCTCACCGACTTGACCCTCGAGCTTGGCGGCAAGGGGCCGGCCATCGTGTGTGATGACGCGGACCTCGATCAGGCCGTCGACGGCATCCTCTGGGGGGTCATGTGGGTGAGCGGCCAAGCCTGCATCGCTGGCAGCCGTCTGCTCGTCTCCGAGAGGCGACACGATGAGCTGCTCGACCGGCTCAAGTCCCGGCTGGCCACGATCAAGGTCGGGGACCCTGCGGACCCGGACACGGACTTCGGCCCGGTCGCGTCGGCCGATGCGGTCAAGAGAATCGCCCACTACGTCGACTCTGCGGTCTACCAGGGAGCGCGGATCGCCGCCCAAGGCGTGCTGCCGGAAGGGCTTGGTGGCTACTTCTACCCGCCAACCATCATCGACGGCGTCACCAACGACATGGACATCGCGCGTGACGAGGTGTTCGGACCGGTGCTGTCGGTATTGACGTATCGGGACATCGACGACGCGGTCCGCATCGCGAACAACTCGGACTTCGGGCTCAGTGCCACGGTGTGGTCGGGCGACAATGTGGCAGCGATGGCGATCGCGCGGCGACTGCGCGTAGGAACGGTGTGGATCAACGAGCATCACATCCTGAACTCCGGCATCCCGTTCGGCGGCTACAAGCACAGCGGCATCGGCCGGGAGTTCGGACTACAGGGGATCGAAGCCTTCACGGAGCTCAAGCACATCCACCTCGACCTGAGCGGGTCCACGCCGAACCCGGCGTGGGCCATCCTGCTCGGACACTGACGGGAAGCATCGATCATGGTCAGCACTGTCACCATCGTCGTCGGTGCCGGTAGCGCCGGCGGGGCGCTCGCGGCGCGCCTGAGCGAAGATCCCGAGCACCACGTGATGCTCCTCGAGGCCGGGCCGGATTACCCCACCCTCGAGGAATTGCCGGAGGACCTGCGGGATCCCGGTGAGATGAGCGTTCAGGAGCACGACTGGGGGATCCGCGCCTACTACACCGAACCGTCCGCAACCGGGCAGGAACTGCAGCCATACCCGCGTGGCAAGGTGGTGGGCGGCTCCTCGTGCGTTAACGCGGCCGTCAGCCAACGCGCGACAGTTGAGGACCTCGAGCGGTGGGTCGGCCTGGGGAACGACGAGTGGTCCTACGACGCCACCCTCCCGGACTTCAAGCGCGTCGAGCGGGATCTCGACTTCCCGGATGCACATCACCACGGTGACAGCGGACCGGTGCCCATCCGTCGCCACACCACCGAGGAGCTGTCCGGCGTCGCCGCGGCCTTCCTGCGCACCTGTGTCGAGGACGGCCATCCCGCCTGTGAGGACTTCAACGCGCCCGGCTCGACCGGCGCGGGTACCGCGACGCGGAACCTCATGGGCGACGTTCGGGCGAGCGCACTGGTGACCTACTTGGCGCAGGCCAGAGGACGACCGAACCTGACTCTCATGCCGGAGACCACGTGCCTGCGCGTGCTCTTCGAGGGCACGCGAGCCGTCGGCGTCGAGGTGGACCGGCAGGGCAGTATCGAACGTCTCTCGGCCGACCGGGTGGTGCTGTCGGCAGGAGCGCTGAAGTCGCCCCAGTTGCTCATGCTTTCCGGGATCGGGCCGCAGGAGGTGCTCGACCGCTTCGGCATCGCTCCGGTGCACGTCAACGAGGGCGTCGGCCGGCACATGACCGACCACGTCTTCACGCCCATGATCGCTCTCCTCAAGGGAAGCACGGACAAGGGCGGCGTGCGCGCTCAGTGCAAGATGACCAGTCCCGTCGGCGGACACGTGGACGACATCACGATGTGGGCGGCCGTGTTCGACCCCGCGACCATCAACACCGCAGTGGACACACGCGGCCGGAGCGCAGTCACGATGGTGTCGCTATTGGCCAAGCCGGCGTCCGAGGG
>JAODMM010000203.1 GCA_025465015.1 Cryobacterium sp. | reverse complement strand
TCTACTACCAGTCGGCCCGGGACCGACTCCGTGACGGCGACCGGGGGCGGCGACCACGATCGCTCCCATAAGCACCAGACTGAGGGCGCCCCACCCGAGCACGTTCCAATATTCCGGGCCGGTTCCGGCCCCCGCATATGCTGCCGTGGCATCCACGTCACCCCGCGGCGGCCCCTGGTCGGCGACAGCGTCCATGCCGCTTTCCCCTGTTGCAGCCGTACCGCCCAGCGTCAGAGCGGATGCCTGCACCGCAGTGCCTCCCAGGGCGAGAGCGGTGGTTATTGCAGTGGCAGCGAGTGCAGCCCGGAGGCGGCCGGGTTTCTTCGTACTCATGCGGATCCGATCGTGGTGGGGGTGGCTGCAGCTTGACTGCGAACCGGTACGCACGAACGAGTCAACCAGCGGCATGTTTCAGAGAGGTTCGCCGGTCATGTCGCTCACGTTGCGAAGTGCCCCGCACTCATGACGACGCCGGACACGCCCGCGGGCGGCGCAGCGAACACAGGCGGAACCGTTGTGCCGGTGCCTGCCAACACCTGAGCCGACACTTCGGTCTTTTGCGGGCGCCCCCCGCGTTGGCATCCGTTCGACCGGGCGCTCGCTGCGTGGGAAGGACACCGGCGCCACCATCCCCCGCCAGCACTCCGGTCCGGGCCCGAACCGCATCCACCTTTGCGCGGTCGACGACCCCGTATGCGCTCACCACACCGCCTTCAAGCGGCGCGGAATCCGCGCCCACGTCATCGTCGTTCCGCGAAAGCGTTCCGCTGATGACCGCGGCCAGCGGCATGACCGCGTCGACACGCCGAAGCTCCCAGCGGCGACCGTGAACTCCGACGCCCTGCAAGAGGGTCCAACCGAGTGGTGACCACTTCTCCTGGAGACGCAGAGAAGCCCCGGACATCGTCCGGGGCTTCTCTAACTATCGGCTCACGCAGTGTCGGGGCGTCGCCTTGAGGTTGTTACGCGGTGGCGCGCTGGCGGCGGACGATACCGAGCACAACTACCAGGGCAATACCGAGGAGGAGCGCTCCGCCGGCAGCCCAGATGGCGAGCATCGGTGCGTTGTATCCGGTGCTGGCCAGGTCGCCGTCAGACGAACCCGAACCCGAACCGGCGGCCGTGCCGCTGTCAGGTGCGATGACGGCGAAAGTCGCCGTTCCGACGGTTCCCGCAGAGTCGCGGGCGACGACCTGGTAGGAACCTGCCGCGTCAGCGGGAACTTCGACCGTGATCGAGGAAGATCCATCGCTCGCGACGGGCTTGGTGAGGCTCTCCGTCACAACTGCCGCCTTGACGATTGCCAGCGTGATGGGGCCTTCGCCGGTAACGGTGTAGGTCACGTCTCCGACGAAGGAGCCGGCTGCGAAGCTGACCGGGACGGCTTCACCGGGCTCGACGGTGGCTGGAGCAGAGACACTGCTTGCCGGAACGTAGTCCCCTTCAGCAGCGAAAGCCGCTGCCGGTACTGCCACTGTCGCCAGGATCGCAAGCGCGATCGCGGCGAATGCCTTTTTTGCCATGAGTATAAATCCCCCGAATTGGTTGCTGACTGTGCCGACACTGGCGAGCTTCGACCGAAGCTCCTCTTACCATACGGCAACTTCACAGCATTATGCACCGCAGATATCTCATACTCGTAACAAATTGCCCCGCGATAGGGTTGTTATCTGAGCTTTATTCATTGAATAGCGCATTTGAAGCTGAAACGGCTTCACTTTTATCTCTTTTTGCCGTAATTTGGCGCTATGAAGGAGCCACCCGAAGGCTCCTAGAACAGGTGTCACCGGTGCCTTCTACACAGACACTCCCGAGTCTGCACAGTGTTCCACTCTCTGCAGGAACGATGATTCGGCGGGCAATTTCTTTCTTGCGCTTCAGTAAAGCGCACCGATGTAGATACTGCGGCGAACCGGTACCAAGCAGTCGAACCGGCCGCCAGTCACGGTGGTGCTCGATAGAGCACTGGGCCGAAGACGTCAACCTACTTCTCTGAGCTGTTTCGCTAAGGGGGAGCTGTTCCGCTAGGGGCGCCCTAAGCCATGGTAAGTCCAGCCAGCGGCTCGCCAAGCGGTCGCGTCAAGCGTGTTCCTGCCATCAATTACGGTGGGAGTGCGTACGATCGAAGCGGCCCATGCCGGGTCGATGGCGCGAAACTCCGGCCATTCGGTCACGAGAACAACGGCATCAGCTCCGCGGAGAGTCTCTTCGATGCCGACGGCATAAGTCAGTTGCGGATGACGGGCACGCGAATTGTCTATAGCCTGAGGATCGGTCGCGACGACTTCGGCGCCGAGTCCGTGAAGCTGAACAGCAACGTCCAGCGCCGGCGAATCGCGTACGTCGTCGGAGTGCGGCTTGAAGCTCAGCCCGAGCACGGCCACTTTCCTGCCGTACGCCCGGGCTCCGAGCGCAGAAACGGTCAAGTCAACGACCCGCTGACGGCGCCGCAGGTTGATTGCGTCGACCTCCTTCAAGAAGGCGACGGACTCGCCCCGGCCCAATTCTTCGGCGCGCGCTGTGAAGGCGCGGATGTCCTTGGGTAGACACCCACCTCCGAAACCAACACCCGCGTTAAGGAATCGTCGCCCGATCCGGGAGTCAAATCCGATCGCGTCTGCGAGTTGCGTCACATCCGCCCCTGAGACCTCCGCTATTTCAGCCATCGCGTTAATGAAGCTGATCTTCGTAGCCAGAAACGCGTTTGCCGATACTTTGACCAGTTCTGCCGTGGCGTAATCGGTGACGACAAGCGGGGTTTCCGCGGCGATCGCCGTAGCATAGACCTGGTTCAGCAGCGCCTGTGCGTGCTTGCCAGCTTCGCCGCTGGGCACTCCGTACACCAGGCGGTCAGGGCTGATGGTGTCTTTCACGGCGAAACCCTCGCGCAGAAACTCTGGATTCCAAGCAAGTGAGGCACCAGTGCCGGATGCCGCGATCACCTCGGCGAGGCGTGCGGCTGTTCCGACAGGCACCGTGCTCTTGCCCACGACGAGATCGCCGACTGAGAGGTGCGGCAAGAGTGCCGTGATCGCTGCATCCACGAAACGCAGGTCAGCCGCGTGGCTTCCAGGTTTCTGAGGGGTACCAACTGCGATGAAGTGCACTTGAGCCCCGGCGACATCCGCCATGTCGGTGCTGAAGCGCAGCCGGCCGGACTTCATCGCCGAGGTGAGAACCTCGGAAAGGCCTGGTTCGAAGAAGGGCGCTTGCCCCTCGGCGAGCCGGCCGATTTTCGCGGCATCCACGTCAATGCCGATGACGTCGTGCCCGAGCTCCGCCATGGCGGAAGCGTGCACTGCGCCCAAGTAGCCGCAGCCGATGACGGACAGTTTCATGCAATCCTCAAATCGATATTCCTCGTTAAGGGGACGATGTGTCCCCCTTCGAAGAAGGAGGCCCCGAACTCGCGCTCGGAGCCTTCATTGACAACCGTTCACCGGCTTGCGTCATCAACAATATCGGACCAACTGCCGAGACTTCGAACTGTTCAGAAGCGTTCGTGGCAGAG
>JAODMM010000191.1 GCA_025465015.1 Cryobacterium sp. | reverse complement strand
CACATTGTGATGTAGTAGTCGTGCAGTGCCGGCTCCACCCTGCGGTCGATCATCACGAGATCCTCATTCGCGATGTCGTGGATGTCGATGCTCTCTCTCTCCGCGAGCGGATGCCCCTCCGGCAGCGCCAGCATCACGTCCTGCTGCGATATGGGCGTGCAGGCGAGATCGTCCCGCAGTTCGATCGGCAGGCGGGCGAAGGCACAGTGCACGGCGCGGCTGCTCGTCTGATCGAGCACCTGGCGGGTGGTGAGCTCGGTGAGTCGAATGCGCACCTCCGGGTACGCCTTGCGGTACCGCCGCAGCGAGTCGGGCACCAGCTCGGCGAGCGCCGGCTGGATGAAGCCGATGTTGAGCGCTCCCACCTGTCCCCGGCCCACCGCGATGGCGCGGGCCTTCGCGCCATCGGCGCGGGCGAGCACGGCGATCGCCTCCTCAAGGAAGGTGCTGCCGGCCTCGGTGAGGGTCACGTGGCGGCGGTCGCGCTCCAGCAGGAGCAGGCCGAGCTCGTTCTCCAGAGCGCTGATCTGCTTGCTGAGGGCCGGCTGCACGATGTGCAGGTTCTCGGCCGCCTTCCGGAAATGCAACTCTTCGGCGACGGCGACGAAGTACCGCAGGTGCCTCAACTCCATTGAACCGCTCCTCCTGCGCTCTCGGCGAGCGCGATCGCCGCGAGAAACTCCTCCGGCTGTTCGACATGAGGCAGATGGCCGGCCTGCGCGATGACGTGCAGGCGGGCACCAGGAATTTTGGCCGTCCAGTCGGATGCATACGACAGCGGGATGATGCCGTCGTCCTGACCCCAGACCAGCTGCACAGGCATCCTCAACGCCGAAACCCTCGCCGCCAGACCCGGGTCGTGCATGTAGGGGTCGCCCGCGAGCCGCCGCGCCGTCTCCAGGCTGCGCGCGAGTCCCTCACGCACAGTCTCATCGGGGGTGGCGGCACGTGCCGCTGCCCGGCTGCCTTCGTCGTGCACCGTGCGTTTCAGGATTTCCTCCGCGTCGAGGGTGAAGATGTCGGGCGCGGTGCCGTCGCCGGGAAGCCCTGCCGGATCGATCAGGACCAGTTGGCGGACGCGTTCCGGAATGCGCAGCGCCAGTTCAGCCGCGGCCCAGCCCCCGAGAGAACAGCCCACGAGCACAAACTCGTCGACCTCGAGGACGTCGAGGAGCCGGTGGTGTGCGAGAGCGAGCTCGGCGATGGTGCGGCAACCCAGGTCGTCGCCCGACAGGAATCCCGGGTGATCGGGGCGGATTACTCGGAAACTCGTGGATAGCGTGTGGAGGGCCGGAAGCAGCGCACCGGAATCGCCGGCACCGTGGAGGTAGACGAGGGCGGGTCCGCTGCCGCGCGACACGACCCGGAGTGCCCCTCGAAGGGGAAGCCCGTGTACGGGGACGCGCTCAATGCGTTCAGTATCCACGCTCTTGCTCCTTTGCGGCGATCGAGACTGCTGATCACTATAAGTTCCGTTGGACTCCGTAGCCATACCGCAATGCATCAGTGTGATAACCGACGGTAATCAACCGATCACGATTCGCTCTTGGAAAGCATCATCCGCTCTGGGTACCGTGAGCGGTAATCACTAGACGCCGTCGTCTCCGGGCAACCCCGCGTCGACGCGACTCCTCGAGGAGCCACCATGAAGCTCGCCCTGTTCGACGACAACCGCCTGGGTGCGGTGATCGGTGACGACGACGCGATCGTCGACGTCACCGACACTGTCCCGGGTTATGATCGAGACCCGCTCACCGGGGGCTGGTGGCGCGCACTCTGCCGCGACTGGTCCGTTCTGGCACCCGCGGTGAATGCCGCCGCCGAGGCAGGAACTCCGCTACCGCTGTCATCGGTGACGCTCCGGGCACCGGTGTTCGGCCCCTCCAAGGTGATCGCGGCGGCCAGCAACTACCACGCACACGTCGCCGAGATGCACGAGGTGCAGCAGCGGACCCTCGGTACCACCCACGACTGGATGTTCGAGTTCGACGTGTTCCTCAAGTCGCCCTCCTCCATCGTCGCCCCCGCAGGTCCGATCGTGCTGCCTGCGGAAATCGTCGCCGCGGACCAGGAGATCCACCACGAGTCGGAACTCGTCGTAATCCTGGGAACGGGTGGCAAGGACATCCCAGTCGAGTCCGCCCTCGAGCACGTCTTCGGCTTCGCCATCGGCCTGGACATCACCGTGCGAAGCCCGGCCGACCGTTCACGGCGCAAGTCGTATGACAGTTTCAGCCCGATCGGGCCGTGGATCCGGCTCCGCGACGACGACTTCGACGGAACTGGTCTCGAAATCCGGCTCACGGTCGACGGTGCGGTGCGGCAGGATGTCAACACCTCCGACCTCATCATGTCCGTACCGCAGATCGTCTCCTACGCCTCCCGCATCATGACGCTCAACCCCGGCGACGTCATCTTCACCGGCGCCCCTCCCGGGGTCGGGCCGATCACCTCGGGCGAGACCCTCGTCACGAGTATCTCGGGCATCGGCGTGATGCAGACGGTGGTGGCGTGACCGGCCGTGGCCTGCTGACGGGCCAGGTGGTCGTCGTCACGGGTGGGTCGAGCGGCATCGGGCGGGCCCTGTGCCGCCGTGCAGCCGAGGAGGGCGCCGCTGCTGTCGTCATCGCCGACCGCGTTGAGGTCGGACGCGAGGGCGCCACGGTGACCGCGGAGCTCGTTGCAGCAGCCGGCGCCGAGGCGGTTTTCATCGAGACCGACGTGAGCGAACCTGCATCCTGGACCGCCGTGGTGGCCGCCGCCGACCGGTTCGGCGGCGTCGACACGATGTGCAACGTGGCCGGGGTCAGTGACAACGTCGACTTCCTGGAGATCGACCTAGAGCGGCTGCGGCGGGTGATGTCGGTGAACTTCGAGGGCACCTTCCTCGGCTCGCAGGCAGCTGCCCGTTCGATGATGGCGCGTGGCGCCTCCGGAAGCATCGTCAACATCTCCTCAGTGGGCGGGATGCGGGGATTCGCCCGCGCCTCCAGCTACTCCGCCTCGAAGGGCGCGGTGGGTGCCTTCACCTACGCCTTGGCCGACGCCGTCGCGCCGTACGGCATCCGGGCTAACGTCGTGCATCCGGGCCAGGTAGATACCGAGATGCTGCGGGTGGATATGCGCGGCGGTTCGCCGATCCGTATCCCGCTCGGCCGCAAGGGCGAAGCGGCCGAGATCGCCGACGCGGTGATCTGGCTCGCAAGCGATCTCGCGACTTATGTCAACGGCGCCTCTATCGTCGTCGACGGTGGCTACTCGGCGGTGATCTGATCGGCGCCAACGCTCTGCCGGAGTCGATGCGGGCCGCCGTGCTCTCGGCCGATGGGGCGCTCGCCCTGGAGACGATCCCGGTCCCGCGGCCCGGTCCCGGTGAAGCGCTCATCCGAGTGCAGGCCGTCGGCGTCTGCCACACCGACCTGCACGTACTGAAGGGCGAAGTGGGTTTCCCGATGCCCTGCGTGCTCGGCCACGAGGTGAGCGGCACGGTGGTGGCGACTGGTGACGTTGGCCCTGCCGGCCCAGAGGCGTTTCAACCGGGTGATCGCGTCGTCGGCGGCTTCATCATGCCCTGCACCGAATGCGCGGCGTGCCTTGCGGGGCGGGACGACCTCTGCGAGCGCTTCTTCTCAATGAACCGGCTGGCCGGAACACTCTACGACGGCAGGACCCGCCTCGCGCGAGCCGACGGAACTCCGCTGGCCATGTACTCGATGGCGGCCCTCGCGGAATACTGCGTGTGCCCGGTCTCGGGTCTCGCCCGCCTGCCGGAAAACTTGCCGTTTGAGAACTCCGCCATCCTGGGCTGTGCGGCGATGACCGCGTACGGCGCCGTGACGCGTGCGGGCGGGATCGGATCCGGCATGACCATCGCCGTGGTCGCCACGGGCGGGATCGGAATGAGCGTGGTGCAGATCGCGCGCAGTCTGGGCGCCTCCCAGGTGATCGCCGTCGACGTCTCGGCCGAGAAGCTCGAGCTGGCGCGCACCCTCGGCGCCACCGACACTGTGGACGTTCGCGACGGCGACGTGGTCGCCGCCGTTCGCGGTCTGACCGGAGGGCGTGGGGTCGATGTGGCCTTCGAGGCCCTCGGCCGGCCGGAGACCTTCGAGCAGGCATTGAGGATGCTCGCCGACGGCGGCACTCTCGTCGCCATCGGCATCGCCGCCGGCGCCTCCACCGCGTCGATCGAGATCACTCCGCTGGTACGTCGCAGCCAGCGCATCATCGGCTCCTACGGCGCCCGAACCCGCGTCGACCTGCCCGCAGTAGTGGCGCTCGCCGCCGCCGGAGGCTTCGACCTAGAGCGTGCGGTGACCCGGCGTTACAGCTTGGAGGAAGCCCCCAACGCCTTCGCCGACCTCGCAGCAGGCCGCATCACCGGGCGCGCCATCGTGGTGCCGTCGTAACATCGCGCGCCGCCAGCCGTGATTCCGAGTCGCTCTCTGCCGCACACCAATGGGAAACTCCACTCGCTCCAGTCCTCCGTAGCATCGGAATATGACCAACATCCAGTCCGCATTCTCCGCTCGCGATGAGGCGATCGGCGACGTCCACCGGAAGCACAACCTCATCACCCTCCCGAATTCCCGCCAGGTGAGCCCCGACGAGTTCAAGGCCGCCTTCCGCAATCACCCGGCGGGAGTCGCTGTCATCACGGCAGATCCCGGCGACGGCCCGGTGGCACTCACCGCCACCTCTGTCTTCTCCGTCAGCGCAGAGCCGCCGCTGTTGGTCTTCTCAATCTCCGATCTCTCCTCCAGCGCCCCCGCGATCAAGCGAGCCGAGACCGTGGTGGTTCACCTTCTCGGTGCCGCTCAGCTGCATCTGGCCAAGCTCGGCGCCACGAGTGGCATCGACCGTTTCGCCGATACCTCGCTCTGGGAGCGCATGGAGACTGGCGAGCCCTACTTCCCCGCGGCGCACGCCTGGATCCGCGCCCGCATCGTGAACGAGATGCAGGCAGGCGGCTCCACCGTCATCGCAGCCGAGGCCGTGGGAACGCGGGCCCCTGCGGCAGGCGACCCTGCAGCGGACGCCGCGGCCGCCGAGCCTCTCGTCTACCACAACCGCACCTGGCACCATCTCGGGGAGCACTCCAAGATCGTCTGAGAAGAAGATCCTTCTCGTGAAGGGCCCTCGCGCTTCGCTCTTCGGCGGGAGCGCCCCTGTGACATCGTGGAGCCCCGGGAAGGAGCTTCCGGGCGTGGGTCTGCCACGACGGGACACCGAAACCTCCCACGTAGAGGAACTCCCTCGCGCCGGCGAGCCTCTGCCCGGCACGTGACCCATCTACAGGGCGCGGGTAGCCGCGCGCTGCGTGATGTGCAGCGCCTGCTCCTCCGCGAGAGTGGCGGCGGCGATTCGCTAGAACGCAGTGGCCATGTCGCTGTGCAGGCGCCTATTCTGCCCGCTGCCCGGTCCGCGCCGT
>JAODMM010000168.1 GCA_025465015.1 Cryobacterium sp. | reverse complement strand
GGTGCAGAACATGTACCTCGGGCGGGAAGTCATGCAGGACGGCCTGGGCGGTGTGCTCGGATTCATGAAGACGAAGGTGATGCGGGAGAAGTCCCGCGACGCCTTCGACCAGCTCGGTGCGACAGTGCGGTCGCTCACCGCCCCGGTCGGCACCATGTCCGGTGGGCAGCGTCAAGCGATCGCCATCGCCCGGGCGGTCGCCTGGGCCAATCGGGTGGTCTTCCTCGATGAGCCCACCGCTGCACTCGGTGTGCGGCAGACGAAGAACGTGTTGGAGACCATCCGGCGGGTGCGAGACCAGGGCATCGCTGTGGTATTCATCAGCCACTCCATGCCGCACGTGATCGAGGTCTCGGATCGCATCCAGGTCCTCCGCCTCGGCTCCCGCGTTGCAACGCTGGACGCCTCCAAGACCTCAATGGAAGAACTCGTCGGCCTGATGACCGGCGCAAGCACGAAGGATGCAGCATGAAAGGCACATCGGACACGGTCCCCCCGCTGGACCCCACGACATCCATGGGACCGGAGACGGCATCCATCGAAACGGTCCGGTCGACGGACACGTCGCTCCGGCGACTGTTCAAGGCGCAGTCGTTCCAGATCCTGCTGGTGCTGGTGTTGATCGTCGTGGTGTTCAGCGCCCTGGCGCCGAACCAGTTCGCTCAGCTCTCCAACATGCGACTGATTGTGCAGAACGCTTCGATCCTCGCCGTCCTTGGCGTGGGGATGACCTACGTCATCGTCACCTCCGGTATTGACCTCTCTATCGGCTCTGTACTCGTGTTCTCGGGCGTCATCTCCGCCACCGTGATGCGGGCCATCGGCGGGGACGGTTGGGGGACGGCTGCATTCGGCATCGTCGCCGCGATCCTCTCCGGACTTATGTGGGGCATCCTTAACGGAGTGCTCATCGCGAAGGCGAAGGTGCCGCCTCTCATCGTGACACTGGGATCCACCGGAATGGCTTTGGGCTTCGCGCAGATCATCACGGGCGGGATCGACATCCGTGAGGCCCCGGCGGTGCTCAGCGATGTGATCGGCTACGGCAACATCTTCGGTGGCATCCCAGTGCTCTCTGTGATCGCACTGGTCATCGTCATCATCGGCGCGATCGTTCTGCACTTCACGCGGTTCGGGCGGTACACCTATGCGATCGGGTCGAGTGAGGAAGCAGCACGCCGAGTGGGCGTCAAGGTCGACCGTCACCTCATCAAGGTGTACGCCCTGTCCGGGTCGCTCGCGGGGCTGGCGGGCGTTCTCTCGCTCGCCCAGTTCAACACCACCGCGATCGCCGGCCAGTCCACCACAAACCTGAATGTGATCGCCGCCGTCGTGATCGGCGGAACCTCGCTCTTCGGTGGCTTCGGAACCATCTTCGGAACCGTCGTCGGTCTCTTCATCCCGGCCGTGCTTCAGAACGGCTTCGTGATCACGGGTGTGCAGCCGTTCTGGCAGCAGGTCGCCGTCGGTGCAGTGCTGGTCACGGCCGTCTACGTAGACCAGGCTCGCCGGGCCGCAGCGATGCGCGGCGGCAAGCCACAGAACCTCTGGCGCAAGCTGGTCAGTAGGAAAACAGAATGAACCCCCCAAGAGAAAACAGGAGCAGCACACAATGAAGTGGAATAGGAAAGCACTCGTCACCTTGACGCTTGGAGCGTCGGCTGGCTTGGTCCTTACCGGTTGTTCGTCCAACGGCGGCGCGACCGGCGGCGCAACGGGCGGCGGAGCGGAGGACGGTGCGTACAAGATTGCATTCGTGCAGGGCGTAGCGGGCGATGAGTTCTACATCTCGATGCAGTGTGGAATCGAAGCAGCGGCCGAGCAGTCCGGTGCCACGGTCACCACGCAAGGGCCGGAGAAGTTCGACCCGACCCTGCAGAAGCCCCTGGTCGACTCGGTCGTCGCCTCGAAGCCCGACGCGCTGCTGGTTGCGGCGACCGACGTCACGGCCATGAGGACCCCGATCAAGGCGGCAGCCGACGCCGGCATCAAGGTCGTCCTCGTGGACACCACGGTCGACGACCCGTCGTTCGCCGTGTCCGCGATCGCAAGTGACAACATCGGCGGCGGAGCGGCGGCCTTCGAGGCCATCCAGGAAGCGAACCCCGACGGCGGGAAGGTTCTTGTCGTATCGGTCGACCCCGGCATCTCCACCACCGATGCCCGAGCCAAGGGCTTTGAGGACGCTGCGGCCGAGAACTCGAAGTTCACCTTCCTCGGAGTCCAGTACAGCCACAACGAGCCGGCCACCGCTGCGGAGATCGTCACCGCGGCCCTGCAGAAGGACCCCGACATCGTCGGAATCTTCGCTGCCAACCTGTTCGCCGCTGAAGGCACGGCGACCGGTGTGAAGCAGGCAGGCAAGAGCGACTCGGTGACCATCGTCGGGTTCGATGCCGGTCCGGCACAGGTCAAGCAGCTCGAGGAGGGCACCGTTCAGGCGCTGGTCGCGCAGGAGCCCGCCGAGATTGGCAAGCAGGCTGTTGAGCAGGCCATCGCGGCGCTGAAGGGCGACGCCACGGAGCCGGAGATTGAGACGGGCTTTACGATCCTCACGAAGGACAACATCAACGGCGACGGCAAGGACGCGATCTACAAGTCGAGCTGCTCGTAGCACCCACGGGGTTCCGGGTCCGGGGTCGCCCCCGGGCCCGGAACTCTGCGTCCGCGGGTCCGCGCCCGCGTACACCGCATCGCACTGACGGCGGGAAGGTGCAAGGATGAAGCACTGCAATTCACACGATCGAACATTTGAGAGGCTGACAGTGATGTTTGACGATCTGAGAGGACGCACGGCGGTCATCACCGGCGGCGCGCGGGGACTGGGTTACTCAATCGGCCGGGCCCTCGCACGGCAGGGAGTCGACGTCGGCCTCCTGGACGTACTCCCGCAGGTTTCCGACTCGGCCGCTGCACTGGCGCGGGAATTCGGGGTGAAGGCAGTCGGCGCCCACGCCGACGTGACCGACCCCGCTTCCGTGAACACCGCGTTCGCCGCCGTGGCGGCGACACTCACGACGCCCTCGATACTCGTGACAGCTGCAGGGGTGACGGCCTGGTCCGATTCTGTGGATGTAGACGCTGCCAGTTGGTCGCGTGTCGTGGACATCAACTTGAGCGGCACCTTCTTCGCCAGCCAGGCATTCGCACGGGGACTGCTGGGTTCGGGGGAGCGTGGATCCGCCATTCTCATCTCGTCGATGTCGGGACGGATCGTCAA
>JAODMM010000167.1 GCA_025465015.1 Cryobacterium sp. | reverse complement strand
CGATCAGGAGAAACAGCAGAGCGCCGAGGTAGGGGACGAAGAAGATCGTCAGGAGCCAGGCCATGCCGGAGGTCGGCCGGCGGTTGCGCGGCACCACAATGATCGCTATGACACGGATGGCGAAGTCGAGGAGGAATGCGACCAGCACGATGATGGTCGTGACATCAACGCCGAACATTCGCGATCAGGTGACGGGCTTGTCGAGCCCGAGCCGAGCTCGTTCGTCAGCCTCCATCCGGGCGTAGACCTTCCGTTCGGTCCGGTCGGATCGGATGATCGAGCGCATGACCAGCCAGAAGATCGAGCCGACCAGCACGGTCGGCGCGAGCGACCATAAGGCGTTTACCCAGAAGGTGTCCATAACTCCTCTAGGATACGCTGCCCCGCTGAGCTCCGCGCCCACGCCTCGCGCCCCGGCAAGCGGGGCTACTTCGTGAGGATCCCGTAGATGCCGGACCCCAGCAGGTACACGCCCACGGCTCCGACCACCAGCCAGACAGCGATCCGGTTCATCGACGGGCCTTTTTTGCCGTTGTCGGGGTCGAGTTCGCCCTTGGGCAGGTAGCTCATCATCATCATCATCATCATCGCCTACTTCACCAGAGGGAACAGAATGGTCTCGCGGATGCCGAGGCCAGTCAACGCCATGAGCAGGCGGTCGATGCCCATGCCCATACCGCCGGAGGGTGGCATCCCGTATTCGAGGGCGCGGAGGAACTCCTCATCGAGGCCCATGGCCTCCGGGTCTCCCCCGGCAGCCAATCGCGCCTGCTCCACGAATCGCTCCCGCTGGATGACCGGGTCGACGAGTTCGGAGTATCCGGTGGCCAGTTCGAAGCCGCGAACGTACAGGTCCCACTTCTCGACGATGCCCTCGACGGAACGGTGGCCGCGCACGAGCGGACTGGTGTCAACAGGGAAGTCCATGACGAAGGTGGGCGCGGTGAGGTCACCCTTCACGAAGTGCTCCCAGAGTTCCTCGACGTACTTGCCGTGGATGGGGTGGTCGATCTCGAGGCCCTCACGGTCGGCCAGGTCCTTCAACTCCGACAACGGCGTCTGGGGGGTGATCTCCACTCCCGCCGCGGCCGACAGGCTGTCGTACATGCTGATCCTGTCCCAGGCTCCGCCGAGGTCGTAGTCGGTGCCGTCGGCCCAAGTCACGACATGGCTCCCTGAGATCGCGACCGCGGCATCCTGGATCAGCTTCTGGGTCAGGCTCGCGATCGAGTTGTAGTCGCCATACGCCTCATACGCCTCGAGCATCGCGAACTCGGGCGAGTGAGTGGAGTCGGCGCCCTCGTTGCGGAAGTTGCGGTTGATCTCGTAAACCCGGTCGATCCCACCGACCACGGCCCGTTTGAGAAACAGCTCCGGTGCGATGCGTAGGTAGAGCTCGGTGTCGAACGCGTTGCTGTGAGTGGTGAACGGGCGAGCGGATGCCCCGCCGTGCATGACCTGCAGCATGGGAGTTTCGATCTCGATGAAGGCGAGTTCGGTGAATGTGCGCCGGAGGCTCGCGACGGTCTGAGAGCGCTGGATGACGGTGCGGCGGGCCCGTTCGCGAGAGATGAGATCGAGGTAGCGACTGCGCACGCGAGTCTCTTCACTCAGTTCGGTGTGCAGGTTGGGCAGCGGAAGCAGCGCCTTAGTAGCGATCTCCCAGGTGCTGACCATGACGGAAAGCTCGCCGCGCCGGGAGGAGATCACCTCACCGGAGACGAAAAGGTGATCGCCGAGGTCGACGAGGTCCTTCCATTCAGCTAAGGACTCCTCACCGACCTGAGCCAGGGACACCATCGCCTGAATGCGGCTGCCGTCGCCGGATTGCAGGCTCGCGAAGCACAATTTGCCGGTGTTGCGCAGGTGCACGACCCGACCGGCGAGTCCGACCGTGATTCCGGTTGTGGCATCGGCGGGGAGGTCGTCGAACTGCTTACGGACGGCGGGAATGTTGTCGGTCACCGGCACCGTGACCGGGTAGGCGCCGCCGCCGGGACTTGTCGCGCGGTCGATCAGCCGTTCGCGCTTGGCGAGCCGGACCGCCTTCTGCTCGGAGATCTCACGCTCGGCAGTTTCGCGCTCGGCAGTTTCACGCTCGGAGGAGTCAACAGCAGACTCCTCTGCCTCGGCGGCGGGTGCCTCGGTTGCTGCGGGGGTGTCGCTCATTCGGTTCTTTCGTTGGCCGGACGTGCCGGGCGAGGCGGGGCTGACCGCCACGGGGGAAGGTCAGGAAATCTCCAGTGGCGCGTTGTCGATCAGGCGGGTGGTTCCAACCATCGCAGCCACCAGCATCCTGGCCGTTCCGTGATGGTCGTCGCCGACCGGAAGGAAGGTCTGGGGGTGAACAACGACGAGATAGTCCAGTTTAGCCAGCGGTTCGGCGTCAATCACCGCCTGGGCTGCCGCGATGGCGCCGACAACGCCGCCGGCAGCGGATGCGGCAGCCCTGAGAGCAGCGGACAGCGCACGTGCACCTCTCCGCTGCGCGGCGTCGAGGTACCGGTTACGACTCGAGAGCGCCAGACCCTGCTCGTCCCGGACGGTCGGCACCACCTCGACGGACACCGGCAGGTTCAGATCGGCGACCATGCGTTGCACGAGGAAGACCTGCTGGGCGTCCTTCTGCCCGAACACGACAACGTCGGGCTGCACGATGTTCAGGAGTTTCGTGACGACCGTGAGAACCCCGTCGAAGTGCCCCGGCCGGGAGGCGCCCTCGTACCGGGACGCGACCGGTCCGGCGGTGACTCGTGTTCCCACGGGAAGGTCGGGGTACATCTCTCGAGCGGTCGGCGCGAACACATACGGAACGCCGAGCTCGCCAAGGCGGGCCACGTCATCCCGGAGGGTCCGGGGGTAGGCGTCGAGGTCCTCCTCGGGACCGAATTGCAGCGGATTGACGAAGATCGACACAACGACGCGATCACCGAGCTCGAGGGCACGTGCGGCGAGAGCGAGGTGGCCGGCATGCAGGGCGCCCATAGTCGGGACCAAGACCACCCGGTTCAGGTGCCGAGTGCGGCCGGCGACGCCGTGACTGGCCACACGGTCCCGGAGATCGGCGACCGTGTGCAGCACCTCGGGCGTGACGGTGTCTCTCACGAGTCCTCCGGTTCGATCCATCCGGGCACACTCCCGCCGTCGTCGTCGTCGGGGCGGTCCGGGTCTCGAAGACCTGGTCGTTCCGTCTGGTTCGACCCGAAGCCGTCACCCTGATCGATCAGGTCAGCCAAGACGGCGAGGTTGAGCGTGTCCGGGTTGGTGCGGGCGAGGGCGATCTCCATCGCGGACCGAATCAGGGGCGCGATGACCGCTCCCGGTCGTTCGATGCCGATGCCTTGCAACAGGTTCGTAGCCTGCTCAACGATCGACGTGGAGAAAGCAGTCGCGGTTTCCACGGCTTCAGCGTAGGTGCGGCGGTCCGCCTCAGCGATGATGACAGGCTCCCCGCCCATCTCGACAACCAGGGCCTGCCCGATCGGAAGCACCGGCGTGGGTGCCGTGACCGCGAAGTAGCTATCCGCCAGCCGCGCAATGTCGATGCTCGTACCGGTGAATGTCATGGCTGGATGGATGGCCAGCGGGATGGCGCCGCCCGCGAACGCCGGGGCGAGCACGCCGGTGCCGAATCGGGCGGAGGTGTGAAGCACAAGCTGCCCCGGCCGCCAGGTGCCCGTTGCCGCGAGGCCGACGACAAGGCTTTCCAACTGTGCGTCGGGGACGGCGAGAATAACCAGTTCGCTGCGTTCGACGATCTCGGGCACGGTGAGGATCGGAACGGCGGGCAGGATCGCCTCGGCGCGATCCTGGCTCGCCTGGGAGATGGCCGAGATGCCGACGATGGCGTGGCCGGCCCCGGCGAGAGCGGCGCCGAGGATCGGCCCGACCTTTCCTGCGCCGATGATGCCGACGCCCAGCCGGCCCGGGCGGC
Organism: Cryobacterium sp.; assembly: GCA_025465015.1. Taxonomy (GTDB): domain Bacteria; phylum Actinomycetota; class Actinomycetes; order Actinomycetales; family Microbacteriaceae; genus Cryobacterium. The sequence goes on along the minus strand of JAODMM010000167.1, from coordinate 1,309 downwards.
CGCTCATTCCTGAACCCCCGCCGCGCTGTTCGAGCGGTGACCGGTGTCCGAGTTCGCCGATTCGACTGCGGCGAGGGCAACCCGCTCGAAGAACCGCTCCGCCTCAACGACCGCCACCACGGCAAGCGAAGCGTTCACCGGACCTGCGACGGTATGAAGACGCACGGATGCCAGTTGCAGAATCCGCTGCAGTGGTCCCTGATTCACGCCGAGGCTCTGCACCCGGGCTAGGGGCACGAATATCAGTTCCCGGGAGAGCGTGCCTCGCCGGAGCAGGGCCACGTCGCCGGCCAGAGCGTAGCCGGTGCGCCGCCACGAGAACGGGCGGAGCCACGCGGCACGGGACGGGGCGTTCGTGAAGCCGTCGGGCCCGCCTTTGGAGAGCAGGCCGGTCTGGGTCAGGGACCGCCGGCCGTCGCCGCGGAGCTGGGGCAGGATGAGTTCGAGGACCTTCTCGACATCGGCTTGAGTTCCGACCGGCAGCATTGTCGTGCTGGCCTGGCCGGCCGCCCCTTGGTTGGTCGAATGGCCAGCCTTGTTGATGCGCACCTGCCACCAGCCGAAAGGGCGCCAGAGGAGAGGTTGGGAGACGTCGATGGCGTGGATCTTCCCCGGCGGAAGGGTCTCGTTGCTGGTCGAAAACAATCCGAACCCGACCCTCACTCCGTCGGGCGTGCCGGCGATGCTGTACCGGAGGGACTTGGTGAAGCGGGACACGTAGTACCCGACACTTCCGACGATGCCAGGAAGGAACGCGAACAGCGCGACGTTGCTGCCCGTGGTGGTGACGCCGATGACCAGCGCCACGGCCGCTGCGAGCAGCACGATCGTGAACCCGCTGAGAAGAATGGAGCCGACTAGGCGCCCCGGCGGAATCCGCACGACGGATTCCGGTGGAGCGGCATCGGGGTCAAGCTCGGGGGCCAGGAATTCCTCGGCCCGGGCCAAAGCGAAACCGCCGATCGTGGGTGCGACGCCCGGGTGCGGGAGGTCGGATGCCGGGACCGTGGTGGCGGCCGGGGCGCGCGACCCGGACGCCAGGCCAAGGATGTCGCGGCGGAGGCCATCGGCGAGGGCCGACCCCAGATAGGCGAGTTGCACGTTGGCATCCTGCCCGGCCACGCTGACCTCAAGACGAGCGGCACCGAACAGGCGCGGGATGACGGGCCGGACGATGTTGACGCCCTGGATCCTGTCGAGGCGGGCCTTGCGGTGGCTGCGGAAAACGAGGCCGCTGCGCACCTCGACAGCCTCTTGGGTCACTCGGAAACTGTGCATCCGCCAGGTTAGATAGAACACGATCAGGACG
>JAODMM010000162.1 GCA_025465015.1 Cryobacterium sp. | reverse complement strand
CATGAACTCCACCAGTGGCTCGAAGAAGGGCTTGCCCTCGTGTTCCGCGTAGTGCCGGGCGAGGAGCCCCCGGTCCGCCTGAATCAGCTTCACGTCGACGAGAGAGTATCCTTTCGCCTCGATGCGCCGGAGAATCTCTCCGGTGAGGTTGCGGGCAACGCCATCCGGCTTAACCAATACGAGGGTTTCCTCAACCTGTGAACTCATATGCTCTCTTTCTCTTGACGACTCTGTTGACGATCAATCCGGTCACCGGTAACCATGCAGTAGATCCACATTCCAGCGAACATCGCCCCGATGAAGAACATGGCCGGGTTGAAGAACCCGGACAGGACGAGGACGCCCTGGAGTATCCACCCGGCGAGGTATGCAGCCGGGAAACGCAGCAGCGCCACAGTTGCCAGCAGGAGCAGGCACATCACGACGCCACCCACTAGCGCCACAACCGGCGGCAACGCGCCCAAACCGAACATGACCAGCGCGGCCAGGAAAACGACGATCACTTCGAAGCCGAGCACGATCGAGGCGAGGGTGCGCTTCACGGATCGAGGGCTTGTCGGCCGGGTCCGGCCCGATGCTTCACCGGTCACGATTTCATCCACTCGCCCGCGGTGGCCAGAGCCATCGCCTCGCCAACCAAGGTGATCGAGCCTGTGACGAGAACAGCCCGGCGGGGTGCGCTGCCCGCCCATTCCCTGGCGCTCTCGAGCGCCGAGGCGACGTCGTCGAATCGGGTCGTCTTCTCCGCACCGACCCACCCCGACACTTCGTCGGCGAGATCGTCAACGGGCAGCGACCGCCCGGAGTGCGACGTGGTCACGTAGAACCCGTCAGCGATCGGATCGAGGGCGGCGATGATGCCTTGAGCGTCCTTGTCGGCGAGGATTCCCACGACAACGGCGATCCCCTCGAAGTCGAAGTACTCACCCAGTGCCGTGACGAGGGCGGATGCGCCGTGCGGGTTGTGCGCGGCGTCGACGAGGACGCTCGGCTCGATGCCCACGAGCTGGAGCCGCCCGGGAGACGTCGCGGTGGCGAGGCCTTCGGTGAGAACCTCGCCCACGAGCGGTTGCGTCCCTGCGCCGAGGAACGACTCGACCGCGGCGATCGCGACAGCAGCGTTCTGCGCCTGATGAGTGCCGTACATCGGCAGGAAGAGTTCCTCGTAGGTACCGGCTAGTCCCCGCACCGAGATCAGTTGTCCCCCGACGGCCACGCGGCTGGCGAGAAGCTCGAACTGGTCGCCCTCCGTCGACAGCGCCGACTCGGTGAGCTCGGCCGCGCGCTCCAGCTCGGAGGCGGCTTCGATGCTTTGAGAGGCGGAGACGACGGATGCTGCGGGCTTGATGATCCCGGATTTCGTCCGTGCGATCTCATTGATGGTATTTCCGAGTCGCGTGGTGTGGTCCAACGCGATCGGGGTGAACACGGCCACCTGGCCGTCGGCGACGTTCGTCGAATCCCATTCCCCGCCCATTCCGACCTCGACCACCGCGACATCGACGGGCGCGTCGGCGAAGCTCGCGAATGCCAGAACGGTGAGTGCTTCGAAGAAGGTGAGGGGTTCCTCGCCAGCAGCCAGCAGTTCGGCGTCGACCATCTGAATGTAGGGTTGGATGTCGTCCCAGTTCGCGGCGAGGGCTTGGTCGCTGATGGGCAAGCCGTCGATCGTGATGCGTTCGTTCATCCTCGTCAGGTGCGGGCTTGAGAGCAGTCCCGTCCTGAGCCCGTAGGCGCGAAGGATGCTCTCCGTGATGCGGCTCGTGCTGGTCTTCCCGTTCGTGCCCGTGATGTGAATGATGGGATAGGAGTTCTGCGGATCGCCAAGAAGTTCCATCGCACGCCGGGTGGGCTCCAGCCGCGGTCTCGGTGCTGCCTCACCGACCCGCCGGAGGAGGGCTTCGGAGACGGCGTCGCCGGCAGCGCGGAAGTCGTCGTCGCTCATACTTTCTCCAACTCCACGATTAGGACCTCGCCGATGCCGATCTCGCGGGCGACTCCACTCCCGCTCGGGGCGGTCTGCCCGTCATGGGTACTGAGGTGGGCAGTCACGGCGAGGGTCTCCTGTGAGATCAGGTCAAGATGAGGCTGAAGGCGCTCGGCGTACTCAGCCGATGCGTGCAGGCGAAGCGCGATGCGATCCGAGACGTCGAGACCGGAGGTCTTGCGGATCTCCTGGACGGCGCGGATGGCGTCCCGAGCCGTTCCCTCTGCCTCCAGCTCCGGCGTCGTGTCGGTGTCAAGGAGTACGAAGCCACCCCCGGGAAGCAGACCCAGCGCCGCGCCGGTCCCGCCGGCGCCGCTGCCTGCGACAAGTTCGAGGTCGTACTCCCCCGCAACCAGCTCGATTCCGCCTGCCGTGATGACGCCGTCAGCCTCGGTCCAGTCTCCCGCACGCGCCGCTTTGATCGCCTGCTGCACGTTCTTGCCCAGGCGTGGACCTGCTGACCGCGCGTTTACGGTGAGCCGTGAGGTGATCCCGTATTGGCTCGCGCTTTCGTCGGAGAGCTCGACGAGGACGACCTCCTTCACATTGAGCTCGTCCCGCAGGATCGCCTCGAAGTCGGCCAGAGCGGAGGTGCCGGAACTGACGACGGTCAGTTTCGCCAGGGGCAGCCGCACCCGCAACGCGGCCTGCTTCCGCAGTGACAGGGCCGTTGAGCTGATCACCCGGACCTGGTCCATCACGGCGATGAGAGCGTCATCAGCGGGGAAGAGATTGGCATCGGGCCAATCCGCCAAGTGCACGCTGCGTCCACCGGTTAGTCCCTGCCAGATCCGTTCGCTGACCAAGGGAAGCAAGGGTGCTGCCACGCGGGTGAGCGTCTCGAGCACGGTGTACAAAGTGTCGAAGGCATCACTACCGGTGCCGTCCTCACCCACGCCTTCCCAGAACCGGTCGCGGGAGCGCCGGACGTACCAGTTCGTGAGCACGTCGGCGAAGTCCCGCAAACGGGCGGCGGCGAGTGTGCTGTCGAGTTTCTCAAGGTCGTGCGCCACACCGTCGATCAGGTTACGCGTCTTGGCAAGCAGGTACCGGTCGAGGACATCTGCTGAGTCCGTACGCCACCGGGCCTCGTACCCGTCCGGTCCGGAAGCGTTGGCGTACAGCGAGAAGAAGTACCAGGTGCTCCACAGCGGAAGCAACACCTGACGCACTCCCTCGCGGATCCCTTCTTCGGTGACGACGAGATTGCCACCCCGCAGCACCGGTGAACTCATCAGGAACCAGCGCATGGCGTCCGAACCATCCCGGTCGAACACCTCGTTCACGTCGGGGTAATTGCGTAGCGACTTCGACATCTTCTGGCCGTCGTTGCCCAGCACGATTCCGTGGCTCACGACGTTCTTGAACGCGGGCCGATCGAAGAGGGCGGTCGAAAGCACGTGCAGGGTGTAGAACCAGCCGCGAGTCTGCCCGATGTACTCGACGATGAAGTCGGCCGGGTTGTGACCGTCAAACCAGTCGCGGTTTTCAAACGGGTAGTGCACCTGGGCGAACGGCATCGAACCGGAATCGAACCAGACGTCGAGCACGTCTGTAATGCGTCGCATCGTCGACTGGCCGGTCGGGTCGTCGGGGTTGGGCCTGGTCAGATTGTCGATGTAGGGCCGGTGGAGATCGGTAGGTCGCACTCCGAAGTCGGCTTCGAGTTCGTCCAACGACCCGTAGACGTCCACGCGAGGGTAGGCCGGGTTGTCGCTTTTCCATACCGGAATGGGGGAACCCCAGTAGCGGTTGCGGCTGATCGACCAGTCACGGGCGTTGCCGATCCACTTGCCGAACTGGCCATCCTTGACGTTCTCGGGCACCCAGTTGATTTCCTGGTTGAGCTCCTCCATGCGGTCGCGGAATTCCGTGACCCTCACGAACCAGCTCGACACCGCCTTGTAAATCAAGGGATTTCGGCACCGCCAGCAGTGCGGGTAGGAGTGTTCGTAGCTGGACTGGCGGAGGAGCCGACCCTCGGACTTGAGCAGCTGTGTCAACGGCTTGTTGGCGTCGGACCAGAGCAAGCCGGCGACCTCGGTGACCGTGGGAAGAAATTTGCCTCCGTCGTCAAGCGAAATGATGACCGGGATACCGGCTGCCTCGCAGACCTTCTGGTCCTCCTCGCCGTACGCCGGCGCCTGGTGCACAATGCCGGTACCGTCGGCAGTGGTGACGTAGTCGGCCACCAGGATGGTCCACGCGTTGTGCGTCCCCCACGTGTCGGCATCCGCGTAGTAGTCGAAGAGGCGGTCGTAACGGACGCCTTCCAGCTCTCGGCCGCTCAGCGTGCGGGATACTGCCGCGACGGCATCCGCTGCGGAATCGTAGCCGAGGTCCTTCGCATAGTTCCCGACGAGGTCGATCGCAAGCAGGTACTGCCCGCCCATCACCTCGGTTGTTCCGCGGTGATGGCCCTCGTCCTCCTCGCGGACGACGGTGGCATCGGGCGTCCCGTTCGGACCGGCAGGTACGACGGCGTACTGGATGTCGGGGCCGACAGCGAGCGCCATGTTGGTCGGAAGGGTCCAGGGGGTCGTCGTCCACGCCAAGGCGCGGACACCGGTGAGGTCGAGCGTCTCGGCCTTGGGGCCCACCAGGGGGAAGGTCACTGTGACGGTTTGGTCCTGGCGCATCTTGTAGACGTCGTCGTCCATGCGCAGTTCATGGTTCGATAGCGGGGTTTGGTCGCGCCAGCAGTACGGGAGAACCCGGTAACCCTCGTAAGCGAGACCCTTGTCATGCAGCCGCTTGAAGGCCCAGATGACCGACTCCATGAAGGTGATGTCGAGGGTCTTGTAGTCGTTCTCGAAGTCCACCCAGCGCGCCTGGCGGGTGACGTACTCCTGCCACTCGTGGGTATACCGCAGGACTGCGTCGCGGGCCACACCGTTGAACGCGGCGATGCCCATCCGGTCGATCTCGCTCTTGTCGGTAATCCCCAGCTGCCGTTCAGCTTCTAGCTCCGCCGGGAGACCGTGCGTGTCCCATCCGAACCGGCGGTGCACCTGCTTCCCGCGCATCGTCTGGAACCGGGGGAAGATGTCCTTCGCGTACCCCGTGAGGAGGTGACCGTAGTGCGGCAGCCCGTTTGCGAACGGAGGTCCATCGTAGAACACCCACTCCTCGGCTCCCGCGCGCTGGTCGATGGACTCCTGGAAGGTTCCATCGTCCTTCCAGAATGCCAGCACCTCGGTCTCGATTTCCGGGAAGTTCGGGGAGGGGGCGACGCCCTCTGCGGGTGCGCTGGAGGAAGCGGAACCTGGGTTCCGCGGGCTCTTGGGGTACGTCATACTTCTCCTGGACGGGGCTTGCCTGTTCCACGAGGACGGATGCCGCATTCCCAGCGACTTCCGCGGTACCACCTCGCTTGCCGCCCAGCATTCAGGCGACCGCTTCTTCTCGAGGCTGTGACGGGCCATACCCGTTCGGTTCTACCGGGCGGGGCCGTGGCATCCGCCGTTCTTCCGAAGACTCCCCGGTGATGGCCGGATCAACGTCGTGCGATCTCAATGTTACCCGAGGCAGGCGGTCGGTCCAGCACCGGCGCGAATCCGGCGCAGACGGGCGAGAGGGCGGTATCGACATAAGGGATAAGGGTCCCCCGCGAGACGCCGGAACCGGCCCAGGTGCGCGCCGCGGCCGCAGCCGCCGCCAACGCTGCCATCGTGAAACTCCAGCACAGGAGATCGTCCGCAGGGAGCCCGGTTCGGCGGGCGACGAACACGGACAGCAGGGACGCCGCAGACCGGAAGCGGGACAGGGCCGATTCCGCAAGGTCCCCGGCCGTCCCCATCAGCTCGGACTGGGTCAGGGCCCAGGGCACCCGGGATGGATCCAAACCCCCGGCCATGTCGAGCACGGCCGCCCGGACGGCGCCGGTGACAGACCGTTGCGCATCGGCGTCCGCATCGGCGTCCGCATCGGCTAGCGCCTGGGGCAGGCGAGCGAGCGCGGAATCTACCTCCACCCAAAGGAGATCGCTCTTTGCATGGAAGTAGTTGAAGAATGTGTTGCGACTGACTCCCGCGCGGCGCGCGATCTGGTCGATCGTCGTTTTCGCGTAGGTCTGCTCGAGGAAGAGTTCGGCTGCGGCTTCCTGCAGCATCTCCCGCGACGACCCGGGCGGCCTGCCAACACGTCGGGTTGCGGACTGGTCCACGGATGCTCCTTCACGGTTTAGACTTGCTTCGGCCATTCTATTTATGGTCGCCGTCCAACAATTGCACACTACGCTTCCACACCAGCTGCATTCACACTCAGCCACGGGTACGGGAGGGGAAAGACAGACCATGCACCGGAACCATCCCGTCAGAACCGGCCTCACCGCCACAGCCATTCTCAGCACCGCGGTCCTGGCCCTCAGCGCATGCGCTCCCGCCGCAACGGAGAGCGCGGGCGACGAGCCTGTCTCCGGGGGCACGCTGACCTATGCTTCTGGCGACGCTGAACCGACCTGCCTCGACCCGCACGTCGGCGGCAACTACCC
>JAODMM010000154.1 GCA_025465015.1 Cryobacterium sp. | reverse complement strand
CCGGGTCGTGATCGAAGTCGTCGAGTCCCGCGTCGACGAGATCTCCTGACGGACCGCCGCCGGCACGCTGCTCCACCCAGGAGTGGAAGAGCGTGCCGAGCCGGGTGGCACGGTAGGGTCTTTCTGGCATCGGCCGGCGCAGCCGGGCAGCGACATCCAGCGGGTCGTCCACGTAATCCTTGAAGCGGGAGGCCGGAATCCGGGTCGGCAGCGGCAAGGACCTGCCGCCGTTCTCGCGTTCTGAGCGTTCCGCGAGGAGCAGTGTGACGTCGTGCGACCAGGGCGTTGTCCGGTGTGCTTCGCTCGCTGAGGTTCCGCGCACCAAAGTGGCAGCGGCCTCGACAGTGGCGCGGCGAGCGCCCAGCGGATCAAACGGCCAAACCTCGACTCCGTCGCCCGTGAGCACCGGCTTCTCCTCGTTCTCGGCCTTGTCGGGCAGAGGCTCGATGATTCCGGCGTCGACGAGTTCGAGCAGGTAACGGCTCGGCCGCCTCATCTGCTTCCCTGCCGCCCAAAACGACCCGGTGAGGAGAAGTTCCTTTTGCGCGCGGGTCGTTGCCACGTAAATGAGTCGGCGTTCCTCCGCTTGGTGACGAGCAGCCAGAGCCTCTTTGTACGCGCCATACTCGGCGTCGTACTGCGCTTGGGTCTCCAAATGGCGCCAGCCCAGTTCGGGGAGCTCGTCGCGATCGCCCCGGAAGGGGTAGGGAAGTTCCCCGAAGCGCAGCCACCCTGCTCCCTCCCGCGCTCGGGCAGGCAGCGAGCCCTCGGCAAGCGCCGGCACGGCGACGTAGTCCCACTCAAGGCCCTTCGCCCCGTGGATGGTCAGGAGCTGGACCGTTCCCTTCTCGGCCATCTCGCTTCTGGCTCCCATGTCGTCCTGGCGTTCGGCACGTTTCAGCCACCGCAGGAAACTGCCCAGCGTTCCGAGCTCATCGCTGGCAAGGAAGGCCTCGATGTTGTCGTGGAAGGCGTAGAGGTTCGCGAGGTCCCGTCCGCTGCGTTCATTGGCGACCAGCTCAATGTCGAGCAGGAGTTCCTGCTCGATGAGCCTGACGAAATCGAGCAGGGGCAGGCCCGCACGGGAGCGGAACCAGGCGAACTGGCGCCCGACGTCTCTCAGACGGGCGAGACCTTCGTCACTGAATACAGCGAGCTGGCTGTGCCCCGGGGGGGCGGTGGCGACGAAGTCGAGCGCGTCGACCAGGGAGCTTGTGTCCTCCGCCGCCACCGAGGCCCTGATGCGGGCCTTCAGCTCGTCACTGACCGCTTTCTGGGCCCAGTCGTGTGATGCAAGCCAGCCCGCCACTCCGGAGAGCGCCTGAAGGTCCCGTGCTCCGATCCGCCAGCGTCCACCGCTGAGGATCCGGATTAGTTCGGCGCCCGCCGAGGGGTCGTGGACGACTCGCAGCGCACTGACCACGTCGGTGACCTCGGGAGTCGAGAGCAAACCGCCGAGTCCGAGTACGTGCGCCTTCACCCCGTGCTCGCGAAGCACCTCCGCGAAGAACTCCATGTCGCGTCTCGCCCGGAAAAGCATGGCCGCGGTATGGTCGGTTCCGGCCGGAAGCCGTTCGGCGAACCATGCCGCCAAAGCGGTCGCCTCGTCGGCGATAGTCTCCAGCATTCGCCCCTCGACTCGGCCCTCAGGCTTGCCGTCAGGTACTTTGAGGGTCTCAACCTGAATGCCGTCGGGCCGCGCCCGAAGGGCCCGGCTGAGGGGCTCGACCAGAGCGTTCGCCGCGCCGAGGACCGCAACCGGGTTTCGCCAGGTGTACGACAGTGACATGGTCGGTGATTGGGAGTTGGGAAGCCCGGCGAAGTCCCTCGAGAAACCGAGCAGGTTTGCGGAGCTGGCTCCGCGCCAGCCGTAAATCGACTGGTGCGGGTCACCGACGGCCATCACCGGATGCCCGGCAAAGAGCGTCGATAGCAGCTGGGTCTGCAGCACCGACGTGTCCTGGTATTCGTCGAGGAGCACGATGCGGTAGCTGCTCCTGGTGCGACTGACTACGGAGTCGACCTTCTGGCAGACCTGCAGTGCGAGGGCCACCTGGTCGGAGAATTCGATCAGGCCAAGTCGCCGTTTCTCGTCCTGATAACGCTCGGCCAGTTCGGCGAGCACCGGCAGCGGAGCAACCGCCTCGATGGATTCGAGTACCGAGCCGTACGGGGTGCTCTTGCGTGCCGTCCCATAGGGGAGATCGGCAAGGTAGCCGAAGCTCTCGGCGATCCCGGCCAGGTTATGCGGCCGGGTCGGTTCGCCCGGTCGATGAGGGGGTGGGTTCTCGGAAAGCACCCGGCTGAGCTGGAGCACGGCATCCGTAACCTGGTCAAGCTTCTTTCCAAACCCGACCAACCGGTCGTCGCCGAACTGCACGGTGACGCGGCGGGCGAGCAGCCAGGCGGAGGTCTCGGAGAGTAGCGCGGACTCCGGCTCACGCCCGAGAAGGAGAGCGTTGTCGCTGAAGAGCCGGCTGGCGAACGAGTTGTACGTCGATACCGTCGGCGTGTCGAACAGGGCTGGCACAGCGTTGGAATCGGCTGGTTCGCCGGCGCTGTTCTCAGGAAGAAGCCCGGCGCTGCCGAGCTGGCCGATACGTCTGTTGATACGCTCCGCCAACTCGCCGGCGGCCTTGCGCGTGAAAGTGAGCCCGAGGATCTGGTCCGGTGTGGCGTGGCCGTTGGCTAACAGCCAGAGGACACGGTTGGCCATGGTCTCGGTCTTGCCGCTGCCGGCGCCGGCCACCACGAGGGTCGGCCGGCGGGGCGCCTCAATCACTGCCTGCTGTTCGGGCGTGGGCTGAGGCATTCCCAACGCTTCGGCGATGCCGAGAGCGGAGATACGGTGGCTCATGAACTGACCTGTTTGACGACGTGGATGCGGCATGCGCCGAACGACCAGGGGTCGAGACAGTGGTCGGCGATGTTTGCGAAAAACACCGATTCACCCATCCCTGCCGCGTCGGCGAGGACGCGCTGCCGGAAGGCGTCGACCGCATCGGGGGTGAACGGAGGCTGGGTCGGGTTACGGTAGTTCTGCTTCAGCGTTCCCGACGACACGATCACCAAGCGCGCGCCGGCGAGGTCCGTGCCCGGTGGGATGCCCTCGATCACGCCCTCGTGGAACGCGAGCTGGTACGCGCCGAGCTGGGGGTGCTCGCGGACCCCGGCGTCCGTGAAGGGGTCACTGCTTCCGGTCTTCAGGTCGACGATCACGGCGCGGCCGTCTGCCTGCTGCTCCACGCGGTCGATGGTGCCGGAGAGAACAGCGCCGCCTAGCTCCAGAGTGAATCGGCCCTCCGCCGACAGCAGCGTCGAACCGGCGCGATCGAAATCATGGAGATAGGACGCCAAGCGATCCGTGAGTCGGCGCGCCTCGGCTTTCTGCAGGTCGGACTGCCACGGGGCTTCGAAGGCAAGCTCACCCCAGCGCTGTTCCACGCCCAGCCACAGCGCTTCGGCACTGGTGTCGGTGGCTTCCTCCATCACCTTGTGGATGATCGTGCCGAGGTTCGCAGCAGTGCTGCTCGTACCGCCACTGACCTGACCGATCAGCCAGTGCAGCGGACAGGTTTCGAAGGCCGACATCTTCGATGGGGACACTCGCACAGGACCGTCACCGGCATCCGGGTCGTTCAACGGTCGGGTCGTGCTGGCTTCGCTCGTTCCGTACCAGTCAGCGGGGTCCGCCCCGGGTACGCCTTCGCCGGCCAGCCTCGCCAGCGTGGCAGCGGCATCCCGGGCGCGACCAGATGCCGCACCAGTCGCGGACATCGGAACCGCATCGACGGCCGCCGTGAGGTCACGGCGCAGCCTCCCCACCATGCCTCGGAGCGAGAGCGGATACCGGGTCAGGGCACTCTGGTCGGGATCGGGGAGCAGCCGCAGGAAGACCGACGGCTGGTTCTCATCATTCTCGACGGCGGTGACCAAGAGCTCACGTCTCGCACGCGACGCCGCTTGCGCGAACATCCGCAGCTCATCGTGCAGGACTGCGGTTCGCGCGTCCTGCATGCCAGGGTCCTGGCGGGTCGCGAAAGCCGCCAGATCGCCGGCACCGAGAAGGGAGCCTCGGATGCGCAGGTTGGGCCACACGCCCTCCTGCATACCCGCGACCACCACGACCTCGAACTCCCGGCCGATGGTTCCGGCTGGGGTGGAGACGACGACGGAGTCTCCCCGGGCGCGGGGCGCGAGGGTGTCCTCCGGCACATCTGTGTCGACGAGGTGTTCGACGAAGAGCACTGGCGGTGCGCCGGGGGTGCGTTCGACGAAGCGCTGCGCGGCGGAGAACAGGGCGACGACAGCGTCGAGGTTGGCGTTTGCCTCGTCGGCCACGATTCCGGTGCCGCGGGCTTGCTCAGCCCACGTGGATGCCAGCCCGCTCCGTTCCCACAATCCCCAGAGGAGTTCCTCGATGGTGGCCCCGGACTCGTACTGCTCGGATGCCGCTCGCAGGCTCGCTCCGAAGGCTGCAGCCTTGCGGGCGGTTCGGTTGTCGATCGCGGCGAGAGCGCCAGGCATGGACAACGCCTCAACGAGCAGGTCGTCGGCACCGCGCTCACCGTCGCCGGCAAGCTCCACTTGCCGCAAGGCTGCGCGGAGCCGCCGCAGGGCAATGGGATCAAGCCCCCCGAGTGGCCCGCCGAGTAGACCGGTTGCAGCAGAACCGTCAAGGGGACGCCGCCCCAGGGTGACGTCGAGAGCCAGGATGAACGCTTTGACGGGCGCTTCGTCGCGCAAGGCCGTGGATGCTGTCGACACCTGAGTGGGTACTTCGAGCGCCGCGAGCCCCTTGGCGAGCGAGGGAACGAGCGAGCCACTCCTCGCAACGACGGCCATATCGCCCCAAGGAACCCCGCCGAGAACGTGTCGTTCCCGGAGCCGTCGGGCGATCACGGCCAGTTGCTCGGCGGGGCTGTCGGTCACGACGGTCTGCACAAGGTCTTCAGAATTGCCCGCCATGGGGACCGGAATGGACTGACCTTCCGGCGCCTCGATGCGCGTTGTGGCGACAGCGGCCGCGCGTTGCCGCCCGGCCGCAGCAGCGCCGATGCGGCCCGCCGCACTGTTTACTACAGTCCTCACAGCCTGGCCGTGCCGGTATACGGTGCCGAGGATGTGGGTTCGTACCTCCTCGGTGCCCAGGGGGCACCCCGGGGAAGACTCGAAGCCCAGGTATGCCGCGAGGCGACCCAGAGCATCCGGGTGGGCGCCGCGAAATGACCCGGTGCTGATGTCGGGATCACCGAGCGCGACGACGGCCACTCCGCGGGCGGCGAACTGTGCCAGCAAGGTGAGTGTTGCCTGGGTGGCCTCCTGGGCGTCCTCCAAAACGATGAGCCGCAGGTCGGCGAGGAAACCAAGTGACGCGGCTCCCGCAGCTCCCGGCGGTGCCGACTGCACGATGGCGGCGGCGAACTGGGCTAACTCGGTTGAGTCGAACTGGGCACCGCGAGAAAGGTCCTTCACTTCCTGGTAGCCCTCAATGAACTCCGCGGCGGCCACCCATTCTGGGCGGTCGTGCCGCGCGCCGAGGGAGGCCAACTGCGCAGGATTGATCCCGTATTCGACCGCCCTCATCATGAGGTCGCGGAGTTCGGTGCGGAAGCCGCGCAGGCGCCGCACCTCCGGCCCGAGCGGCTCCGGCCACTGCGGCCCAGCACCGTCTTCGAGGTCACCTCGCAGGAGCTCGGCAAGGATCTGATCCTGCTCGCCCCCGGTCAGTAGGGTCGGTACCGGTTGTCCGGCCGCCGCCGCAGCATCGGTCACCAGCTGGAAGGCGATGGAATTCGCAGTCCTGGCGAGCGGCCCGATGGTGGGCACCCCGAGTCGCAGGGCGAGGCGGTCGCGCAGGGAAGTTGCGCCGGTGCGGGTCGGGACAACGACGAGGACCTCGCTCGGCGCGTACCCGCGCTGGAGCACGCGCTCGGCGACAAGCTCGATGAGGGTCGTGGTCTTACCGGTGCCCGGGGCGCCGATGACGGCCGCCGACACACCATCGGGCAGGGACAGGACCTCGCGTTGGGCTTCGTCAAGCGCGACCGGGGCCGGCCGCGGGAGCTGCTCAGCCTCACGGTTGGTGGTGCGGCGGTCATTTCCCAGGATGGTCACGTTTCCACGCTAACCGGTTGCGCCGACAGTGAACGATGTCGGGCCGGTGCGCCGTTCTGTCGTACTCTGGGCACGTAGTCAACGAAAGGCGCACACTGGTGGACATCCGCATTGGTATCTTCAACTCCCCCCGCGAAATCGGATTTGAGACGTCGCAGCCCGCGGCTGAAATCGAGGAGACAGTAGCCGCAGCGCTCAGCGGGAAGACCGCCTACCTGAAGCTCGCCGATTCGAAGGGCAGCGTCTACATTGTCCCCACGAGCGGCCTCGCTTACGTCGAGTTAGGCTCGGAAGAGTCCCGCCGAATCGGGTTCGTCGCCTAAGCTTCCGGCATGGAACTCCTCTTCGTGGCCCTCGGCGGGGCGCTCCTCGGAATCCTCGCTCGCTACGTCGTACGTGGGCGCAGCACGCAGGGCTCGGCCGTGATCCCCGCAATCGGAACCGCAACCGCATCCGTTGTGTGGGTCGCGCTGACCTGGCTCGGCTGGGCGTGGGACGGGGGCTGGATCTGGTGGGCGTCCCTTGGTGGAGCGGCCCTGGCATCCGTTGTCGCCGACATCCTGATCTCCCGCCGACGCTCGGCGCACGACCGACGCATGCTGCAGACCCTGTCGAAGACCGGAGTGCCCAAGAGCGCGTAGGCGCCTTCATCAGGGTGACTGCAGCTGCACAGGCAGCCCGGCTAGGCGGTCAGTCCCAAGCCGTCCATCCGCCTGGTGTGAGCGGCGATCAACTCGGTAAAAACAGGCTCTATCCGTAATTCGTCGCGGGTTGTGTTGCCCGACGCGTGCATGGCGGAGCGGGCCAGGAGTAGGGTGTCCCCCACAAGTCGGCGTCCCCACATCGCCAGACGCGATGCGAGTTTCGGGTCGGCCGCGATGCCACCGCGTAACTCGCTCACCACTACATCGGTGCCACTGTCTTCGCCGAGGATTTGTCCGGCACGCGGCCCGACATCGCCGGGAAGTCCGCTGGAGAGGCGGATGAAGAAATCATCCAGCAACCCCGCGGTGAGGTAGCAGCCAAGCAGGAGCTCGTACCAGTCGTCTCCCATGGTCATGGCACGGAAGTGGTCGAAGCCGGGAACGAACGGGCGCATCACCTCAGCGGGGTCACTGCCGCGTCGGCGGATCTCCGCGATCAGGGCGTGGTGCTTCGACAGCGCAAGGCCGGCGGCCGTGCTCAGGCCTTCCTTGGCCGACAAGTCAGGGGCTGTAGTCACCGCACGTGACAGGCTCTCGAACATGCCCAGCTGGATATACGCAGCCTGGCCGAGGTACGGGAGAGGTTCCGGCGTGAGATCGGCGATGTCGACCTTGGTCGTCGGCCGCTTCTCGCCGCGCGGCTTCAGCCGCGGAATCTCCACGCGCTTGGGGCGCTTGCCGGTCCAGGAGATCACCTGGCCAGCATAGGACACGGTACGGGTACAGGGTCCTCGCGGGAAGCTACCGGTAGGCTAGACCCACGCTACCGGCATCGGATCGGCAGCCCTGCGCCTGAGACAGAAGATTGGCGCATCCCTCTTCTAAGTAATGACAGGCATCCACTTCGTGACTTTCTCCGAACTCAAAATCGACCAGGACATGGTCGACGCTCTCGCCGAAAAAGGCATCTTCGAGCCCTTCCCCATCCAGACTCAGACCATCCCGCTCGCCCTCGCCGGCCAGGACATCATCGGCCAGGCCAAGACGGGAACGGGCAAGACCTTCGGTTTCGGCCTTCCCCTGATCCAGCGCCTCGGGCTTGACCCCGAGCCCGGCGTGCAGGCGCTCGTCGTCGTTCCCACCCGCGAACTGTGCGTGCAGGTCAGCGAAGACCTCGAACTCGCAGCGAAGAACCGTGCGACCAAGATCGTCTCAATCTACGGCGGCAAAGCCTACGAGGGCCAGATCGAACAGCTGAAAGCCGGCGCACAGATCGTCGTCGGGACACCGGGTCGCCTCCTCGACCTTGCGAGCCAGCGTCTACTGAACCTCGGCAACGTGCGCGAGATGGTGCTTGATGAGGCTGACAAGATGCTTGACCTCGGTTTCCTCGCCGACATCGAAAAGCTCTTCTCCAAGACTCCGCCGAATCGCCACACGATGCTGTTCTCGGCGACCATGCCTGGCCCGATCGTCGCCCTGGCACGCCGCTTCATGAGTCGACCCATTCACATCCGCGCCACCGACCCGGACGAGGGCCTCACGCAGGCCAACATCGAGCACCTCGTGTACCGGGCGCACAACATGGACAAGGACGAGGTGATCGGCCGCATCCTCATGGCCGAGGGCCGTGGCAAGACGGTGGTGTTCACGCGCACCAAGCGGGCGGCAGCGAAGCTCGTCGAGGAACTCACCGACCGCGGCTTCAACGCCACGGCCGTGCACGGCGACCTCAATCAGGAGCAGCGAGAACGGGCCATGGCCGCGTTCAAAGCCGGCAAGAAGGACATCCTGATTGCAACGGACGTCGCGGCTCGGGGCATCGACGTGGACGACGTCACGCACGTGATCAATCACACTATCCCTGAAGACGATAAGGCCTACCTGCACCGCGTCGGTCGTACCGGCCGTGCGGGAAAGACCGGCATCGCTGTCACCTTCGTCGACTGGGACGACCTTCACAAGTGGGCACTCATCAACCGCGCCCTCGACTTCGGCCAGCCGGAGCCGACCGAGACGTACTCGTCGTCGCCGCACCTTTACACAGACCTCAACATTCCCGCCGGTTCCAAAGGCCGGCTGAAGACTGCCCCAATGCGGGAAGCATCGGCCGGGGCCAGCGCAGGCCGCTCTGATTCAGGCCGGTCTGGTTCCGGTCGATCGGATTCGGGTCGCCCCGACTCAGGGCGCGGCGGGTCAAGTCGCTCAGGCTCGGCTCGTTCTGATTCGGGCCGTTCCGATTCGGGCCGTTCCGGGTCTCGCTCAGGATCCGGTCGCACCGATTCCGGCCGACCTATCAGCACGGACGCTAGCCCGTCAGCCGCCGCAGAGGTCGCAGTTACCGACGACGCCGGCACAGGGCGTCCCGGCCGCCGCCGCACCCGCACACGGGTCGGCCAAGCCACGAACCCTGACGCCCCAGCAGTCACCCCGTCTGCCGGCACGCATGATGGCGGCGGAATCGAGCACCGTGACGGCAACAGCTCGACTCGGCGTCGCAGCCGCAGCCGCAGCCGCGCCCCCCAAGCCCCCGATTCCCAGGTCTGACCTCGGACATCGCACCGCCCGGCTAGGGGTAAACGGGATTCGAGCCGCTCGCCTGCTCGAGAATCCGTTCGAGTACTTCCGGTGACGTCGTGTTCTCGCCGAGCAGGTTGGGTTTGCCTCTGCCGTGGTAGTCACTCGACCCGGTGATGGCGAGTCCGTACTTATCGGCCAGCGCCGCCAGCCGGGCGCGCGCCTCCGGCTTGTTCTCACGGTGGTCGAGCTCCAAGCCGAAGAGCCCCGCCTCAACCAGTCGAGCGAGTCGTTCTTCGGGGACGACGTCAGCGACGCCTCGGGTTGCCGGGTGCGCCAGCACCGGCACTCCCCCGGCGGCGCGTACGAGCCGAACGGCTTCAATAGGCTCGGGTGCGTAGTGCGGCTGGTAGTACCCGGCGCGCCAGTGCAGGATGCCGGCGAACGCCTCGCTCCGGGTGACCGCGTGACCGCGTGCCACCAAAGCGTCGGCGATGTGCGGGCGACCGACTGTAGCGCCCGTCGTCGTCTGAGCCATGACATCGTCCCAGCTCAGCGCATAATCGGCAGCGATCCGATGCACCATCTGCTCTGCTCTGGTCAGCCGCGCCGAACGAATCCGGGCGGTCTCACGGATGATCCCGTCGTCGGTCGGATCGAACAGATAGGCCAGCAGGTGCACGCTGGAGAACTGCACCCGGGTGCTGAATTCCATTCCGGGGATGAGCGTGACCCCGGCTTCCTGTGCAGCAGCGGAGGCCTCGGCCCAACCCGCGGTGGAATCATGATCGGTCAAGGCGATCGTGCCGATCCCCTGAGCTCCCGCCTCCGCCATGAGCTCAGCGGGAGTCTGAGTGCCATCGGAGACGCTCGAGTGCGAATGCAGGTCGATGGGATCCTTGAAGCGCCGATCACCTACCATTCCCTCATCGTAGTCAGGGGCAGCGCGCCCACGTCCTGCGGAGCGCGAAGGATTATCCATGATCGTCATAGGACTTCGTCAGGCACGTCCCTTAGTGTGGTCGATCATGCTGAGTCGCACGCTGAACATTCTGGCCACCGCCGCGGCTGCCGCCGCGCTGCTGGTCCTGACCTGGCCGCAACTCTTCGACCTGCACAACACCATCGGCATCGCGCACGTCGTGTCGTTGCGCGGACTCGTCGTTGCCGCATCCGCTGCCGTCCTGGTGGTTCTGCTCCTGCTCGCGTTGGTGCGACCGTTGCGCCGGATGGTGGGAACCCTCGCAGTTCTCGTCGTGCTTTTCGCCGCAGCGAATGCGGGCATCCTCGCCTTCCGCGGGGTCGGCCAACCCCCCGGAGGGGCCGCCGCAACCGCGGCCGAGGCCCCTTCAGCCCCAACCGGGCCCGAAGCAATCACTGTTCTGAGCTGGAACACTTTGGGGGATGCGCCCGGAGCCGCCGCAATCGCTGCGCTGGCCCTGGCCGAGGGCGCTGACGTCGTGGCCCTTCCCGAAACCACCGAGGCCACCGGCGTGGCGATCGCCGAGGCGATGCGGACTGCCGACCAACCGATGTGGGTGCACACCATCGCCTTCGATGAGGTATCGAAAGCCCGTTCCACCACACTCTTGATCAGCCCGGAGCTCGGGGACTACACGGTCAGTAGCGAAGTCGGCGCCGGCCCTCCCGGGAACACGAACGTGCTCCCCACCGTCGTCGCCACACCGGTGAGCGGGGACGGTCCGACCATTATCGCCGTGCACGCGGTTGCGCCGATTCAATGGGAAATGTCGAACTGGCGGTCGGACCTCGACTGGCTGGCCACCCAGTGCGCCGGCGAAGACGTCATCATGGCCGGGGACTTCAACGCCACGATCGACCACATGGCCGGACGGTCATCCACAGGCGCCGCAGCCCTCGGGCAGTGCGAGGATGCCGCAGTGTCGGCATCGGCCGGTGCGGTGGGAACGTGGCCGACGAACGCCCCCGCACTCCTCGGCAGCCCGATCGACCACGTCCTCGCCACACCGAACTGGGAGGCAGAGCGTGTGAGCGTTATCGAGTCCAGCGACAACGCGGGAAGTGATCACCGGCCCATCGTCGCCCGGCTGGTTCACGGTGGCGACGGGGCGGCCGGGTGAACCGGTAGCTGCCCTCCGGACGCAGATCCGTCCCAACCCGAGTGTGAGAATGGAAGGCATGGCCGACTCGACCGACACCCCAGGCACCCCCGAAGGCCCCTCGAACGAGAATAGGTCCACGACTCCGGCGTCGGACACGTTCAAGGATTACGTCTCCACCGGATGGGCAGAGCGCAATGACACCCTGCCGCCGGCCCGCGAACAGGCGAGGTATGCCGCGGAACGTCGAACGCGCATCTCGGCCCTTTACCCCGGTCAGCGCCTCATCATCCCAGCCAGCCGTCCCAAGCAGCGCTCGAACGACACCGATTACCCCTTCCGAGCCCATTCCGCATTCGCACACCTGACCGGCTGGGGAAGCGACACTGAGCCCGGCGCGGTGCTCGTGATGGAGCCGGCTGCACACGGGCACGAAGCCACCGTTTACTTCCGTGAGCGCGCGGGCCGGGACTCCGACGAGTTCTACGCCAACCCAGAGATCGGAGAGTTCTGGATCGGACCGCGGCCATCGATCGAGCAGGTGTCCAGCGACCTGGTTCTGGCCGTGCGCGATATCGGTGACCTCGCCCACGTCCTCGCATCCGTCGACAGCGGGACACTCGTCGTGCGGGAAGCCGACGCTGCCCTGACCTCGCAGGTCGACGAGGCGCGCCTTCGTTTCGCGGCGGAAAGGGCGCTCAACACCAACGCGTCAGACGCCCCGTTCAGCTTTGAGGTCAATGGCGAACACGACGCTGACGGCGAGCTCGCCCGCAACCTCTCCGAACTCCGCCTGGTGAAAGACGCGTACGAGATCCAACAGATGCGCCTCGCGGTGGCGGCCACCGCGCAAGGCTTCGACGATGTCATCCGCGACCTTCCGCGCTCACGCAGCCACAACCGTGGGGAACGGCTCGTCGAGGGCGTGTTCAACGCGCGCGCCCGCGGGGACGGCAACAGCGTGGGGTATGACACCATCGCCGCCTCTGGACCGCACGCGTGCATCTTGCACTGGACCCGCAACGACGGACCTGTGGTGCCCGGGGATCTGATCCTCATAGACGCGGGCATCGAACTCGACAGCTACTACACCGCTGACATCACCCGGACGCTTCCGGTGAACGGAGTCTTCACACCCGTGCAGCGACAGGTCTACGAGGCCGTTCGGGAAGCCGCGGACGCCGCGTTCGCGGTCGCCCGGCCCGGTGCGGTGTTTCGTCGCGTTCACGCCGCCGCGATGGAGGTCATCGCCCGCCGCACCGCCGAATGGGGCATGCTTCCCGTCACCGCCGAGGAGGCACTGCGCCCCGAGAACGGCCAACACCGTCGCTACATGGTGCACGGCACCAGCCACCATCTGGGCCTCGACGTGCACGACTGCGCCCAAGCGCGCCGCGAGCTGTACATGGACGGCGTGATACAGGCGGGCATGGTGTTCACCATCGAGCCTGGCCTGTACTTTCAGCCCGACGACCTCACCGTTCCGGTGGAATTCCGTGGCATCGGAGTGCGCATCGAAGACGACGTACTGATCACGGCTGACGGTGCCGAGAACCTGTCCGCTGCGATCCCCCGGACCGCAGCCGAGGTCGAGGCATGGATCGCTCGGCTGCAGCCCTGACTACGCGGTCGGAGGGCGCTCGCCGTAGGTGGGCGGGGCCGCCTGTTCGCCTGCCGGCGGAGCCGTTCCCGCGGGCACATCGGCTGGGGTTGGTTCGTCCTCGTCGCGGTTGGGCGCCGTGGGCGATGCCTGCACCCCCTCGCCAGCGAGCACGTTGCGCGCACGGTTGGCAAGACCTGCCTCCGCAACGACTTGGTAGTTGCCGGCGATCACCTGCATTGTTGAGGTGAAGTCCCGGCGACGGCGGTTGAGCGCGTAGCTCACGAGACCGAAGAGCATCCCGAATCCCGCACCGATGAGCAGCGCCGCCGCCACGAACGGCAGCCCAGCACCGGCTGGCGAGAAGATGAAGAAAAGCAGTCCGAAGAAGATACCGAGCCACGCGCCGGAGGCGGCCCCAGCGAGGGCGACGCGGCCCCAGGTTAGCTTGCCGGTGACCCGTTCCACGCTCTTGAGGTCGTTGCCCACGATGGAGAGCTGCTTGACCGGGAAGTCGGCTTTGGCGAGCCGGTCGACGGCGCCCTGCGCTTCAGCGTAGGTTTCATACGTCACCACGACCTCGCCCTTGGGCAGCGTCGGGAAGAAGGACCGCGCGCGACCGCCGAATGGCCTTGAGTTGCTCATGCCGCCATTCTTTCACGGACGCCGGAAAAGACTTCCCGGGTGGCCTAGATTTGTACTGTGAGTGCCTCCAGAGTATTCGTCGCGCGCCTTGCCGGGTGCACCGTCTTCGACCCCGCGGGCGACCGCGTGGGCAAGGTCCGCGATGTGCTCGTGGTGTACCGCAAGAGCGACCCTCCCCGCGTGGTCGGGCTGATCGTGGAGATTCCCGGTAAGCGCCGCGTCTTCGTCTCCATCGGACGTGTGACCAGCATCGGCAGTGGCCAGATCATCACCACCGGGCTGATCAACGTGCGCCGGTTCGAGCAACGCGGGGGTGAGGTCCGCGTTATCGCCGAGATGCTCGGCCGCACCGTGTCCTTCAACGATGGGTCCGGCGATGCGACGGTCGAGGACGTCGCCATCGAACAAGACAATCAGGGCGATTGGGCCATCAGCCAACTCTTCGTGCGCCGCCCGAAAACGAGCGCCTCCCCTTTCGCCAAGGGCGCCACAGCGTTCGTGACGTGGTCGGAAGTGCGCGAGAAGACCACCGCCGGGCAGGCGCAATCGGCGGAACAGCTCATCGCCACGTATTCAGATCTGAAACCGGCCGACCTGGCGAACACCCTCCTCGACCTTCCTCGCGAACGCATGTTCGAAGTGGCCGGGGAGCTCCCCGACGACCGCCTCGCCGATGTGCTCGAGGAGATGCCCGAGTCAGAACAGGTGGGCATCCTGGCAACCCTCGGGGACGCACGCGCGGCCGACGTGCTCGACCAGATGCAGCCCGACGACGCGGCCGACCTCATCGCGCAGCTTCCCGAGGAGCGCGGCGAGCAGCTCCTTGACCTGATGGAGCCCGAAGAGGCCGAAGACGTTCGCTTCCTGCTCTCTTACGCCCCCGACACGGCGGGCGGACTGATGACCACTGAGCCGATCATCGTTTCCGCGGACGCCACCGTCGCCGAGGGCCTGGCGCTCATCCGACGTCACGACCTCGCCCCCGCGCTCGGCGCTGCCATCTGCGTGACCCTGCCTCCGTACGAACCGCCCACCGGGCGCTTCCTCGGAATGGTCCATTTCCAGCGGATGCTGCGCTACCCGCCCCACGAACGGCTCGGCACTCTGCTCGACGCCGGCCTCGATCCCGTGACTGCCGACACCTCGGCGGCCGAGGTGTCCCGCATCCTCGCCAGTTACGACCTGGTCTCTGTGCCTGTGGTCGATGAGAACCACCGGCTCGTCGGGGTGGTGACAATTGATGATGTCCTCGACTACTTGTTGCCCGACGACTGGCGCAGTCAGGATGGCAACGACGACGTGCGTCGGCGAGCGGCGGTACGAAGCCAGCTGAGCACGGGAAGTATCCCGCTCCCGGGCGCCCCAGCGCCGGGCACTCGCCCCCCGGGGGGAAGGAGGAGGAGTACCAGTGGCACGAGCTAACAAGGCAGACGTCCGCCTCGACGCACCCCGAGGCCTGCGCTCCAAAACCCTCATCCGCACGCGTGGTCGGAGTGACCGGTTCGGCCGTTTCACCGAGTCCATCGCGCGCGGAATGGGCACGCCCTGGTTCCTCCTCGGGCTGACCCTCTTCACCATCCTCTGGATCCTCTGGAACACCCTTGCCCCCCAGCAGTGGCGGTTCGACTCGGTATCGCTGGGCTTCATCGCGCTGACACTCGTGCTCTCCCTGCAAGCGTCGTATGCAGCGCCCATGATTCTGCTCGCGCAGAACCGGCAGGATGACCGCGACCGGGTGCAGATCGAGCAGGACCGGCAACGCGCCGAACGAAACCTCGCCGACACTGAGTACCTTGCCCGCGAGGTCGTCGCCCTCCGGCTCGCCGTCAAAGACATGGCGTCGAAGGACTTCATTCGAGCCGAGCTTCGCACCTTGATGGAACATCTCGACGAACGCGAGCGCGAGGAAGAACGCCCGCACGAGCGAGCGAGGGAGCAGATCCGGCCGGCGCTGCGCCCTCGCCGTTCAAACGAGGGTGAGCGTGCGACGGTTGATTGAGGACCGCGTGCTAGCAGCACTCGCCGGTGTCATCGACCCGGAGATCCGCCGGCCGATCACCGAACTCGACATGGTGTCAGGCATCCGCGCGGACGACAGCGGCCGCGTGACAGTCGGCATCCGGTTAACGATTGCCGGTTGTCCCGCTGCCCAGCGCATCGAGCGTGATGCGCTTCAGGCTGCCGAGTCGGTGGTGGGCGCGGGCATGGCCGACGTGAACGTGAGCGTGATGACCCGGGACCAGCGCCAGGCACTGACCGAGAAACTACGCGGCGGCAGGGTCGCCCGCGAGGTGGCTTTCGGGCCGGGTTCCCTGACCCGCGTATACGCGATCACCAGCGGGAAGGGTGGTGTCGGCAAGTCGACGATCACCGCGAATCTCGCGGTCGCCCTGGCCGAACAGGGGCTCCGGGTAGGGATCGTCGACGCGGACGTGTACGGATTCTCCGTCCCCGGGCTCCTCGGGCTGGTTCCGCCGGGCGAGGATGGCGGCAACCGGGTCGCTGTGAAGCCGACCCAGGTCGGAGATATGATCCTGCCGCCGGTCGCGCACGACGTGAAGGTCATCTCGATCGGGATGTTCGTTGACGACCCGTCTGTGGCGGTCGCCTGGCGGGGGCCGATGCTCCACCGTACGATTCAGCAGTTCCTCACCGACGTATACTTCGGCGACCTTGACGTCCTGCTCCTCGACCTTCCTCCCGGCACCGGCGACGTGGCAATCTCCGTCGGACAGCTCCTCCCGCATGCCGACGTGATCGTTGTCACCACTCCCCAGGCGGCAGCCGCCGATGTGGCCGAGCGCAGCGGTATCGTCGCTCGTCAGACCGGGCAGACCCTCTACGGCGTCATCGAGAACATGGCGGGAATGCCGCAGCCGGACGGCACCGTACTCGAGCTTTTCGGTTCCGGCGGCGGCGCGGAGGTCGCCCGACGGCTCTCCGCCGGGCAGGACGACCCGGTCCCACTCCTCGCACAGGTCCCCCTCAGCGTGGGCCTCCGCCAGGGCGGCGACCTGGGAATCCCCCTCGTGCTCTCCGCTCCAGACGATCCTGCAGCGGCCGCCATCCGTGCTGTCGCCGTCCGTCTGGCCACGCGCTCCCGGGGCCTCGCCGGCCTCAGTCTCGGTTTGTCGCCGAGGTGATCCGTCCCCCTCTTGCCCGCCGATGCGACGCCCCCGGCCACCGACCACCATCGGGTTGACCGGCACCGGGTGAGGCCTGCTGGCCTGCTGTCTTAGACTGGCCGACATGCCGGCCTCCCCGCTTGATCCTGCGTTCATCCGCGACCTCGACCAGGACCTCACCTCCACCTCAACGGCGACCGTGCAGGTTGTTGCGCCGTTCAGCGGACGGATGCTACACGAACTGCCCCTCAGCAGCAAGGCCGACGTGGAGGGCGCCTTCGCTCGAGCCCGTTTCGCCCAGCTCGCCTGGGCGAGGGCAGGGTTCGCCCACCGCCGAGCTATCCTCCTGCGTGCGCACGATATCCTGCTCGAACGCCGCGAACGACTGCTCGACGTCGTGCAGTCAGAGACAGGCAAGACTCGCGGTCAGGCCTTCGAAGAGGTCTTCCAAGCCCTCAGCGTGACTCGATACAACGCCCTCGCTGCACGCCGCGTACTGGCGGGGCGTCGCCGCCGCTCCGGAGTTCCGATGGTGGTGACCACACGCATCCACTACCGCCCCAAGGGCGTCGCCGGCATCATCACACCATGGAACTACCCATTGAGCTTGGCAGCGATGGACGCCGTCGCCGCCCTCGCCGCCGGGTGTGGAGTTGTCCAGAAAGCCGACAACCAAGGGGCACTCAGCATCCTCGCCCTTCGGCGCGCATTCATCGACGCCGGAGTGCCCGCAAACCTCTGGGCGGTCGTTGCCGGTGACGGCGACGAGATCGGCGGTGCCGTCACCGCCGAGGCGGACTACATCTGTTTCACCGGGTCCACAGCCACCGGCACGAAAGTCGCCTTGCAAGCCGCCCGCACCCTCACCGGGGTCTCTCTCGAACTCGGTGGCAAAAATCCCCTGATCGTACTCGATGACGCCGACCCGGTGAAGGCTGCAATGGATGCAACGTACGCCTGTTTCTCCTCCCTCGGGCAGCTGTGCGTCTCCATCGAGCGGATCTTCGTGGAGCGGGGCGTCGCGCCGGCTTTCCTGAGGGAGTTCCAGGCGGCCACGGCCCGGCTGAAAATGGGTGGGGGCTTCGACTACTCGGCTGATGTCGGGTCCCTCACCACCCAGGCACAGCTGGATCGGGTGAGCGCACATGTGTCGGATGCCATAGCGAAGGGTGCGACGGTTCTCACAGGTGGACGCGCACGTCCCGATCTCGGGCCCCTCTTCTTCGAACCGACCGTTCTCAGCGGGGTCACACCCGACATGGAGTGCTTCGGCGCCGAGACGTTCGGGCCCGTGGTCTCGGTCACAGTCGTGGATTCCGAGCACGAAGCGATCCTCGCCGCCAATGACAGCGAATTCGGCCTGAACGCGTCAGTGATGAGTGGGTCTGCCCAGCGGGCTGCCCGCGTGGCGGTTGCATTGGAGGCCGGGAGCGTCAACATCAATGAGGGCTACCGGGGGTCGTTCTCGTCGGTCGACGCACCGATGGGCGGCGTCAAGCAGTCGGGCCTTGGACGCCGCAACGGGCCCGAGGGGCTACTGCGGTTCGTCGAGGTGGTCACGATCTCCCGAGCGACCGGCGTGCTTTCGCTGCCACGCTTCGGAAGCGATTTCGCCCGGCTTGCCGGCCCCCTGCTGCTGTTAGCCGGCGTCCTGAAGGCCGTGCGACGCCGGTAATCGGCGCCTCCCGTTTCTCAGGTGGCTTCGCTGTCGTACGGGGCAGGTTCCGCCCGCTTCGCCGCTTCCTCATCCGCTCGCTTGCGCTGGAGGTACGCTCCGTCGGGGTTCGGCCCCGCCCTCGACACGACAATCGGCTCCTCCCCGTCGTCGAGGAGCGCTTCACGGATGATGCGACGCGGGTCGTACTGTCGTGGGTCGAGCTTCTTCCAGTCGAGATCATCGAACTCAGGGCCCATCTCGTCCCGCATCCGGTCCTTCGCGCCGTTCGCCATCGCGCGCAGTTGGCGCACGAGTCGGGCGAGCTGGGCGGCGTAATGCGGCAGCCTCTCCGGCCCAAGCAGAAAGACGGCGATGATCCCGATCAGCAGGATCTTCTCGAACGTCAGGCCGAACATCCAATCAGGATAACCCCCGGCGAGGCATCCCCAGTGCCCACGCGTTGCGGCCCTAGTCTTGACTCAATCACCTACTGGAGTACACCGTGTCTGACAAAGCCCTGAACTGGAAATTCGCCGACGACTCCGTTGTGGAGCCCGACGCCCTGACTCGTGCCCGGCAGCAGTCCCTCGAGCTTGGCATCGACGCTGTCGCGCCCTCCGTGGGCGCACAGTCTGCCGTGGTCGCTGCCGCAACCGGCGCGAAGAGCATCCTGGAGGTCGGCACCGGTGCTGGGGTCTCCGGCATGTGGTTGCTCACCGGCGCGCCGGGTGCCACCCTGACCTCCATCGATTCAGAGGTGGATCATCAGAATCACGCGAGGACGAATTTCGCCGAGGCGGGGATCCCGGGCAACCGAGTGCGCCTGATTACCGGTAAGGCCGCGGATGTCCTTCCCCGCATGAACGAGAATTCCTATGACATCGTCTTCATCGACGCCGACCCGCAGTCGGTGATCGAGTATGTCGAGCACGGCCTGCGCCTGGCTCGTCCCGGCGGGACCGTCCTCGTCGCGCACGCCCTCTGGCGTGGCCGGGTTTCGGACCCCGCGCAGCGCGACGACGTAGCGACCGGCTTCAGGACCCTCGTGTCCGAGATCGCGGCGTCGACCGCCGTGGTGAGCGCGATTTCCCCGGCCGGCGACGGCCTCCTGCAGATCACCAAGCTGCACGCTTAGTCAGAGCTGCACGACTGGTTGAGACAGAGATCGGCCGTGCAGCACTGCTGCACAGCCGACCAAACGAGGCTACTTCGCCGCGCTGACTACCCCGGCGAGTGCGTCGTGAAGCTCCTTGGCCTCAGCGTCGTTCACAGAGACGACGAGTCGGCCTCCTCCTTCGAGCGGTACACGCACGATGATGAGGCGCCCCTCTTTTACAGCCTCCATAGGCCCATCTCCGGTCCGTGGCTTCATGGCCGCCATGAACTCCCCTTCCATTCGTCTAGATCTCCATTATCGACTATGGCAGGCTGTGACGACAATTACGGCGGAGTCCAGTCAGCCCCGTCGACTCCCCAGCAGATCAATAGCCAGCCCCACTGTCCGGCGATCCCGAGCAGGACCATGCTCACCCGGTACACCGGGGAAGCCGGCTGGGCGATCGCGCCCAGCAGTGGGAACATCGGCATCAACAGCCGGAAGGTGCTCGACTGCGGGAAGAAGACTGCCAGCAGGTACACGGCGTATGAAGCCAGCCAGAATCTCAGGTCGACGCCCAACCGCTTCACCGCAGGGGTGAACATCACCAAGGCGAAGCCGATGACAAGGGCGATCACCGCGATGACACCCAGCGGGATCCCCAGCCACCACACCCCGCCCTGGAACCAGGCAGTGAAGGGCACCAGTTCTTGGAATCCGATATACGGCGCACGCCACGCCAGCTCGGTGTCGGTATACGCGGTCATCGAACCCGTGACCACCCAGGCCACGACCGGCCACGACATGCCCACCACAGCGCTGAACAAAGCGACGGATGCCGCGAGCACCTGTTCCCGGGGCGGGAAGAGGTCTTTTCGCCGTGTGAACCACCGGTGCAGGACG
>JAODMM010000149.1 GCA_025465015.1 Cryobacterium sp. | reverse complement strand
TCACGCTTGTCGCCGGTGATCCACGCTTCGATGAACGGATACAGCATCACGAGGACGAGGAAGAGACCGATCACAGCGAGAGGGATGAGGATGTTGAAGGACCAGGTGCGGTCGAGCCACACGAACTCGAGTCCCGGCGGAATCAATCGCAGCGCGCCGTCGGCGAAGCCGATGTACCAGTCAGGCTGGGTACCTGCCGAGACAGGCGATGGATCGTAGGGTCCGTACGCCCAAATCGGGTTGATCTGCACCAGAGACGCGATCAGGATAATGAACCCGAAGATGATGAAGAGGAACCCGCCGCCCTTGCTGGCGAAGACCGGGAGGATCGGGATGCCGCCGACGGTCTTGTTCGTGCGTCCCGCACCGGGGTACTGGGTGTGCTTGTGCACGAACACGAAGACCAGGTGGAGGGCGATGAGCGCGATCAGGATTGCGGGCAGCAAAAGAATGTGCAGCGTGTACAGGCGTCCCACGATGGTGGTCCCCGGGAACTCTCCGCCGAAGAGGAGGAACGAAATCCAGGTTCCCACCACCGGGATGCCCTTGACCATGCCGTCGATGATGCGCAGGCCGTTGCCGGAGAGAAGGTCGTCAGGGAGCGAGTAGCCGGTGAACCCCTCCGCCATGGCGAGGATGAACAGCACGAAGCCGATCACCCAGTTCAGCTCACGCGGCTTGCGGAATGCGCCCGTGAAGTAGATACGAAGCCAGTGCAGGCCGATGGACGCCACGAACAGCAGAGCTGCCCAGTGGTGCACCTGTCGCATCAGTAGGCCGCCACGGAGGTCGAACGAGATGTCCAGGGTCGATGCCATGGCCGCCGACATCTCGATGCCTTTCAGCGGTACATACGAACCCTCGTACTCCACCTCGGTCATGGACGCCTGGAAGAAGAACGTGAGGAACGTTCCCGACAGGAGGATGGCGATGAAGCTGTACAGCGCGACTTCGCCGAGCATGAACGACCAGTGGTCGGGGAAGACCTTGCGACCGAGCGCTTTCACCACGCTGGATATGCTGGTGCGCTCATCGAGGTAGTTGGCAGCCGCGGCCGTGAAGCCACCCGGTTTCACCACTTCGGTGGATGTGCTCGTTCCCTGAGCGCTGGAGTTGCCCTGAGCGCTCGTGTTGGTTGTGGCACTCGTGTTGGTTGTGGTGCTCAATGTCGCTCCCAGAAGCTCGGCCCGACGGGTTCGGTGAAGTCGCTCTGGGCGATGAGGTAACCCTCAGCGTCGACGGCGATCGGAAGTTGGGGGAGCGGCCGCTTGGCCGGTCCGAAGATGACCTCGCAGTGGTTCGTGACATCGAACTGCGACTGGTGGCACGGGCACAGCAAGTGGTGCGTCTGCTGCTCGTACAGGGCCACGGGGCATCCCACGTGGGTGCAGATCTTGGAGTAGGCGACGATGCCGTCGTAGGACCAGTCCCGCCGTTCCGGAGCCTCGTTGAGATCTTCGGGCTTCAGGCGCATGAGAAGGACAGCGGCCTTTGCCTTCTCCTCAAGCTTTCCGTGAGCGAGATCCTGCAGGCCCTCGGGGATGACGTGGAACGATGATCCGAGGGTGACATCCGACGCCTTGATCGGGGTTCCCGTCGGGTCGATCGCCAGACGCGTCCCCTTCTTCCACATGGTGTGCTCGAGGTTCGCGACAGGATCCTGGTCCTGTGGGCCGAGGCCGCGGAACAGCACCACAGCCGGCAGTGGGATGGCGATGACCGCAGCGATAAGGCTGTTCCGGAGGAGCGTTCGGCGCCCGAACCCGGATTCCTCGTTGGCCTCCTGGAAGATTTCCACGGCCCGGGCCCGGGACTCATCACTACCACGCACCGGGTGGCGCACATCGACGAGTTCGTCGTCCACCATGAGCGACTTGCCCCAGTGCACGATGCCGATCCCGAGGGCCAACATGGCAAGCGCGAGACCGAGGCCGATGAACAGGTTGTTCAGGCGAACCGAGGTCGGGTCTTCGGGAACGATCGGGAAGGCCATGTAAGCGACGACGGCGAACACGCTGCCGACGATCGAGAGGTAGAAGAGGGTGTACACCTCGCGCTCGGCGCGGCGTTCCTTCTTCGGGTCGGTGTCGGTAGCCCGGAGGCGGTGCGGCGGGAACCCCGGGTCAACGAAGGCGTCGCTCGCAACGACCGAAGTCCCAGGCGATCCTTCTCCGTGAAGGGCGTCCGACGAGCCGGAGACCGTCAGGTCCTTCCCGCCGTTATCGTCCTTGGCCATTGTTCTCCTTCATACGCTGTGTCATATCCGTGCGGGGCGGTCAGTTAGACCTGGCCGTGATCCACACGGTGAGGGCTACGACGCCGCCGATCCCGAAGATCCAGATGAACAGGCCTTCAGGCACCGGCCCGAAGTTGCCTAGCTCGTACCCGCCCGGGTTTCCCTTTGTCTCGATGTACTTGAGGTAGGTGATGATGTCGCGCTTGCCCTCAGGGGAAACGTTCATGTCGTTGATGACCGGCATGTTCTGCGGACCGGTGACCATGGCCTCGTAGATGTGCTTCTCCGATACGCCCTTGAGAGACGGGGCGAACTTGCCTTCGGTGAGCGCGCCGCCGGCACCGGCAACGTTGTGGCACATGGCGCAGTTGATACGGAACAGTTCCGCGCCGACCGAGGCATTGCCCTTGGCATCGAGCACCTCGCCTTCGGGGATGGCCGGACCCGGGGCCAGCGAGGCGACGTAAGCAGCCATGGCGGCTATGTCCTCGTCGGTGAACTGGACCGGCTTCTCCAGCGCCTGGGCGGCTTGCCTCTGCATGGGCATCCGGCCGGTTCCGACCTGGAAGTCCACGGATGCAGCGCCGACGCCGATGAGGCTGGGACCGCCATCGGCACCTTCTGCACTCAGCCCGTGACAGGTGGCGCAGTTCGCCGCGAAGAGCTTCTGGCCCTCTGCGATGGTCTGCTGCGATGACGGGTCGGTCTGGGCGTTTGCCGTGCTCGTGCTGAGCGCGGCGTAACCTCCTCCTGTGAAGAGCAGGCCGATGGCCAGAAGTCCGACGGTGGCTAGGGGGTGGCGACGACCGGTCTTCCGGTTCGCGCGGCTTGTGCGTGTTTTGTTCTCGCGCATGCTGGGGGTGTCCGCTCCTGATTCCTATTTGAGAACGTAGATGACCAGGAAGAGCCCGATCCAGACGACGTCGACGAAGTGCCAGTAGTACGAAACCACGA
>JAODMM010000123.1 GCA_025465015.1 Cryobacterium sp. | reverse complement strand
CCACGGACCGGGCGAACGAAGTCCAATCGCCCGTCCCGTGCCCCACGGACGGGCGGGCATCCGCCCCACTGGAGCGCCCCAAAGGGGGGCAAACAGCCCGGTTAACCCCCCTATCGTGTGGCTACGCTGGACGCCGGAAATGATGCAGACTCTGAGGCTGGACAACTAGGGCCCCTCGTGGAGGCCTCCATGGAGGACGCCGTGATCGCAGCGCCGATTGAAGGCACACGCGTGCATATTCTGCGCCCCCGTGCGCATCCGTTTCGTCAGTCCACCTTCGCCTTCATCGTGCTCCTGGCGCCGATCTTCACGGTTCTCTACTGGGCGACCGTTCCCGAGGGCACCTGGTTGCCCGTCCTGGCGGCACAGGTGGTGCTGGCTGTGGCACTGGGACTCATCGTGTGCGCATATCGCCTCACAGTTATCCGTGTGAACCCTGACGGCGTGACCACACGCTCCTGGTACGGGCGAACGCAGGACTTCCCGCGCCGCCAGATCGACACGCTTGTGCGGCTGGACCTGAATCGTAGCTCGTCTCTCGAGCCGCGTCCGCAGATTTTCCTGCTCGACGGGAATGGTGAGCTCCTCATCCGGATGCACGGCCTGTTCTGGTCCCCGGAGACGATGGACGCCTTCGTCGACAGCCTCGACGTGCCGACGGTGACGCTGCCCGCCCCGGTGACGTTGCGCGAGCTTGATCAGGCCTTACCCGGGGTGCTGCACCCGTTTGAACGTCGCCTGCTCGAGCGCAGAGGCGACGAGTAGGGGGCGACGACGTCATCAGCCCTGTACTGGAGAATTCGGACCGAGACTCGAAGTGGGGGGGCACCTGGACGGAGGTCATCCGCCGAATGTACGACATACTCGGGTAGCACCGTTTGGGGAAACGGCGCGGAAACGGTCAGGGGAACAATGACGGGGGACGAGCGCCACTGCGCGCATACTTTGCGACCGCATGGACATCTGTTCCGGCAATGGTCGCTCACGCTGGTGGCCTTCTGTGCGCCATTATTCGCCGTGCTCTACTGGCTCACGATACCCAACGGCAACTGGCTTCCGGTGGCGATCATGCATGCCGTCATCACCGTTGTTTGGGGACTCGGTGGCGTCGCGTTCTGCCGCACCGTGATCCGGGTTAATTCCGCCACCATCACCGAGCGACCGTTCCTTGGCCGCATTCGTACCACCGCCGCGGAGCGGATCACCAACGCGCTCATGCTCGACATCTACGAGAGCGGCGCCCTCGACACTTCGCCGCAGCTGTTCCTCACCGACGCTGACGGCAACGTCGTCATGCGCATGCGCGGCCGTTACTGGTCGCGCCGGGACATGGAAACGGTGACTGAGGACCTCGGCACTCCCGTCACCGTGATGACCGAGC
Source organism: Cryobacterium sp. (assembly GCA_025465015.1). Lineage (GTDB taxonomy): Bacteria > Actinomycetota > Actinomycetes > Actinomycetales > Microbacteriaceae > Cryobacterium. The sequence continues at coordinate 18,565 of JAODMM010000123.1, read as the reverse complement.
CCCTCACCCTGCAGGAGCTCAACCGCACGCAGCCCGAGATGCTCTACTGGTTCGAACGACGCATGGTCGGCCGGGCCTGAGTCCGACGCTACCGACGGATGCCGACGGGCGCCGCTAGCGCCCAGTCGCGCACGAGATCCTCCCGCACGCTCACCCCGGTGCCCGGGGCGGTCGGCACGGCAAGCTGCCCGGAATTTTTTCCCGTACCCAGAGCGAACGGCTCGGTGATGAGGTCCTCCGCGAAGTAACGGTTTGAGGCCGAGGTGTCCCCCGGCAGCGAGAATCCCGGCAGCGCAGCCAGCGCCACGTTCGCCGCTCGTCCGACTCCGGTCTCCAGCATCCCGCCGCACCAGACCGGGACACCGAGTTCTACGCAGGCGTCGTGGACGCGCAGGGCCTCCAGGTAGCCGCCCATCCGCCCGGCCTTGATGTTGACAACGGACGTCGCGCCCCGCTCGATCGCGTCGCGGGCGACGTGCTCGTTCAGGATCGACTCGTCCAGGCACACCGGGGTACGGATGTGCCGGGCCAGTGTCACATGCGCGGCGAGGTCCTCCTCCGCGAACGGTTGCTCGATGAGCAGCAGGGCGAACTCATCGAGGCGGGCGAGGTGGGGAATGTCGCCGACGGTGTAGGCGGTGTTGGCGTCGACTTGGAGCCGGCCAGCCGGCCCGAGGAGGGCTCGCACTTCGGCTACCGGCTCGAGGTCCCAGCCCGGCTTGATCTTCAATTTGATGCGTCGATAGCCGGCCTCGACGTAACCGGCCACCTCGGCCAGCAGCGAATCGATGTCGGGACTAATTCCCACGGATACGCCGCAGTCGACCCACTCCCGGGTAGCACCGAAGTGGGAGGCGAGAGATCGACCGGCCCCACGCAGTTGCGCATCGAGGACCGCAGCCTCGAGCGCCGCCTTGGCCATGCGGTGGCCGATCACGAAGGACAGAAGCGGAGCGACCGTCTCCGCGCTCACCTCCGTTGCCGCCAGTAACGCCGGCGCGAGGTAGTTGCGGATCACGTTCTCGCACCCGTCGACGTACTCAGAGCTGTAGAGAGGGCTATCCATGGCTACGCATTCGCCCCAGCCCTCAGCCTCGTCGGTGCGCACGTGCACCATCAGGACCACGCGGGAAGTCTGCCTGCCGAAGGAGGTCTCGAACGGACGCACCAATGGCATGGAGAGACGGTGCAGCGTGACCGCCTCGAGTCTCATTCCGGCGCCGACGTCGTATTCGCTGCCGCGGTGCGCGGCGCGTTCTGCGATGCCGCCGATGCGGGATCCGGCGGATCGCTTGTGAAGATGTAGTCATTGGTCGCATCGAGTTCGGGGCGAAGACCGCGCTCCATCGCCGAACTGAACACCGTGCGCGACTGCTCCCGCATGGCTGCCGCCGACTCGGGGTCATCCGCTCGCAGCTGCTCATAATCGACGTTCAACGCCAGTCTGCGCTCGACGGCCCAATCCCGCAGCGGCTTACCCGCCATCGCCCGGTGCACGCGGTCGGATTCCAGCTGCCAGCGCACTTCGAACCTGTCGCTGCGGTCCCCGGCGTTGATCACATCGTCGAGCGGGCCGTAGAAATCAGGTAGGAAGCGAACCACTTCCACGCCGAGTTTGACGAGGTTGAAGTGCGCGTTTCGCCGGATGAGCGGATCGAAGGTCCAGCGCATCTCCGTGACGCCCTGCTCGAGGCAGACTGCCCGCTGAAACAGTTTGAGCGCGTATCCGACTCCCCCGCTACGGCGCCACGGAACCACCGCAGCCATGTGCGAATGCAGGTGGATCCCCTCCGACCAGCCGAGAAAGCCGAGCGTCGCGCCGACCGGCTTCTCCGCGCCAGTGTCGGCGGTCATGGCGATCAAGACGGTGTTTCCGGCGTAGTCGAGTGCCAGCAGCATCGACCGATCGGGGCTGCGGCCCTCACCCCAGGTGCGCTCGAACAGCCCGATGACGGCTCCGATATCACGAGGGTCGGCCAGCCGGACCGACACGCCAGCCGCAGCGCACGCCGCCTCCGCGTTGCGGTATGCCTCATCGATGACCTCGCGGTCCACGCTCATGCATCGAGTGAACCACATTTCAGCCCGAAGCGGCCGGGTGGCGCGGGTCGGGCGCGGTTTCCGGCGCCACGGTCTCAATGACCGCGGCCGGAGACGAGGTCGGCGACACGCGCCACTGGTGATGTCGTCGCCCGGCCCCGCGCTTCGGCGCGGTCGGCGAAACGATAGGCGCCGTACAGGCCGGTCACCGCCAGCCACCGCAGCGGCTCGGGCTCCCACGGCCGCGCCCGGTGGTTGACCCAGGGCAGGAGGGCGAGCTCACTCGCGTCTCCGAGAATCAGGTCCGCCAAGGTACGGCCGGCCAGATTGCTTGACGCCACCCCCGTGCCCACATACCCGCCCGCCCACGCGAGCCCGGAATCCGGGTCGAGACCGACGGTCGCCGCCCAGTCACGGGGGACGCCCAGCACTCCCGACCAGGCATGGTCGAGGGCTACTCCGCGTGTGGATGGGAGAAACCGGGTCAGGATGCTGCGGAGGGCCTCCACGGTTGCCGTCGGCGTGCGACCGGCGGCATCCGTTCTCGACCCGTAGCGGTATGGCACCCCTCGTCCGCCGATCGCGATTCGATCGTCGGCCGTGCGCTGCGCGTATATGTACGCATGCGCAAGGTCGCCGAGGGTCTCGCGGTTCGCCCAGCCGATGTTTCCCCAGACGTCGGTTCCAAGCGGTTCCGTGACGACGAGCGATGAGTTCATCGGCAGCCAGGCCCGGCGCGCCCCGGGCAGTCCTGCGGTGAATCCCTCGGTCGCACGCACGACGAACTGCGCCTCCACTGTCCCCTGATCGGTCACCGCCGCTTGCGGGACTATCCGGCTGACCCGAGTGTTCTCGTAGATCTCCACCCCGAGCGCCTCAACGGCACGGGCAAGCCCCGCGACCAATTTGGCCGGCTGGATTCGTGCGCAGTGCGGATGCCACATCGCCCCGGTGACGCCGGTCACGTCGACGCGGTCGCGGGTTTGCTCGCGTGACAGGAGGGAGACATGCGTCATCGGCCATTCCTCCTCGGCACGAACCGCGGCTTCAAGTCGCGCCTGCTGGGCGGCGTTGCAGGCGACCATCAACTCGCCTCCCTTGACGATGTCGGCGTCGATCCCGAGCGAGTCGGCAACACGGAGGACTTCATCTACGGTGTCGTTCATCGCGGACTGAAACCGCCCGACCGCCTCACGGCCGTGCGTGGCGAGGTATTGCTCACGGCCACCGGTGATGGAATTGGTCAGCCACCCACCGTTGCGACCGGAAGCCCCGTACCCGGCGAAACGCTGCTCCAGAATGACAACCCGCAGTAAAGGTGCCGCCTTCTTTAGGTAATACGCGGCCCAGAGCCCGGTGTAGCCAGCCCCGACGATGCAGACGTCGGCCCGGGTTGACCCCGGCAGGGCCGCCCGGGAGACGGGCATGCCCACCTGGCCCCACCAGAACGAGACCTGGCCGTTGATCACCGCTTCCCCCGCCCGTACTCCCATTCGCCCGAGCCTGCCCGCACGTCAATCCCAGCCGGGAAGGCGCTCGTCAAGACCCCAGGCCTGGCCGTACCCGCCGTCAGCGACCGGTGCCCGCATCAACTCGAGGAACGGCACGGCGTCGAATCCCTCCGGCCCGCGGACGCCGGCGCCGACCCACGTGCCCCGGGCCAGAAGTTCCAAGGCGATCACGGGGTTCAGAGCCGTCTGCCAGACGACGCATTGCGCCTCATACTCGGCCATAGTCCATTCGTTGTCGCTCACGTGGTACAGGTAGACCTCCCGCCGTCTCCCGCCGGGGCCGGCGCCCGTGACCCACACCCCGGCGCAGGTCTTACCCGTCATGCGGGGGCCGAGGGATGCCGGGTCGGGCAGGACCGCAGCGACGACATCGCGTGGTGCCACCTCTACGGGACCTGCCGGGGAACGCACGCGAACCGGCTCAACCCGGTCGAGGCCGAGCAGGTGCAGTGTCTTCAGAACCCCGATGAACTCCTCGCCGAGCCCGTACTTGAAGGTGACGCGGCGTGCGTTGAGCCAGCGCGGCATGAGGAGCACCTCCTCGTGCTCCACATTCACACACTGGACCGGACCGATCCCCTCCGGAAACTCGAAAATCTCCGGCTCGCTAAACGGTGCCGTCGTGTGCCAGCCCCGGTCTTTCTCGTACACCACCGGCGGATTCAGGCATTCCTCAATCGTGGTCCAGATGCTGAAGGAGGGAGCGAACACCTCATGGCCGGCTTCGTCGCGCACCACCAGGTTGGCGCCGTCGCGGGTGCCCAGCTCGTCGATCTCGTCGAAAAGATGGTCGGCGGCGTATCGGGCGAAGACGTCCGATAGCCCAGGCTCCACACCCATCCCGACCAGGGCCAGCCGGCCGGCGCGCTCCCAGTCGGACGCCTGCGCGAACTGGTCGTCGCCGAGCTTCACCCCCGTCTGCCGGTGCGGGTCCGTCGGATGCGGCTCGGAAAGACTCATCGCCATGTCCAGGTAATCCGCGCCTGCGGCGAGGGCACCGGCGAAGACCGTGGGCACGAACTTCGGCTCCACTGCGTTCATGACATGGGTGGCTCCGACCTCGCGGGCGAGCGCAGTCACGGCATCGACGTCTCCTGCGTCGATCCGGGCGATTGAGAACCGGCTCGCGACCTCGTCACCGTGGCGCCGGCGGATCCAGTCGATTGTTCCTGCGGCACGCTCGGGGTCGTAGTCGCTCACGACAATGTGCTCGTAGAAGGTCCGCCGGGCGGCGATTTTCGCGATCGCGTTTCCGACGCCACCGGCACCGACCAGAAGTATCTTCATGGGGGGACGTTACCGTGCGACATCCGTCGCTGTCAGCTGACTGTGTGAAGAAATCCGTGCGAAGCGGCCGTCAACACGGACGGTTTTCGCCGAAATCAGCCCTTGCCGGCGGCTTGCTTCCGCTGCAGCTGAGGGGCTGAGGGGTCACGGGTCACGATGGTGTGCTCCCCGTCGAGCTTTGCGGCCAGCGGGGCCCACAGCACAACGGCGACACCGGCACCCAGGAGGAGCCCGCCGATCGTGTCGGTCAACCAGTGTGCGCCCAGGTAGGTTCGGCTGAGCAGCATCAGGACGGTGTAGGCAGCACCGGCGATCCACACCCACACCTTGGGGAAGATGATCGCCAAAGCAACAGCCATCGTGGCTGCGTTGGCCACATGGCCAGACGGGAACGACCCAAAGTCGCTGACGACGAGGATGTCCTCGGGCCGCGATCGCCCGAACAGTTGCTTCAGAAGCTGCACCACTCCGGCGCTCAGGACAGTGGCCACGAAGTAGTAGAGCGCCCCCCACGGGCGCTTTGCGAACAGCAGCGCAACGATGACGATGATCGGCACGAGGAAAACGCCGATAACCCCGCCCCCGAGGTAGTTCATGACCAGGGCGGGAACCTCCCAGAATGGGGCGCGGTTCTCGACCAGCTCGTCCATCCACTCGGTATCGACACCGAGTGCAAAAGCGTTCGATCGGAGCACGACCAGCGCGCCCAGGCCGAACGCCAGGAGCAGTGCGACGATGGCGCTCACGACGGGCCAGAGATGCGAGACGCGCCGCGCTTTGGGAGCGGCGGCCACCTCCGGATTCGTGCGGTTCTCGTTCTCCATCCCCCCATCGTAGGTCGGGTTGTCACCGCAGAGCAGGGGCTTCTCCTGCGAGGGCGTTCAGGGTAAGAGCGAGCTCGACCCGATCGCGGGTATGCCTGACGCGTGCAGAACACGAAGGCCGCAGCGCAGGGGCGCTGCGGCGACGACGGGCTCAGCCCGAGGTGCCGCCGGCGTCCTGGGTGGCACGCCCCCGCCCCCATCCAGGCGCTAGGAATCCGCCAGGGTCCCCAAGGAGCGGTTCGAATGCCAGTTCCGCAGCGCCGATCATGAGCAGGTTCGACCCGAGTTCCGCCGCACAGACCTCGACGCCGGCGAAATGAGCGGGCAGCGCCGCCGCCTTCACGCCGGCCAGCAAACGCTCCGGGTCTGCAGCGTGAAGCGACGCCAGGAACCCGCCGAGAACCACGAGTTGCGGGTTCAAGACGTTGATGGCCCCGCCCAAAGTGACCGCGAGGTAGTCAAGTTGCCGGCCCACCTCGGCTCGTACAGCGGGTGCGTGGGAAGTCAGCAGCGCTCGTTCGAGTTCATCGGGGTCGGCGGCGTGCAGCCCGAGTGCCGCCAGGAGGCCGCTCCGAGTCACCTCGGCCTCGAGCGTACCGGAGATACCGGCCGAATCCGTGCGGTGACTCGTGCTGACCCTGGTGTGCCCGAACTCTCCGGCATAGCCGGAGATGCCTCCGACGGCAGCGCCGCCGATGACCAGCCCGCCGCCGATTCCCGACGCCCCGCCGTTGAGATAGATGAGGTCGGTGATGCCCTTGCCTGCGCCGAAATACCGTTCGGCCATCGCGCCGAGACTCGCATCGTTCGCGGCGTAGACCGGATGCCCGGTCGCCTGTGCCAAGCGCTCGGCCACCGGTTCGTCCACCCAGCCAAGATGTGGCGCAAGGCGCACCAGCCCGTCCTGCGCGCGGACAATTCCGGGAACGGCGACGCCGATGCCGGCTATGCGACGGCCAGCACCGAGTTCGCGCCTCAACTCGGTGATCGCCTCGGACGCGATGTCCACCGCCTCGGCGACACTCGGCGAGTGCTCGGTCTGGCGACGTATACGCCGATGCACGGATCCGTCCAGACCCACCATCCCGATGGTTACGGCGTCGATCTCGGGATTCACCGCGAAGGCGACAACGTCGTCGCTGACCGCCACGATCGTGCTCGGGCGACCGACCTGGCTCCGAGTATCGGGGCCACGTTCCTCCACCAAGCCGAGGCCGACGAGTTCGGCGACCAGGGCACCGGTTGTGGATCGGTTCAGTCCGGTTCGACGGGTGAGTTCCGAGCGCAACGCGGTCCCGTCTCGGTGCACGAGGCGCAGGATCGCCGACAGATTGTGACGACGGACATCTTCGTAGTTGTTCCCCTGCACGGCTGCTCTCCGGTCTCCGCGGCTTCCTTCCTGACGGTAGCACCACCGTCGTGGCCAAGGTGGCGTGGGTGGTGGCCTACGGGGGCTGCGGGATGGGTTACGTCGGCGCCATCCTGTCGAGCAGCGCCCGAACGGGAGCTCTCAACGAGAGCTGGCTGCCGCGTCGGAAGCGGCATCCGGCGTTTTGACTGGGAACCGCTTCACGGATTCGTGCGCCTCGGGTCCCGACACGGCGATCCATCTGCCGCGGCTGCCGCATGTCAGGACGACGTCCCCACCCACGCGCTGCCTGCGGCGGAACTCGCTTCGACGGCCGAGAGCACTTCTTGCACCTGCAGGCCGTCCGCGAACGACGGCTCAGGCTGCCGGCCCTGCGCGATCGAGTCGACGAAGTCCCGCGCCTGGTGTGAGAAGCCGTGCTCATATCCGATGGTGTGGCCAGTCGGCCACCAGGATCCGATGTACGGGTGCTCGGGCTCGGTCACCATGATTCTCGTGAAGCCCCGCTCCATCACCGGTGCAGTGGCGTCGTAGTACTCAAGGACGTTCATGTTCTCAAGGTCGAAGGAGATTGCCCCCTTGGAACCGGAAATCTCGACGCGGAACGCGTTCTTACGTCCGGTGCTGAACCGGGTGGCTTCAAAGGAGCCGAGGAAACCACCTTCGAAGCGGCCAGTGAACAGCGCGACATCATCAACGGTGACCTTCCCGCGCTTTTCGGAGGCGACGCCGGAGAGCCCGCGAGACGAAGCCAGCAGCGGTCGCTCCTCGACGATGGTCTCGAGGATGCCCGTCACAGACACGATTCTCCGGCCCGTGATGAATTGGGTCATGTCGATGGCGTGGGCGCCGATGTCGCCAAGAGAGCCCGAACCGGCCAGATCCTTCTGGAGCCGCCAAGTGAGAGGCGCCTCGGCATCGACGAGCCAGTCCTGCAGATAGTTGGCGCGCACCTGCCGGATGTCGCCGAGTTTGCCTGCAGCGACCAGGTCGCGGGCGAGAGTCGCGGCGGGCACCCGACGGTAGGTGAAGCCCACCATGGCGAATACACCCTTCTCGGCAGCTCGCGCTGCAGCGTCCGTCATCGCCCTGGCCTCGTCAACCGTGTTGGCAAGCGGCTTTTCACAAAGGACATGCTTGCCTGCGTCGAGGGCCGCGATAGCGATGTCGACGTGGGAGCTGCCGGGCGTGACGATGTCGATGATGTGGATGTCGTCGCGCTCGATCGCCTCACGCCAATCGGTGGCCGTCTCGTCCCAGCCCCACTTCTCGGCAGCTTGCGCCGCACGGTTCGCGTCACGGCCGACGAGCAATGCCATCTCCGGCATCGCCGGCAGGTCGAAGAACCGCGGCGCGACTCGCCAGCCCTGGGAGTGGGCTGCTCCCATGAAGCCATGCCCGATCATTGCCACGCGAAGACGCGGTACCGCAGCAGCCATTCGTAACCCTCTCGTCGACATCGGTGACCCGCGGAACGGGTTCCGGGCACGTTGTCGTGTATGACGCCGGCGACCTCTTCGTTCCGCAGTGCTGATCACTCTATTGCCGCAACGATGCGATCGATCGTGGCGCCGACCGTTTGGGGGGAGAAGAAGTTCTCAGGTTTCCCTGCCCGGCGTGTAATATGTTTGTACAGTCAACAAATCATGGACGGCGATGGAATCGGAGCACATCCTCATGGCACTCACCCCCACACGCGACGACAAATTCTCCTTCGGCCTGTGGACGGTCGGCTATAACGGCACGGACCCATTCGGCGGGCCTACCCGGCCGCACCTCGACGTCGTCGAGGCTGTCACGAAGCTCTCAGAGCTCGGAGCGTACGGCCTGACCTTCCACGATGACGATCTGTTCGCATTCGGATCAAGCGACGCGGAGCGGCAAAACGAGATCGACCGCCTCAAGCAGGCCCTCGCCGACACCGGCCTGGTTGTACCGATGGTCACCACGAACCTTTTCAGCGCCCCCGTGTTCAAAGACGGCGGTTTCACCTCGAACGACCGTGCCGTTCGACGCTTCGCCCTGCGGAAGGTCTTCCGCCAGCTCGACCTCGGTGCCGAGCTCGGTGCGAAGACGTTCGTCATGTGGGGTGGCCGCGAGGGCGCCGAGTATGACGCGGCGAAAGACATCCAGGCTGCGCTCGAGCGGTACCGCGAAGCGGTGAATCTGCTGGGCGACTACGTCACCGACAAGGGTTACGACATCCGTTTCGCCATCGAGCCCAAGCCCAATGAGCCGCGCGGCGACATCCTGCTGCCGACCCTCGGTCACGCGCTCGCCTTCATCGACACCCTCGAGCGCCCTGACCTCTTCGGCGTCAACCCCGAGGTCGGCCACGAGCAGATGGCGGGGCTCAATTTCACCGCTGGGATCGCGCAGGCCCTCTATCAGGGCAAACTGTTCCACATCGACCTGAACGGCCAGCGGGGAATCAAGTACGACCAGGACCTGGTTTTCGGGCACGGTGACCTGCAGAATGCGTTCTCGCTCGTCGACCTTCTCGAGAACGGCGGCGTGAACGGTGCAGCGGCCTATGACGGACCCCGGCACTTCGACTACAAGCCCTCGCGCACCGAGGACGCCGCCGGCGTCTGGGATTCTGCTGCCGCGAATATGCGCACGTACCTCCTCCTCAAGGAGCGCGCAGGGGCATTCCGCGCCGACCCGGAGGTGCAGGAAGCACTCGCCGCCTCCCGGGTGCCGGAACTCTCGGTGCCGACCTTGAACGATGGCGAGAGTTACGATGACTTCCTCGCCGACCGCAGCGCCTACGAGGAGTTCGACACCGACGCCTACTTCGGCGGCAAAGGGTTCGGCTTCGTCCGGCTGCAGCAGCTGGCCGTCGAGCACCTGCTCGGCGCCCGCTGACCCTCTACGCGCACCCCTGGCCTCCCTCCCTTCCCGCGGTACATGTTGTGGCCAACTCAGGAAAACCGGCTGCCGGCGTCCGACACTGTGAAATCATCCGGCCGTAGCGCAACGCGGCCGGTTATTTCCTGACTTAGCCCCACACAGGTCGGGTCAAAGACACGGGACCAGCACACCAGGCCAACAACACGGAGCGAGGAGCACCGGCCAGGACACCGCGTCGGGGTCCGGCCGAGTTGGCTCCACACTGGGTTAAGGACCCCTAAGTCGGGCACACTGGGTCAGAAGCACTGAGTCAGCGGCACTGAAACAGGGGCACCGAGTAGCCCCACACTCGTCCGGGCCCCGGCGTCAGCCGCACCGAGTCAGCAGTTAGCAGTTAGCAGTTAGCAGTCCGTCACTCGCAGGCCCCACACTACGCGCGTGCGCCCCGCCCACCACCACGAAGAGAGTACTCACCATGGCACTGGTCGCCGGAGTCGACTCGTCGACCCAGAGTTGCAAGGTTGTCATCCGCGATTTGGAGACCGGTGCCATCGAGCGCACCGGGCGAGCCTCACATCCCAACGGAACGGAGGTCGACCCTGCGGAGTGGTGGACGGCACTGGATGCGGCGGCCCGGGATGCCGGCGGCCTCGCCGACGTCGCCGCCCTCAGCGTCGCCGCTCAGCAGCATGGGATGGTCGTCCTGGATGACGAGGGTCGGGTCATCCGCCCTGCGCTGCTCTGGAACGACACGCGCAGCGCCCAGGCTGCGGCGGACCTAGCCGCAGAGGTCGGCGCTGACGAGTACGCGCGCCGCACCGGAGTTGTGCCTGTGGCTTCCTTCACCGTCACTAAACTCCGCTGGCTGCGGGACGCCGAGCCCGAGAACGCGGCCCGCGTGGCCGCCGTCGCTCTCCCGCATGATTGGCTCACCTGGCGACTGCGCGGGTTCGGACCAGCCGGCGAGAGCCCCCTGGGCCCGGTACTCAGCGAGCTGACCACCGACCGGTCGGATGCAAGCGGCACCGGCTATTGGTCGCCCGCCACAGGAGAGTACGACCTCGACCTGTTCGAACGGGCCCTCGGACACGCAGCGATCCTGCCCCGCGTGCTCGGCCCGGCCGAAAGCCCGGGAACGACGCCGGAGGGGATCGTGTTGGGAGTCGGAGCCGGCGACAACGCCGGAGCCGCCCTCGGCCTCGGCGCAGCCACCGGCGATGTGGTCGTGTCTATCGGAACGAGCGGCACAGTCTTCGCGGTGATGGACAATTCAGCCGCGGATGCCACGGGAACGGTCGCGGGGTTCGCCGACGCGGGCGGGTTCTTCCTCCCCCTGGTCGCAACCCTCAACGCAGCCCGCGTGCTCGACTCCATCGCCGGCGTCCTCGGGGTGACCCACGACGAGCTCGGAGAGCTCGCGCTTCAGAGCGAGCCCGGTGCGGAAGGTCTGGTGTTGCAGCCCTATTTCGAAGGCGAACGCACACCGAACCTGCCGGAGGCCACGGCATCCGTCTTCGGAATGACCCTGGCCTCAACCACCCGTCCCAATCTCGCGCGAGCCGCCATCGAAGGTTTGTTGTGCGGCCTGGCCGACGGACTGGACGCGGTGCGGGGGCAGGGTGTCGTTGCTGAACGCATCCTCCTAATCGGCGGGGCCGCGCAGAACGTGGCGGTCCAGGCCATCGCCGCGCAGGTCTTTAACGTGCCCGTCATCGTGCCATCCCCGGGAGAGTACGTTGCCGCCGGGGGCGCCGTGCAGGCCGCCTGGTCGCTGACAGGCGCGCGCCCGGCGTGGATGGTGCCGACAGTCGCAACGCCGACGCCGGACTACCATCCCATCATCCGGAGCCAGTACAGGAAGCGCGCGGCGCAGCGCTGAGGAGCCGTCACCACACTGGTTGCCTAATGAGCGAGCGCGGGCACCGACCTCGGCCGCAGGATGAGCCAAAACGCCAGGACCGACACGACTGACGTGCAGGCCATCACGACGCCCATCGGCGTCGCCGTGCCCACGCCGAACAGACCCACCACCGGCGAGATCAAACCAGCCACTCCGAAGTTGGCCGCACCGAGGAGCGAGGCCGCGGTTCCGGCCTCATTTCCGTGCGAGCTCAGGGCGAGTACCTGCGCGCAGGGGAAACTGAAACCGCAGGCCATGATGAAGAAGAACAGGGGGACGAGAGTTCCCCACAGTCCGGCTCCGGCGCCATCGAGGACCACGATCGACGCTGCGGTGACCAGCATGACGGTCGTCGTGACGGCGAGAATCCACTGCGGCCCCACGTTCAGCCGGTGCATGAGACGCGAACTCATCTGATTGCCCGCAACGATTCCCACCGAGTTGACGGCGAAGAGCAGCCCATACTGCTGCGGAGAGAAGGCGTACACCTCCTGGAAGAGGAACGACGAGGAGGAGAGGTAGGCGAAGAGGCCCGAGAACGTCATGGCTCCGATGATCGCGACGCCGATAAACACCCGGTCGGTCAAGACCGCCCGGTATCGCTCGCTGATCGAGTTGTGCCCGATCGCGTGTCGCTTCTGCTCCGGAAGGGTCTCGACGATGCAGATGGCGACCGCCACCAGCACGAGCACGCCATATGCGGCGAGAACCCAGAAGATCCCTCGCCAGTTCATGAAAAGCAAAAGCTGAGAGCCGATCACCGGGGCGGCGATCGGCGCGAGACCGTTGATCAGCGCGAGCCGGGAGAGCATCCTCACGAGAGGTTTGCCCCCGAAGAGGTCCCTCACCATCGCCATCGCGACGACTGCACCCGCAGCCGCGCCGAACCCCTGAAGCAGCCGGAAGAGGCCCAACCACAAGATGTCGTCGGACAGGGCTGCCCCCACACAGGCGAGCACATGGAAACTGGTCGCCAGCATGAGCGGGAGCCGACGGCCTACCTTGTCACTCCACGGGCCCACGATCAACTGCCCGACGCCGAAGCCGAGCATCGTGCCGGTGAGAGTCAACTGGATGGCGGCGGCCGGGACATCGAACTCTTTCTGCAGCATCGGGAACGCCGGCAGGTAGAGGTCGATGGTGAACGGGCCGAGGGCTGTGAGCGCGCCGAGCACCAGGATGTACAGCACGCGTCGCTTACGGGTGAGGAGGTCACCGGGGTGCGGCATCGATCGTTGGGCGGTACTCACGGCAGTCATCCTTTTGCCCAGGCACATGCCCGAGATGGGAGAAGGGGGAAGCGCCGGAAGGACCTGATTCCTCGTCGTATCGTGCCGTCGACGGCGAGTTGCAGCTTACAGGGCGCGTGCAGCACGTGCGTGGGGCCGACCTCGCGTACCCCCACGGTACGGGCCGGGAGCGCAAGATACGGGGGCACAGGGCCGCCACACTCCGCTGCAACCGCTCGGCCGCCAATGCCGACCGCGCTCCAAGCGCTGCGACCGTTGTTAGAACGGCGACATACTGAACGTCGGCCACTCCTCCATGGGTGTCGAGAGGCACCCCGCAGCGAGGTCGAGCGACTCGCCGATGACGACGTGCATGTCGAGGTAGCGATACGTCCCCAGTCGGCCGATGAAACTTACCCGATCTTCGGCCTCAGCGAGCTCGATGTATCGCGCGAGCAGGTCCTTGTCATCCGTCAGCCGAAGCGGGTAGTAGGGGACATCCCCCTCCGACGTGAGCCTGCTGTACTCCCGGAAGCAGACGGTACGCTCGTGGGTTTCCCACGGCGTGAAGTGTTTGTGCTCCGCGATGCGGGTCCAGGGCACTTGCTCCTCGCAGTAGTTGATGACCGCGTTGCCTTGGAAGTCGCCGACCTCGTCAAATCGCTCAAAAACCAGGCTGCGGTACTGCAGTCGTCCGAACTGGTAGTCGAAGTAGCCGTCCATCGGTCCGCTGAAGAAGACGTGGTCGAACTGGGAATTCATTCCGGACTCAAACCGCTCCCTCAGGCGAACCTCGATCCCAGGAACGTCAAGGATCTTCTCCACGATGGCGGTGTAACCATCGACGGGAATCCCTTGGTATCGGGTGTTGTAGTAGTTGTCGTCGTAGTTGAATCGAACCGGCAGGCGTTTGAGGATCGATGCCGGGAGCCGGCTCGGTTCCACCCCCCACTGCTTCTTCGTGTAGCCGTAGAAGAAGTTCTCATACAGGTCACGACCGAGGAACTTCAGTGCCTGTTCCTCGAAGCTCTGCGCCTCGTCAATGCTCGCGTCGCCGAGGGTGGCGACGAACTCCGCGGCCTCTCGGGGCGAGAACCGCTCGCCAAAGAACTGGTTGATCGTCAGCAGGTTCACTGGAAGGGAGAAGACTCCTCGCGCCGTGTGCGCCTTCACCCGGTTGACGTAGGGGGCGAACTCGCTGAACCCGTTCACATAGCCCCAGACATCCTCCCTGTCGGTGTTGAAGATGTGCGGGCCGTAGTGGTGCACCATCACCCCGGTCTCCGGGTCGCGGCTGGTGTGGCAGTTCCCGGCGACGTGGTCACGCTCCTCGAAGACGGTTACCGAGAACCGGCCGCTTCCGGCAAGCTCCCTGGCCAGCACAGCACCCGCAAAACCCGCCCCGGCGATCGCAATAGACGACGTCATCGGGCCTCCTGAAGTCGGATCTCAGCCCTGAACCTCTCGAGCGCATCCTCGAGCGAAGGCAAAAGCTCGACCCGTTCACTCTCGAGCACTCGGTACCGGGGCCGGCGGGCTGGAAACTGGAACTCGTCCACGGAGCATCCGATCACTTTGGACCGATCGGCCCCGGCGAGTTCGGCAGCGTACCTGGCCCAGTCCGCCCAGCTGAGGGCACCCTTGTTGGCGATATGGATGAGCCCGGTCACCCGATCCGCGAGGAGGTCCAGGCAGCTCCATACCAAGTCGGGCACATATGTCGGCGACACCGTGACGTCCTCCGCAGCCAGCACGGCGGATCCCGACCGGAGGTCCTTGAGCGTGAGCTGCATGAAGTTGTCGGGGTCCCAGGGCCCGAAGAAGGCTCCGGCGCGCACGACCAGAGCGTCGGGGTGCACGTCTCTGACCTGACGTTCTGCCTCAGCCTTGCTGTGACCGTAGGCGTTCACCGGTGAGACGGGATGACTTTCCAGGTAAGGGTCGACAGCCGTGCCATCGAAGACGAATTCGCTCGAGAACGTGAGAAGTTCGATTCCGCGCCGGGCGCATTCGGCGGCGAGGTTCTGCGCGCCCACGGTGTTCTCGTTCCGGCATCGCTCGGGCTCGGACTCCGCCTCATCCACTCTCAGGTAGCAGGTGGCGTCGATCACCGCCCACGGCAACAGGGCGTCGAGACAGGCACGGATGCTCCCCAGCGAGGTGAGCTCGATGTCACCGCGGGACAGGAGAACCCTCTCGATCCCTCGCTGGGCGCAGACCCGGGAGAAGGCCCGTCCAAGCGGACCGCTGGCTCCGACCACAACGATGGGTCGGGGCGGGTGCGAAACCGTGCCGTACGGCGCGCGTTCGACGGGCAACGGCGCCGCTTCGGGCGATGTGGTGATGTTGTCCCCGGCAGCGTAGAGCACCCGCGACGGCTCATGCCAGTAGCCGGGGCTGTCGAGGAAGGGATGGTCGTACGTCCCGGTGGCGGCGAGCGAGCGGATCATCGGCGCGAGGGCAGTCGGCCGCGGGCGGGCCCACCGCACGTCGAACACACCGGACTCATACCGGATCGCCCTGGTCGCCGCCCCTGAGGTGCACAGAGTGTCCCAGTCGAATGATCCCAGCAGGCTCCACGCCGTCACGGCGACCAGCGGCGCTCCTTCTGCCCGGAGCCGCTCTGCTGCGGTCCACACCTCCCACAGCCAGCGCATCTGTGATTCCCGCCCGCCTGCGATGTGCGCCTCCGTGACCGCGATCTGAGTGGTATAGCGCTCCCACACGTCGCGGAGGACGCGCTCGACGGACGGCGGGTCGGCCCGTCCGCTGTCGACGGCCCCCACGTCTGCGTAGCTGTCGTGGCCGTTGCCACCGTGGAAGCTCTCCGGGTAGAGCTCGACACGGTCGTCGAGGAACCGGTTGCTGAGTGGGTAGTGGTTGACGCCGAGGGTGTCCGGCGGGCACGGGTTCTGCGCCAGCCAGTCGAGTTCAGCGGTTTCGATTCCGCCCGGGCCGGTGAGGAAGGTGTATAGCGGATGCCCCGGCACGACTCTTCCGAGCAGCAGGTCAAGACTGAGCCACCGCCGCTCGTTCTCGAACTCGACCTGGTATTGCAGCGGCTCGGTCCCTGTGGTGCGGCCGATGTCTTCCGTCTGCACCAACTGAGCCGAGGGATTTACCCGCCGGATGGCTCGCATGGACAGGATCGTGCCCTTGATCTCGTTGTAAAGGGCGCGGGCGAAAGTGCCGCCATCACGCCCGTGCGGGAACCAGGTGCCGTAAAGACCGCTGAACCGCGCCGTGGTGAGGGGTTCATTCACCGGCGTGAAGTGTTCGGCCCAGGGGTAGCGTTCAGCTACCCTGCCTGCGTACTCCGCCAGCTTCTCCGGGAACCCTGGATCGACGAGAGACGTGTAGCGCGGGCCGCTGCCATGGTGGAGGAGGCCCACGATCGGCCGAATGCCGAGGGTCCGCAAGTAACCGAGTCGTTCATCGGACGCCTGGAAATCCAGTTGGTCGAGCGAGTCCGGGGCGGTGCGCTCCCAGAGCACCGGGTACCGGATCGTCCGGATGCCGAGCGACGCGAAGTCCTCCAGGTCGGCCAGGGCGCGCTGGTCGTGCCCGTTCAGACACCCCTGATCCATATAGCCCGCGGCCGTTCGGTTGATGGTGCATTCCAGCCCGGCCCACATCTGGAGGGGCCTTGTCGTCGTCGCTGCCGACATCCTGTTCCGTTCCTTCACAGCCTGCCGTTCGCCCAGGCGGTCTCGTCTAACTGGCACCGGACGGGGTCGACAGGACGCGATGTGACACGTCTTCGATCGCGCCCAGCATTTCAAGTTCGGCCATCCGGCCCCAGGTGAGGTCCCACGAAGACTGGGACAGGAAAGCGTCGACACGATCAAGCCAGTCCCGGTCGGTCTTTCGCTCGTGCATTGCTCGTTCGGCCTCACGGACGAACTCCTCCGGTGTGGCGGCGATGCGCACCAGTCCTTCCTGACCGTAGGGCTGCACGACATCGCGGATTGGTGTGGACACAACGGGTTTGCCCGCCGCCAGGTACTCAGGGGTCTTCGTCGGACTGATGAACTGGGTGGATTCGTTCAGTGCGAACGGCATTATGGCCAGATCCCAATTCGCGAGGTGAGCGGGGAGATCCTTATAGGACTTCATCCCGAGGTAGTGGATGTTGTCGGCCCGCGGCAACAGATCGGGATCGATCTTCACGACCGGGCCGATCATGATGAGCTGCCAATCCCGGCGGAGCCTGGCGATCCCGGCAATGAGATCGAGATCGGCCCGCTCATCGATCACACCGTAGAAACCGACCCGCGGCCCGGGGATGCCGCGCTCATCGGCTGGCACCGGCAACGCTTCCCGCGCCGCCCGGAAGTGATCGACGTCAATGCTGCTAGGAAACGGATGCACGCTCGGGTGAAGTGCCTTCTTCGCCTCGTACAGGCTGTGACCACCAGTGAAGACGTGGTCGGCGCGCGAGATGAGGTCCCGCTCGTAGGCCAGGTGTTCCGGTGGTGCGCCCTTGAAGGCGGCGAGCTCGTCCATGCAGTCGTAGACGACTCGGTGGGCGTCGAAGTCCGAGGTGAACGCCATCGCCATTGCGGTGTAGTACCAGAACGTGGGGCGCTCGACGGAGTAGATCTCGAACAGCTCCTCCAGCATGGCCTTCTGAATAGGGATCGCTTCCTCAGGCGATGTGCCCCACGGCAAGCTGGGAACGACCACGACCACGGTGTCGCTGCGCCGACTGACGTCCATCCGGGGAGCTGGGATGGCCTCAAAGACCGGCTCCTCAACGAAGAAAACCCTGCGATGTTCAGCAAATCGTGTCATCAAGTGCTGCGGACGTTGGTAGACGAAGTCCCAACGAAGGTGCGACAGGCAGACGAGGTCGGTAGGTAAGCAGTGGGGCGGTGTGGCATCCATACGCCTCATTGTGTCCCGTATCTGAGGATTACTCCTAGAACGGAGCCACCCCTTGACAATGGGCTGTCAATTCTGAAATCCGGCCTCCTCTGCCTCAGCAAGGGGTGTAGAAAATTTAGTAGCGAAGGCGCTTCCCGCGCCGTTCACGCTTTCCGCCGCTGAGAAGCCCCTAGGGAATGTGAAGCCGATGAATGCAACCGCCGAACAAACCGAGCGACCCGCCGATCAACAGCACATCCGCAACCCGAAGAGCTCCAAACATGGCCCGGAAGGGCGGCCCTCCTGGGAGACGGACGACCCGGAGTACCCGAGGCTCCAGTTCCAGCGAGAGCACTGGACGAACCTCAACGGCGCGTGGCGGTTTTGTTACGAGGAGTCATCGCGCGCGACGCATCCGCGACACGTCACGCACTGGGACCATGTCATTCAGGTTCCATTCGCGCCCGAGTGCGACCTGAGCGGCATCGGGGACCAGGGCTTCCATTCCGACCTGTGGTACGAGCGCGAATTCGAGGTTGAGCGGCAGGGCGACAACCGGGTGCTGCTCCATTTCGGCGCTGTGGACTACTCCGCCAAGGTGTGGGTGAACGATGTGTACGTGGGCGGGCACCAAGGCGGGCACACACCGTTCGTGTTCGACATCACCGATGCGTTATCGCCGACGA
>JAODMM010000195.1 GCA_025465015.1 Cryobacterium sp. | reverse complement strand
AGCGTCGCCCAACAGGTGCAGGAACAGCTCGGACCAATCCCTGAATCGACTCTCGTGGCCTGCATCGGACCTCGTACTGCCGATGACGCATCGGCGGCGGGACTCCGGGTCGACATCGTCGCCGACGACCGCAGTGCAGATTCGTTGATCGAGGCACTGGTGAACGCGCGACAGTCGGCGTTGCGCGACGCCTGAGATCCGACGCCCCCGGATCCAGCGCCCAGCGTGGCGTCGTAGGCTTGACGCGTGGACAACCCCGTCATCCGCCCGCGACGATTGCGCACCAGCCCCGCGCTTCGCCGCCTGGCCAGTGAAACCCGACTCAACCCGGCAGACCTCGTTCTCCCGCTCTTCGTGCGTGAAGGCATCACGGAACCGGTGCCGATCCAGTCGATGCCCGGTGTCTCCCAGCACAGTATCGACAGCGCCCGGCGGCTAGTGACGGAAGCAGCGGAGGCCGGGATCGGGGGCGTAATGCTCTTCGGCGTCCCTGAAGTTCGAGATGCGATAGGCAGTGGAGCCACTGATCCCGACGGAATTCTCAACGTGGCCACCCGCGCCCTCGTCGCCGAGGCCGGGGACGCCCTCGTGGTCCAGACCGATCTCTGCCTCGATGAGTTCACGGACCACGGCCACTGCGGGGTGCTCACACAAGACGGTCGCGTCGACAACGACGCGACGTTGGAGCGCTACCGCGACATGGCACGTGCGCAGGCTGCCTCAGGTTCCCAACTCCTCGGTCTCAGCGGCATGATGGACGGTCAGGTCGCCGCCGTGCGCGAAGCGCTCGACGGGGACGGTTACCAGGACACGGCGTTGCTGGCCTACTCGGCGAAGTATGCATCGGCCTACTACGGGCCCTTCCGCGACGCCGTGGAGTCGACGCTCGAAGGAGACCGGCGCACCTACCAGCTCAATCCCGCGAACCGACGCGAAGGGGTGCGCGAAGCGTTGATCGACATCGCCGAGGGGGCGGATGTCGTCATGGTCAAACCCGCCGGCAGCTACCTGGACGTACTTGCCGACGTAGCCGCAATAAGTGATATTCCTGTTTGGGCATACCAGGTTTCCGGCGAGTACGCGATGATCGAGGCAGCCGCGGCTCACCAGTGGATTGACCGGCGCCGGGCCGTCGAAGAGTCGGTGCTCAGCATCCGTCGAGCGGGTGCAGCCGTAGTCCTGACCTATTGGGCGGTTGAACTCGCCAACTGGCTTACTGAAAAGAGATCCTGATGACTGCACCGACGAACGCCCCGGGCGTCACGACCCACAACGACGAACTCTTCACACGAGCCCGTGCCTCGATCCCCGGCGGAGTGAATTCACCGGTGCGGGCCTTCCGCTCGGTCGGCGGAACGCCCCGGTTCTTGGTGTCTGCATCGGGCCCATACGTCACCGACGCTGACGGCCGGGAATATGTGGACCTCGTGTGCTCGTGGGGTCCGGCCGTCCTCGGTCATGCGCATCCGGACGTGGTCAGGGCGGTGCAGGATGCGGCGGCGCTCGGGCTCTCGTTTGGCGCCTCCACTCCGGCGGAGACCGAGCTTGCCGAGATCGTCAAGGACCGGGTGGGTGCAGTAGAGAAGCTGAGGCTCGTCTCGACGGGAACCGAAGCGACGATGACCGCCATCCGGCTCGCCCGTGGCTTCACGGGGCGCGACCTGCTCATCAAGTTCGCCGGCCACTACCACGGGCACTCCGACGGGCTACTCGCAGAGGCCGGCTCGGGCCTGGCCACCCTTGCGATGCCCGCATCGGCTGGCGTGACGGCAGCAACCGCCGCGCAGACGCTCGTATTGCCGTACAACGACATCGCTGCCGTCCGGCAAGCCTTCGAGGCGCATCCCGGCGAGATCGCCGCAGTGATCGCTGAGGCAGCAGCCGCGAACATGGGCGTCGTCGCTCCCGAGGAGGGCTTCAATGAAGCCCTCGCCGACCTCGTTCACGAACACGGCGCGCTCTTGATTCTGGATGAGGTCCTCACCGGGTTCCGCGTCGGCCGGGCGGGGTACTGGGGTCTCGAGTCCGGGAAAGGCTCCCGTTACACGCCCGACCTCCTCACCTTCGGGAAGGTGATCGGCGGGGGTCTTCCGGTCGCAGCACTCGGCGGCCGGGCTGATGTCATGGATCATTTGGCCCCGGCCGGCCCCGTGTACCAGGCTGGCACCCTGTCGGGTAACCCGGTTGCTGTGGCCGCCGGCATCGCAACGCTCCGGGCGGCGGATGCCAGGGTGTATCGACGTCTCGACACGGTCGCTGACGTCGTGTCGACCGCTGTGTCCGATGCGTTCGCCGCGGAGGGCGTGAACCACTCAGTGCAGCGCGCCGGGAACTTGTTCAGCTTCGTCTTCACCGGCGGCGACAGCCCCCGGAACTACGCCGAGGTGTCGCAGCAGGAGTCGTTCCGGTACGCACCGTTCTTCCACTCCATGCTTGACGCCGGGGTATCGCTTCCGCCGTCGGTCTTTGAGGCGTGGTTCGTCTCCGCTGCTCATGATGACGAGGCGGTCGCCCGGATCGTTGATGCTCTGCCTGCCGCCGCGCGGGCTGCGGCGAGGGCTACGCCGGCGGTCTGACACACACGCCGCCGCACGGCAATACACACGCCCCCGCCGATCCCGTATGAATTCGGCAGGCTACCGGTTCCCTTTCGGCATCCGATCACTTTCGGGATGGCTCAATCACTCGGGCGGGAAGTCCGGGTGTTGGGAGTTTCCACAAGCGGATCTGGTGGGGAACCGGGCAGACTAGAGGCATGGCCTCTCTCCGCGTGCATACCGATCGGCTCGAGATCGAATTGACATCGGCTGAGAAGACATTGTCGTGGCGTCGTGAAGCAATCGTCGTGCGCCGCGAGAACATCCGGTCGGTCACGATCACCGATGACCCCTGGATCTGGATCCGCGGCATCCGTGCCCCAGGTTCCCTGGTACCCCTCGTGGTAGCGGTCGGCACGTGGAAGTTCCACGGCGGCAAGGACTTCCTGGCTATCAAGCGCAAGCGCCAAGCTGTGGTGCTGGACCTCGTGGACGAGGAGTTCTCGCGGGTCATTCTCACGACCACGCATGCGCCGAACCTCATCGACTCACTGAAGCTCCAAAACTCGGTCGAGGGCGCCTAGCGCCCTGTGGTGCGGCCGTGGTCAACGAAGACGGCGGCGAAGCCGATCCACCGGAACCGCGCGCACCCACCAGGAGGCGGAGAAGCTATCCGCGGATGTCCACGACGGCTCGCCCGTGCGACTCACCGGCCAGGATGCGGTCTGCGGCCTCGAGGACGGCCTCCAAAGGGATGATGCCGGTCATCATCGTGGCGAGGAGGTCGAGGTCGAGGTCGGTGCTGAGCCGAAGCCAGGCCTCGGCGCGGAGCGCCGGTGCCGCCTCGACCGAGTTGATCCCGACCAGGCTCACGGCGCGCAGGATGAAGGGCATGACGGTGGCGGGCAGATCTGAGGCCTGGGCCAGCCCGCAGGATGCCACGACGCCGCCGTAAACGGTCTGCGCGAGAATATTGGCGAGGGTGACACTGCCCACCGAATCGATCGCCCCGGCCCATCTCTGCCCCTGCAACGGCTTCCCAGGTTCGCCGAGATGAGTGCGATCAATGAGCTCGCTCGCTCCGAGCGCGCGTAGGTACTCGCCCAGCTCATCCCCCCTGCCGGTGGAGGCGACGACGCGGTAACCGAGCCGGGAGAGAAGCGCCACGGCAACGGATCCGACTCCTCCCGCGGCGCCCGTGACAAGCACGTCGCCCGTTCCTGGCGTGACGCCCCCCCGCTCGAGGGCGAGCACGGCGAGCATGGCCGTGAAACCCGCCGTTCCGATGGCTGCCGCCTGCTCGCCGGTCATCTCCGACGGAAGTGGAACCAGTGCGCGCCCGCTCACGCGGGCGCGTTCGGCGAATCCACCGTGATGACTCTCGCCAAGGCCCGACCCGTTGAGAATGACCATGTCGCCGCGCGTCCAGCGGTCGTCGGCGCTCGACTCGACCCGGCCGACGACGTCGATGCCGGCGATGAGCGGCCAGACCCGTGCAACACCGGGACGGCCGGTGACCGCCAGGGCGTCTTTGTAGTTCAGGCTCGAATACAGCACGTCGATGGTGACATCGCCGGGCATGAGAAACGAGTTGTCGACCATTCTGAGACCTGCGGTCTGAGTGGTTTTGCCCTCAGCATCGTTTTTGTCGATGACGAGGGCCCGGAATGCCTGCCCGTCACTCGTGCTCTCGCCTGTGCTGTCGCTCATGGATTCACCCTACGCGCCCTGCCATTCGGGGCCGAAGGTGACGTCGCCGTCGGCGCCTGTCACCTCAGGTGACGTCGCGCTTCCAGCTCACGAAATACCCGCCGATTGTGGCCACCACGGCGTAAGCGAGCAGCACCAGCCCACCCTGCCACCACTCCAGAATCGAGCTCGCCGGACTGGCGATGGTGAAGAAACTGGCCCCGACGAGAGCATCCGATGCTGCCCCGGGGAGGAACCGGCCGATGCCGGCAGTGATTTCGGTGAACATGGAGGCGAAGCGCAGCAACGGCTCGATGAATTGGGTGAAGGCGAGCACGATCACAATGGAGGCGACCTGGCTGGGAACGAGGACCCCAAGACCCACCCCAATGGTTGCCCACAACGCCATTGCCAGGACGGACCGGCCCAGTTGCGCCCAGGTGTCGCTGTCGTCGAGGAGGGGATCCACCCCGAAAGCCGCCAGGACCAAGGCGCCCATACCGACGGACGCCAGCAACGCAATGGCGCCGAAGATCGCACCGGCGCTGAAGAGGGTGGCTGTCTTCGCTCCGAGGACGAGGCCGCGCCGGGGGGTCGCGAGGAAGGTGGGGGTGAGAGTCTGGTGGCGGAACTCGCCCGTGGTGGCCAGTGCCCCGAGGAGCACCGGGAACACATAGCCCACCGATGAGGCGAAGCTGTAGATGAGCGGGGGGAGGCTCCCCAAGGGGGGTGTGCCCTGGCCTCCGCGGTTCCCGGCCGCATCCGGGCCGATCGCCCCGCTGTCGAGGCCGCCGAACAGGGCAGCGAGCCCCCCGGCCAGCAGGGCGATGTACCCGAAGAGCACCAAGGCGAGGATCAGCCACATGCGGGTCGTGGCAAGTTTGGCGATTTCGGCGCGCAGGGCGCCGGTCAGGTTCCTCTTCCTCACAGCGCTCCTCCTTCCCCGACAAGAGCCAGGAACGATTCCTCAAGCCCGGACTTCTGCCGGTGCAGCACGCTCACTTCCACTCCCGCAACGAAGGCGAGATGCCCGAGCCGGGCCGGGTCGGGGGCGCTGGCCAGAATTCCGGTTCGGCCGAGCGAGAAGCGGATATGGGCGGCTTCGAGGCAGGCGACGAGCGCCGGTCGGTCAGGGGAATCGATCACGACCTGGGGGGCGGATCCGTTATCGAGACTGGCGAGCGTGCCGCGGTGCACGAGAGCGCCCTTGGCGATGATGACGACCTCGTCGACGCTCTGCTGCACTTCGGACAGCAGGTGCGAACTCACGAGGACCGTTCGGCCCTCTGCGGCCATGTCGCGAAGGAAACCGCGGATCCATCTGATGCCCTCGGGATCGAGGCCGTTGATCGGCTCGTCGAGCACGAGTACTCCGGGATCACCCAGCAGTGCGCTCGCGAGCCCGAGACGCTGCCGCATTCCGAGCGAGTACCCCCCGACCCGGCGGTTGGCATAGTCGATGAGACCCACCTTGCGCAGCGCCTCGTCGACGCACTGTCGGGGGAAGCCTGCCGCTATGGCATACACGGCGAGGTGATTGCGAGCGGTTCTCCCGGGATGGAAGCTCGCCGCCTCCAGAGCTGCACCCACTGTTGCCAGTGGCCGCGGGAGGTCGTGGTATCGGATTCCGCCGAAGGTCGCTGCGCCAGTGGTGGGCTTCACGAGCCCGAGCAGCATCCGCAGCGAGGTGGTTTTGCCGGCGCCGTTGGGCCCGAGGAAGCCGGTCACGCGTCCCGGCTCGACGGTGAACGACAGGTCGTTAACGGCCGTGATGTGCCCGAAGCTCTTCGTGACGTTGGTGAACTCGATGACCGTGCCAGCTGGCATCCGTGTCCTTCCTGCTCTGTTGGGCCAGCCTATTGCCTGGGCCGCCGGTAATTTTCAGGCTGACGGCGGCTCCACCTCGCACGAAGTCGTCGCCCGCCTTCAGCAGCCGCACGCCTTCGCCGGATACCGTATCGAAGTCGACCCCGGCATCTCGGCTCCTGCGCGCGCGGCGGCCTGCTTCACAGGCTATGTCGCACGCGTCAGGGAAGGCCTACGGATGCTGCGGCGAACTAGCATGGCCGTATGGCAGACACGGCGAGCCAGGTCCGCAGCCACGTGGCCGGACCGGTCAAGGTGCACTCTCCCCGACAGCCCAGATCGGTGAATGCGATCTTGGACACCTTCTTCTTCGTCTTCGCCGGTGTGGCGTCGGTCTGGCTGGCGATCCTGATCTTTTGGGAGAGCTTCGACTGGGGATGGTGGGCCATTGTCTTCGCTCTGGCATTCTGGCTGGTGCTGGCGTATCTCGTGCTGCCGCGCCTTCATCGAATCCTGACGCACATGTATGTTCCGGACTACTTCATCGGGCGCACGCGTACGAGTGACGGCCTGCTCGGGGATCCGGTCAACCTCGCATTCCTCGGATCCGGGGAACAGCTTCACACCGCGATGACTGCGGCGGGCTGGGCTCTCGCCGATGACATCTCCTTCACGTCCGGCTGGCGGATGGTCACCTCAGTGATCTCACGGCGGAGTTACGACGAGGCACCGGTGAGCCCGCTGATGCTGTTCGGCCGAGTGCAGGACTTCGCCTATCAGCAGGAGGTCGAGGACAATCCCTCGAGGCGGCATCACGTGCGTTTCTGGAGGTGCCCGGAGGACTGGATGCTTCCCGGCGGTCACCGCGCCGATTGGCTGGCGGCCGCCACTTTCGACCGGGCCGTGGGGTTTTCGCTCTTCACCCTGCAGGTGACACACAAGATCGACGAGGACATCGACATCGAGCGTGACCACATCATCGCAACGCTGCGCGCGTCGCGCGTTCCCACGAGAGTCGTGGTCATCCGCGACTTCTCAACGGGATACCACTCGCGCAATGGCGGCGGCGACACCATCCGCACCGATGGGGATCTGCCGGTCGTCGACCTCCGCCGGGTGAGGATGCCCGGCGATCCAGAGCCGCTCACGCCGGTACCTATGGACGAGCCTCCCGTCGTAGTTCGGGGTGTCTTGTGAAGAAACCACAGGCGACGGTGTACGGCGGCGCCCTGATGTGCCTTCGCACCATCTCCGGATTCACCTTCATCGTGGTCGCCATGCTGAATCCCCGGCAGTTCGCCCAGACGATCGTGCTCGATGGAGTGGAACCAGGATCCCTGGACGGAGCGAGCGCGAACCTCGTGCTCGTGATCGTTCTCGGCGCCTACGCCCTGGCGTTGGTTCTGTACCTGCTGCTGGCGCTATTCGTGCTCCTCGGGCACAATTGGGCACGCATCGTCGCGATGGCATTCGCCACGGTCAGCATCATCGTCTCGTTCGTGCGCTACTGGAACAGCGGTGTGGAAATCACGCTGCGCACGACGCTCCTCAGCCTCGCCCTCGACATCCTCATCCTGCTGGCACTCTCGAGCACGGCAGCGCGGGTCTACGCGCGACGTCCGCGAGCCCGTCCAGACAGGCCTGCGGACGGGCCTGCGGACGGACCCGGGGACGGACGTGCGGACAACACCGATCCGGCCCAGATAGTCGCCGCTGAAAGCAGGGCCGGGGCGCTCAAGCGACCGGAGCGTGGTGGTTTGCGCAAGCGGGGGCGGACGCGGTGACGCACCCGGGGCACACCACAAGTTGCTGCCGGCATGAAAGTTCGGGGCAGTTGACCATGTTCCTGGCCGGCCGCGAGCAGACGACGCAGGTGCCGATCATGCGCGCCTTGTCGCTGAACTCGACCGACATCCGCTGGTCGAAGACGTACAACGAACCATCCCAGAGCCCGTCGTCACCGTACGTCTCGCCGTAACGCACCACGCCGCCGTCGAGCTGGTACACCTCGCCGAATCCGCGCGCCTTCATCAGGCCGCTGAGCACTTCACACCGGATTCCACCGGTGCAGTACGTAACGACGGGTCGATTCTTGAGATGGTCGTATTTGCCGCTGTCCAGTTCTCTCGCGAAGTCGCGGGTGCTGGCGACGTCAGGCACCACCGCGCCGCGGAACCTGCCGATCTCGGCTTCGAAGGCGTTGCGACCGTCGAAGAAGACGACATCGTCGCCCCGCTCGGCAACAAGCTCGTGCAGCTCGGTCGGCGCGAGCTTCGTTCCGCCGCCCACGACGCCCGTCGCATCGACTGTTAGCTCATGCGCCGCCCCGAAACTCACGATCTCGTCGCGGACTTTCACGCTCAGTTTCGGGAAGTCCAGGCTCAGCCCCTGGGAGTCAAGTCCGGTGCCCTCGCTCCATTTAAAGTCGATGTCCCGGAAAGGGGCATACTGGCGGGTTTTTCGGACGTAGCGCTTCATCGAGGGGAGGTCACCGCCCAGCGTTCCGTTCATCCCGTCGGAGGAGAGGATGATGCGTCCACGCAGTCCCAAAGACTCGCAAAGGTCACGTTGCCACAGTCGGATGGCTTCAGGGTCGGCGAGTGGGGTGAAGACATAGTAGAGCAGGATTTTCGGCGTGGACACCGACCAATGCTAAGCGGACGCGGGCTCCACGGAAGCTGGGCGCCCGACGCATTGGCCCCCGACCCGCTGTACACCGACTGTGCGCTTCACGCCGAGTGAGCACGAATAACTTGATACTTTCGGCGTGGGGCCGACCGGCATAGGCTCCACAGCAGAAATGGAGGTCGACGATGGCCATGAAGGATCCCCTCGCCCGATTCGGTGAGGTCGCCCAGTTCACGCTTGCGAGCACGGACATGACCGCCGGCGCCCCCTTAGCCGCAGCCCAATTCTCAGGCGGCGCAGGCGGAACGGACACCTCGCCGCACTTGTCATGGAGCGGCTTCCCGCCGGACACGAAAAGCTTCGCGGTCACGGCGTATGACCCCGATGCGCCGACTGGCTCCGGCTTCTGGCACTGGGCGGTGTTCAACGTGCCTGCATCCGTCACAACCCTGGAGGCGGGGGCTGGCTCGCCTGGCACCGGCATTCTCCCGGACGGGGCGATCACCCTTCCGAACGAGCTGCGCGAGCCCGCGTTCACCGGAGCGGCCCCACCGGAGGGCACGGGCACTCACCGGTACCAGTTCATCGTGCACGCAGTCGACGTGCCGCAACTTGACATCGACTCACAATCCACCCCGGCAGTCCTGGGCTTCAACCTGCACTTTCACACGCTCGGTCGCGCGGTGCTCGAGGCGACCGCCGAGTACGGGGGTGCAGCCGCGGGATGAGCGCAGGTCTCGTCCACTGGGTTCGAAGCGGCTGAGGAGAAGCGGATCACTCCGAGCGCTCGACAGGGACCAGCGTCACATCCTGCAGCTGGCCGTCATCTACAACCGCAGTCATGTAGCTGCATACAGGCTGCCGGCGTCGGTCTGTCGGAGATCCGGGGTTCAGTAACCGCATCCCTGATGCAGCGAAGGAGTCCCAGGGGATGTGACTGTGACCGAACACGAGCACGTCCGTGTCGGGGTGACGTGCGTCCGCGCGCTTGTCCCGTCCGACGGACGCACCGGTCTCATGCACCACCGCGAAACGGACACCACCGAGCGTGAAGCGCGCGACTTCTGGCATCCGCTCTCGAAGTGCAGCCCCGTCATTGTTGCCGTAGACGCCGATCAGGCGCCTGGCGCGCCGTTCCAACTGATCGAACGTCGCCACGTCGACCCAGTCGCCGGCGTGCACCACGACGTCCGCCTCGTCGACGGCTTGCCACAACTGGGCGGGAAGGTCCCGCGCCCGTTTCGGAAGGTGCGTGTCGGACATCAGTACGAGCGTTGTTGCCACGTCCCGCCCCTTCCGCGTACTACCCGCCCGGCAGCACCACCCAGGCAGAGGCAGAAGCGCGAACGCCGGCAGGCGGGGCAGGGCACCGGGTTACATGCTAGCCGTGCTGGAGGATTCACGGCATCGCCTCTCACTTTCACAACTTCCCGCGGCAACAGATAGGTTTCCTATGTGAAGTTCCACGATGTACGTGTCCACCGCAGCGACGAGACCCTGGCTCGCGCAGACCAGTTGGCCTGGAAGATCGCGGAGGTTGCCGCCGATCCGGTGGAAGTTAGCCCCGAGGTCACCGAGATGGTCATCAACCGGGTGATCGACAATGCCGCCGTCGCCGCAGCATCCCTCGGTCGGCATCCCGTGATCTCTGCCCGCTCGCAGGCGCTGTCGCATCCGCGTTCCACGGGTGGGAACGGGGCGAACATCTTCGGAACGGATGCCGCCATCAGGGTTTCCCCGGAGTGGGCGGCCTGGGCCAACGGCGTCGCCGTGCGCGAGCTCGACTACCATGACACGTTCCTTGCCGCAGAGTACTCACACCCCGGCGACAATATCCCCCCGGTCACCGCTGTCGCCCAGCACCTGGCGGCGGACCACGGCCTCACCGGTCGGGACCTCGTGCGCGGCATCGCCACAGGGTACGAGATTCAAATCGACCTGGCACGAGGCATCAGCCTGCACGCGCACAAGATCGACCATGTTGCGCACCTCGGCCCGTCCGCGGCGGCCGGCATCGGCACCCTGCTGGGCCTCGCCACGGAGACGATTTTCCAAGCGGTCGGGCAGGCACTGCACACCACCACCGCGACCCGCCAGTCTCGGAAGGGCGAGATCTCTAGCTGGAAGGCTCACGCTCCTGCTTTCGCCGGCAAAATGGCGGTCGAAGCGGTCGATCGCGCGATGCGGGGCGAGACCAGCCCCACGCCGATCTACGAAGGTGAGGACGGAGTCATCGCCTGGCTTCTGGGCGGACCCGGTGCCGCCTACTCGGTGCCACTGCCCGCTGCGGGGGAGACTAAGCGGGCCATCCTTGACAGTTACACCAAGGAGCATTCAGCCGAATACCAGGCACAAGCCTGGATCGACCTGGCACGCAGGCTGCACCAGCGATACCCGTGGCTTGGCCGCTCGTTCGATGCGGCATCAGCTGACAGGATCGAATCCGTCGTGATTCAGACCAGCCACCACACCCACAACGTCATCGGTTCGGGCTCCAAGGATCCTCAAAAGTACGACCCCACGGCCAGTCGGGAGACTCTCGACCACTCAATCCCCTACATCTTCAGCGTTGCTCTCCAGGATGGTCGCTGGCATCACGTGGACTCGTACGCCCCCGAGCGTGCTGCCCGACCGGACACGGTCGCGCTCTGGAACCGGGTCAGCACAGTCGAAGACTCGGAGTGGACCCGCCGGTACCATTCGCCCGACGTGACCGAGAAGGCTTTCGGCGGACGTGTCGTGATCACGCTGGCCGACGGTCGCACGATCACGGATGAGATCGCTGTGGCAGATGCGCATCCGTTGGGGGCGCGGCCCTTCGGTCGGGCTGAATATGTGAACAAGTTCCGTACCCTGGCCGGGGACGTACTTGAGGAGGACGAAATCGACCGGTTCCTGGCCTTGGCCGAGCGGCTTCCGGAGCTGTCCGCTCAGGAACTCGGCGGGCTGACGATCGACGCCCGCGCGGGCTTCTTGCGCTCCCTCCCGCTTCCGAAGGGCCTGTTCTGATGCTCTACGCACGTACGACCCCGAGCGAGAAGCGCGAGAACCTGCGCGCAGGTCTCGCCAGCGGAATCATCCAGCGCTTTCCCGGAGCTTTCAATCCGCTCTCGGCGAAGCTGATCCAGCGGAAGGGGTTCGACGGTGTCTACATCTCTGGCGCCGTGCTCTCCGCCGACCTCGGGCTTCCCGACATTGGCTTGACCACGCTCAGCGAGGTCGCCGCGCGAGCGCAGCAGATTGCTCGGATGACCGACCTGCCGGCAATCGTCGACGCTGATACCGGCTTCGGTGAGCCGATGAACGTGGCGCGCACGATCCAGACGCTCGAGGACGCCGGCCTCGCCGGAACCCACATCGAGGACCAGGTCAACCCGAAGCGGTGCGGGCACCTCGACGGCAAGCAGGTCGTCGACGAGGACACGGCGCTGAAGCGCATTCGGGCGGCGGTCGACGCTCGACGTGACCCGAACTTCCTGATCATGGCTCGCACGGACATACGGGCTGTTGAGGGGATGGACGCGGCCCTCGACCGCGCAAAGAAGCTGGTGGATGCCGGTGCGGACGCTATATTCCCCGAAGCGATGGGAAACCTGGCAGAGTTCGACGCGGTCCGCGCGGCCGTGAATGTCCCCCTTCTCGCGAATATGACCGAATTCGGCAAGAGCGAACTGTTCACAGTGGAACAACTGCAGGCTGTCGGCATCAACATGGTGATCTGGCCGGTGTCGCTCCTTCGGCTCGCGATGGGGGCGGCCGTGCGGGGGCTCGACACGCTCACGAACGAAGGCACCCTCGAA
>JAODMM010000069.1 GCA_025465015.1 Cryobacterium sp. | reverse complement strand
GACCCGGCCCGGACGTGCAGTGCGCGCCGGTCGCCCGTTGTGCGGCGTACGATGGCCTGGGGCGTGGAAGTAGAGGGAAACTCATGTTAGGCACTGGTGAAGCCGTTGCTGTTCTCGCCGCCGAGGACATCCAACGTGCACGTACGTACTACAAGGACAAGCTGGGGTTGGACCCCGCGGAGGATGCCGAGGGTGAGCTCAGGTACCGGATGACGGGCGGCTCGGGATTCTTGATCTATGAGACGGGCAATGCCCGCACGGCGAAGAATACTGTGCTCTGTTGGGTGACGGACGACCTCGATGGCCAGATGAGCGAGCTGCGCGGGAGGGGCGTCGTATTCGAAGATTACGACTTCCCGGGCTTGAAGACCGAGAACGGCGTGTCGACGACGGGGTCCGAGAGGGCGGCCTGGTTCACCGACTCCGAGGGGAACATCCTCTGTCTGACGCAACGGACCCCGTCACACCAGACCGAGAAGCACTAGGCCCTAGCCGCACCAGACGCAGGGAGGTTCCCCGCCCGGTCTTCACTCCCGGCGAGTTCAAGCCGGCGTTGGCGTTGGCGTCGGTTCCAGCCAGCGTCCCCGCCGGTACTGCGGCGGCCAGTAGTCGATAGTGGCGCCGAGTTCGTGTGCCGCGCGCAGGGCGAAATGCGGATCGCGGAGCAGTTCGCGCCCCAGCATCACGGCGTCCGCCTGACCGGAGGACACGATCTCCTCGGCCTGGGCAGGCGTCGTGATGAGGCCGACAGCGTTGACCGCGACACCCGCCTTCGTCTTCACGTAGTGCGCGAAGGGGACCTGGTAGCCCGGTCCGAGCGGAATGAGCACGCCGGAGACGTTTCCGCCGGAGGAGATGTCGAAGAAGTCTGCGCCGGCGCCTGCCGCCCAACCTGCCACGGTCGCGGTCTGGGCTGCATCCCAACCGCCGGGCGCGTAGTCGGTGGCCGAGAAACGTACCAGCAGCGGAACGGCGTCACCGATCACACGGCGGATCTCCTCGACGACCTTGAGCAGCAATCGCGCCCGGTTCTCCAGAGCTCCGCCGTACTCGTCGTCGCGTTGGTTGCTCAGGGGGGAGAGGAACTGGTGCAGGAGATAGCCGTGAGCGGCGTGGAGCTCCACCAGGTCGAATCCCGCGTCGAGGGCTCGGCTAGCGGCTTTTCCGAATTCTGCGATGACGCCGGCGATGCCGGCAGCGTCCAAAGCCACCGGCGGGTGGTAGCCGTCGAAGGCCAGGGCGGACGCGGACACCGTCTGCCACCCGCCCTCCTCCGGCTCCATCGTGCCGTGACGGTCGTGTCCCCATTCCGGCCAGACGGATGCCTTCCGGCCGGCATGAGCGAGCTGGATACCGGCCATCGCCCCCTGGCTGTGGATGAAGTCGACGATCCTCGACCAGGCGTCGGCCTGTTCGTCGTTCCAGAGGCCTGTGTCGGCGTCGGAGATGCGCCCTTCCGGGCTGACGGCGCTGGCCTCGGCGACCACGAGTCCCGCGCCGCCGCGCGCCATGGACCCGAGGTGCACCAGGTGCCAGTCCCCGGGAACCCCATCCTTCTTCTCGATGGAGTACTGGCACATGGGCGCAACCCAAACACGGTTGCGGAACGTGATGCCCCGGAGGGTGAGCGGTTCGAAGAGCGCGACGTGTGGCACGGGATCCCTACTGCAGTTCGAGGCTGGAGGCGGCCGTGAAGCAGCCGTTGCGGGCCTGAACAATCTATCGTGAGTGCATGGTGACGCGGCGGGGATGGCTGGAGTGGGACGCGGAACAGGCGCGCGACTGGATCGCGGTTCCGTCGGCCGGGGACGACAAATACTCCCGAGGGGTGCTCGGGGTGAGGACAGGGTCCGACGATTATCCGGGTGCCGCGGTGCTGAGCGTTGACGCGGCC
Source organism: Cryobacterium sp. (assembly GCA_025465015.1). Classification (GTDB taxonomy): domain Bacteria; phylum Actinomycetota; class Actinomycetes; order Actinomycetales; family Microbacteriaceae; genus Cryobacterium. The sequence goes on along the minus strand of JAODMM010000069.1, from coordinate 932 downwards.
ATCCGCACGGGAATCGGAATGGTGCGTTACCTCGGGCCAGCCCGCGCCTCCAACCTCGTCCTGCAGCGCAGGCCGGAGGCGGTGACGATGCCGGGCCGGGTGCAGGCTTGGCTTCTGGGGTCGGGCATGAGCAGTTCCACTCGGGACGAGGCGACCACGACGAGCCTGGACGATGCGCTGACCGAAGGGCTGCCGAGCGTCGTCGATGCCGGGGCGCTGGACCGGTTGGTCGGAGACGCTTGGTCTGGCGGACCGACTGTGATCACTCCTCATCATCGGGAGTTCGCGGGGCTGTTGGCTTCTCATGCGGATGCCCCGAACAGCGCGCAGATCGCCGCACACCCCGGTGAATGGGCCGCCCGGGGGGCGAGACGCCTGGGCGTGACCGTGCTGCTGAAAGGCAGCGTCACCCACGTGGCGTCACCGTCGGGCGTTCGGCTGACGGTGTCGAACTCGCCGGCCTGGCTGGCCTCGGCCGGGACGGGTGATGTCCTGGCCGGGATCCTGGGTTCACTCGTCGCCACCCATTCGGCTCGGGCGCAGGCGGATGCTGACGCCCTCGCCGCGCTGGCGGCCACTGCGGCGTACCTGCATGCCGCCGCAGCCCGGCGGGCCTCATCCGGTGGCCCCATCAGCGCCCTCGATGTCTCTACGGCTGTGCCGGCGACCATCGCCGCTATCCTGCGGGGCTGAGCGTGAGTAACCGGCACCACCCGCTCCGGCCCAGGTTGGGCGAGGGCAGGTAGCATGAGCGCCATGGCACGCGCTGCGACCCAGACGGACCGGCGTCTCGCCGCCGTGCGACTGGCTGACTCCCCTGTGGCGCTCTGGATTGCGTTCGGAGCGGTGCACGGCGTCCTTGTGCTGTTGTGCTTCGTCTCGACCGGCTGGCCGTTGGGCGACATCGAGCGGGTGTACCGATCGTGGGCGGA
>JAODMM010000065.1 GCA_025465015.1 Cryobacterium sp. | reverse complement strand
GACGGGGCCGGCGGCCAAGCGTCGTAAGCCCCCCTCTGGCGCGCAATGCCGAGGGGGACGACGAACGTCCTCATCGCTGGGCCCGGCCTGCCGTCCGGTGCGGCATCTGGCCCGCCTGCGCTGCGTGCGGCGCCATGGATCCGGGCTGAGCCTGCCGCACCCCCCGTTTACGGGGAATCGGGATGCAATACGCCGGGTCTATCGTGGTGAGACCGCTACCCGAGCGGTACCAGGAGGCAACCCGAATGCCGACGCCCTTTGTCGTTCTGTCGTGCCCATTTCCGCCCGACCTGCATCATCCGCCCGATGAAGCGGCGCAGGGTGCCAGGCTCCGTTCTGGGCGTCTCGACATGCACGACGGTGCTCACCGTGATGCGCGCAGCCGCGCCCACGGCGAGAGGTGCCGTGATGTGCACGGGTGCACCTATCACCACGGGCAGCGCGAGAGGCTCTGCTCCCCGCCCCACCATCCCGATCTGCCGGGCGCCCGCTGATGCTGCGCGCACCGAAGATCGCTGCTGTCTCCGTGGCTGCTGTGATGCTCTTTACCGTCGCCGCCGCCAGTGTGGGCGCGTGGAGCATCAGCCGCAGTTTCGATGAGAAGGTGGAGCGGATCCCGCACGCGTTCCCCGCCCCCGAGGTGCGCCCGCCCTCAGTACCCGCAGCGGTTGGCGGACAGCAGACGGCACAGAACATCCTCTTGCTCGGATCTGACTCGCGAGGATCGATCGGCGGTTCGCTATCGGACATCCGTGGACAACGTTCTGACACCATGATGGTCGTGCACATCGCTGCGGATCGCAGTGCGGTGTCAGTCATGTCGATTTTGCGCGACAGCTGGGTCGAAATTCCCGGGCACGGAGAGGCGAAGATTAATGCCGCCCTGTCATGGGGCGGGGTGCCGTTAGCCGTGCAGACTGTCGAGCGACTGCTGGGGGTGCGGCTCGATCATGTGGCCGTCGTCGACCTGTTCGGGTTCAAAAGCGTGACGGATGCTCTCGGCGGCGTGGACCTCCACAATCCGATCGCGTTCGACTCCTACCATTTGAACGGTTACCACTTCGATGAGGGACCGTTGCACCTGAACGGCGCCGAGGCGCTCGCCTTCGCCCGGGAGCGATACGCCTTCGCCGATGGGGACTTCGAGCGGGTGCGCAATCAGCAGCTCGTGACCAGGGCGATCCTCGGTGCCATGATCCGGACCGAAACGCTGACCGACGTGGGCAAACTCGCCGACCTCTTCGACGCCTTGACTCAGTACATCGCCGTCGATGACGGGCTAGACGCAGGCTACATCGCGGGCCTCGGTGTGCAGCTGGCCGGGTCTGTGGGTTCGAGTGCGAGGGGCGTCGGTGCTGGTGCTGGACCTGGTGGCGGCGTCGCGTTCTTCACCTTGCCCACGGAGGGCACCGGGAGCTCCGACAACGGGCAAACGATCGTGAACGTCGACTGGGACGAGCTTCTTGAGGTGCGGGAGCGTTTCCAGACCGACACCCTCAGCACCTACCAGGCTGAGCGGCAGACCATGGGCTGAGCGACCCTTCCTCCCGCGCCGCCGCTTATCCGCGCACGCCCGGTTGATCCCGAGCATCTCCGCTCAGTTCAGTCCGTGTGGCAGATTCAGCGGGGCGGCCGGCGAGGACAGTGCTTCGCGCCGCTTCGGGTCGAAACGGGGCGGTTCTTCTGAATTGACCACACACTCGACCGAGGAGGGGGCATCCGCTCGGCAGCGAAGGGAGCGAGGCCGCGCCGATCCGCGTTCACATTGTCCGTGGCCGGGTCTATATTGAGGGCACGTTGACACCCGGTAACAGGAGACGTACCCAAATGCCGACACACTTCGCGCTCATCACGGGCCGCGATCTCCGTGGTTTACGGGGGCGAGCGGCGTTGCCGGATGCTGCAACCTGGCGTTCTCTTGCACGGAACGCATGGCGGGTCTCGCTCGTGGTCGTCGGCCTCGTGCTCGTGGCCGTGGCAACCCTCGCCGGGGTGAAGGCGTGGAGCATCAACCAGGCGTTCGACAGCCAGATCACCAGGATTCCCGATGCCGTGCCGGCCGGCCCCGCCCTGCCACCTGTGCGAGGAACTGAGTCGGTCCCCGCGCAGAACCTCCTGCTGCTCGGAACCGACCTTCCGGGTGCCCTCGACCAGTCCCTCAACCAACTTGGCGCACAGAATCTTCTCAGCGTGTTGGTGGTCCATTTTGCAGCGGACCGGCGCAGCGTGCAGGTAGTGGCGGTGCCGCGCGACGTTCTCCTGGGGCCTGCGCGTGACGCTGATGAAGCGGGTGACGCGACAGATGAAGGGGTCCCTTTTGAGGAAGCCAATGCCACTCTCGGCAGTACGCTCACTGCGGGCGGCGTGCCGTCGGTCGTGGACGCGGTGGAGGACTATTTCCGGGTGAAGCTCGATCGGGTGGGCGTGTTCGAGCTGTCCGCCCTTGAACTGCTCACCGATGCGGTGGGCGGCGTGACCGTGCAGAACCCGGTCCCCTTTACGGCATCCGGTCACTCTTTTTCCCGTGGCAGCCAAGAGCTCGACGGTGCCGAAGTTCTCACCTTTGTGAGCGAACGCAACGCGCTCGTCGATGGTGAGCTGCAGCGAATACAGAACCAGAACATCCTGCTGCGCGCGCTGTTACTGTCGCTGAGCGACTCGGACAAGCTCACCAATCTGCGCTTGCTCGGCGAGTTGCTGGCCGCGGTCACCCCACAATTGGCCGCCGATGACGGCCTGACGGTGGGCTATCTTGGCGGGTTGGGCCTGGAGTTGGCTGACCTGCGGGAGGACGTGCACTTTCTCGCGGTGCCCGCGGTGCCTGTTGCGGCCGCGGTGCCCGCGGCTGCAGAGGCGACCGGTGTCGAGTCGGCCTACGAGATCCCAACCCAGGATCTCGCCGCGCTCAGGCAGGCCTTCCAGGCGGACGACTTCGCGCGATTTGAAGGGTGACCAGGGCGATGACGGTTCCGACTGCGGCCCCGGTCGTATTGGCCATGACATCGTTGAGCGTCGGCATCCGTTCCGGGAGGAACACCAGCTGGCCCAGTTCGATGACGCAGCTTCCCGCCACCCCAGCGAGGAAGCCCAGCCACCACCGCGGCATGCCGGCAAGAACCACCACGAAGAAGCCGACCGGAACGAACATCACAATGTTGGCGATGAATTCGATGAGTTCGTAGCTGATCCAGAGCGGAAAGCCGCGCCTGTGCAGCCGGGCGAGGAAGGCGTCGATCCCATCATGAGAGCTCTCGTCGACCGGTGTCGGCCAGAACGCCACGAGTGCGAGAGCGACGACATATGGAACGGCAGCCCACAGCACCGCGCGGCGTTCGGAGGCAGCCCACAGCATCGCGCGCCCGGTTCGGGTACCTCTCACGCATTCACCTTCCCGGATCTAAGCGGCGCCCGCGGCCGCATCTCCGTCGATCTCCTCATGATAGGGACTCTTGTTTTCTGCCGCCCCCCGAGCGTTCACGGAGTCGCCGTACAGCGCGCCCTCGCAACGCACAGGGCACGGCGCCGCATCGCATCGCGCACCATCGCATGGCAGAACCAGGGAATGGACGCCACGACCGCCGCGTTACCCCAAACGATGATTACCGTACCCCTCAACGTGCTCGACCTGGCCAACCGTCCCGCTGGCGGGACGAACGCTGAGGCGGTGAGCGGCAGCGTCCGCCTGGCGCAGCGCGCGGAAGAACTCGGATACGAGCGCTTCTGGGTCGCCGAACACCACAACATGCCCGCAATCGCCTCAAGCGCGCCGCCGGTTCTGATCGCGGGAATCGCCGCGCGCACCTCCACGATCCGCGTCGGTTCGGGTGGGGTCATGCTTCCCAACCATGCGCCGCTCGTCGTCGCGGAGCAATTCGGCACCCTCCGCGCACTCTACGGGGACCGCATCGACCTCGGCATCGGACGCGCCCCGGGAACGGATGCTGCCACTGCCATGGCCCTCCGGCGTAGCACCGAAGGTCTCAGCGTCGACGACTTCCCGCAGCAGCTGGTGGACCTCATCGGCTATTTTCATGGGTCCGAGCACCCGGACCCCGCTGACATCCGCGCTTATCCCGGCCTCGGGGATGCGCCGGAGATGTGGCTCCTCGGTTCAAGCGGCTTCAGCGCCCAGGTGGCAGGTGTGCTCGGGCTGCCGTTCGCGTTCGCGCACCA
>JAODMM010000049.1 GCA_025465015.1 Cryobacterium sp. | reverse complement strand
CCTCGCCCCCAGCACTGCTGCCGAGGTTGCCGATCTTGACGGTAAACGCTTCCGTCCGGGTGGCTCCCGACGGCAGCGTCGCCATCACCGTCAGCACATACGTCGTGTCCATGCTCATGGTGGAGGCGAGGCGGGTGACCGCGCCGGTCGGGCTGACGGAGAAGTTGGGCGTCGGGTTGCCGTTGGACGTGGCGGACACCAGCGAGAAGACCGCGGCCCCGGCCTCGTCGCTCGACCTGCTGAGATGACCGATGACAGTATCGGCGCCCGGGCGCTCCGTGTCCGGGGGCGTCGCGGCACCGCCGACGGGCGGCGCACCCCACTTGATGTCCTCGAGGTTTACGTTGCCGAGCAGGATCGTGAACTGACGAGAGGCCATGAGCGTCCCGCCGTTCGCGATCGTGTCCGTGTAGGTGTCGATCACGATCTGGTACTGGTTGTCGACCGGCACCTGGACAGCCTCGTAGTCGAGGAGGGCGCCATTCGCGACGGCGAGCTGATACACCGGGGCCGTGGCGGTGCCGGTGTTCACGATGGTGAAACGCCCACCTGCATCCTGGCCGGGCTGGATCACATGGGTCAGCTGGACGACGTCGCCGTCGGTCACGCCCGTCCCGCCGAATCCGAGCGGATCGTAGTCGAGGCTGAAGGGGACCGGCGCGACAACAGTGCCTGTACGGGTCCCTTCGAGCACCGAGAACGGTGCCGTGACGTTGTCCGTCTGAATGGATGCGATCCGCTCGGTCACGCCAGCGCTGTCCTTGAACACCGCTACGGCGCGCAGCACGTGGGCCGGGTCGACCGGACGGACCGTGTAGGTCAGACCGGAGCTGATCTTGGCCCAGCCGCCATCGTTCCCGGCCTCCGTCGTCTCCCAGTCAAACGTCAGCCCCACGGGCATGCCGGTCGCTGGATTGATGGGAACGCCGTCCAGGTCCTGCAGGTTGGAGAGCGTAGCGGTTAGGACCTGTCCAACAATCGGGCTGACCACCGCAGGCGTAGCCGGATTGTTGTCGAAGTCGTAGGGCGTCGGATCCGAGATGGTGACGGTTCCGGTGGCAATCCGGTTTGTTGTGCCGCCGACGTTGAACGCCGTATCGGCGAACTGCAGCCGCTCCATGTTCTTGAGCAGGTCGACGTCGTCCGTCAGTGCCCCCCGGCTCACCGTCAGCCCGCCAACACGGCCCGGCGCGGCGACGAGGCCGTCATCGAGGTCCTTCACTCTGATGAACCCGTCACCATCGACGTCGCGGATGTTCAGCGCCTCGGCGCTGTTGCCCGGTTGGCCGATGTTCACACGCCGTAGCGCTTCACCGGTGACCGCATCGTAGACGATGCGCGTGCCCTCGATGTCGTATTCGAGGCTGCCGCCCTGGAACATGGCGGTGTCGATGTTCTTGGCTGCCCCCGTAACGTTGGTGTTATCGTACAGGATCTCACGGACGATGCTCATGTCGCCGGGGTTGATCGTCCGATCGAGCACGAGAGAGTTGAGCGAACGTCCTTCGAACGCGACGCTGTTGAAATTCGGACTTCCATCCGGGTTGATGTTGAACACCCGGCCGGCGTTCGGGCCTGCCACGACGGTATCCGTGGTCAGCGACTCGGCCGCGTAGGTCGCACCATTGTGCACGATCTTGATGCGCACGTTGAGCCATGCGTCCCCATCGATCGTGTCGAACCCGCCTCGGCCCCGGATGGTGTCGTTGCCGTCACCGCCCAGCAGGATGTTGCCGTTCTTGAAGCTGGTGACCGCGGCGCCTCCGAGGAGCTGCTGCAGTCCGGCGATCCGATCCATGCCTTCCTGCGTGAGGGTATGATCCGTGAACAGCTCCACGGGCACGGAGTCCGGGCTTGAAGAGCCGCCGCTATGCCCGCGATCATCACCGTCGAGGCGGTCGTCCCCGCTCCATCCGGACACGCCTTCGACCTGGTCGAAGCGATCCCGCAGCACGTTTTCTTCTGCGTTGGTGAAGATCGGGATCTGCAGATCGAAATGGATCTCGGACGGATCGAACTTGGCGATGCCCCAGTCGAAGCCGAACATGCCCTCGTAGCGATATACGCTCGGGCCGGATCCCATGATGTCGTCGCCGGATTCGGCATCGTAGTCGGTCTCGTCTCCGTGACCGAACAGGACGTCATGCCCAACCAGCGGCGAGTTGAAGAACAGCTCGGAGTTGTCGCCCGCGAGGGTGTCGAAGCCCCCGCCTCCTTCCATCCAGTCGTCGCCTTCATTGCCCAGGAGGAAGTCTTTGCCGTTTCCGCCGAGCACGAAGTCGGTTCCCGTTCCGGCAAACACCTCGGTCGCGTCCTGGCCGACGATGACGTAGTCCTGGCCCGCGTCGCCGAAGAGCAGGTTGGCCCCCCGTGAGTCGCTGATCACGTCATTGCCGTTCTGGCCGCGCAGCACGTCGTCGCCAAACGGATCCTCGATGATGTCGTCGCCGTCGCCGCCGAAGACATCGTCGGGCCCGGTGCCGCCGTTGAGGTAGTCGTTGCCGGCATCGCCCCACAGCGTGTCATCACCTCTGTCGCTGTAGATCAGGTCGTTGCCTTCGGTGCCGCCCATCACCACGTGCTCGGGACCATAGAACTTGAAGGTGCCGCCCACCGTATGGTCGACGCCGTTCTCGGTGATGGTTGTCCCTCCGAAGCGCTCCACCTTGTGGGGTCTGGTGAGCGGGTGAGCCTCGTGGTCGGCCCAGGTCGGATCCTCGCTCGCCCGTGTTCGGCCATCCTCGTCGGGATTGTAATCCGTCTGAGCGATGCCGACGTCCTGCTCAAGGAACAGATCCGGCGTCACGAACAATTGGCCGCTCAGGTGAGTGGCGTACTTGTCGCCCAACGCGGTGTTGCGCATGACCAGGTCAGCGAACGAATTCGGCTCGAGCTGGTTGAGGAAGTTGGTGCCCTGCGTACGGGTTAGGTAGTAGAAACGATCGCCGTTCTGCAGGGCCTCCATCTGGTATTCGAATACGTAGTTGAACGTTGTTCCGAGCATGCCGCCGAATTCTGGCTTGGCCTCGGCGAGGCCGCCGATCCACAGATCGACGTCGTTCAAGCCGCCGAGCTTGCCGCCGGCATAGTCGCCGGTCGCATTCAGGAACGCGATCCGATCCTGGATGTCGGAGCGGGTCGTCCCGTCGGCCTCCACGCCAAAGACCAGCTCCTCGGCGAGCGCCCGCTTGCCGGCCAGGGTCTCGGCAGTCTCGATCAGCGGGTGCGTCCCGTAGGCGGCGATGAAGTTGACGATCGACATCGGATTTTTGAGGTACTCGGCGAAGTCCGCCCAACTCGTATAGGGCTTGAGATCGGTGAGCCCGGTGTCCTCGTAGAGCTGCGCGCGCGTGTCGTTGAGCGAGGGGATGCCCACCTCGCGGCCGCGGGCCAGGTTCAGGGCGGCAAGGTCCAGCGGCAAGCCGAGGAGGTTGGTGCGCAGAGTGTTGACGACGAACTCGTCGATCTCGTTGCCGACATCGCGCGACAGGCCGCGCACGAGATTGGCGTTCACCGTTGCCATGTCCGCGCCGCTCGCGAGGTAGGCTGCGGGATTCAGGAAGACGGCGAGCAGGACCTTCTGGTCTGGATCGGTCTTCTCGACGTTGGCGATGACTTCATTGACCCCGGTCAGGTCGTTCTCCAGCCGATCAACGGTGCCGGTCAGCATCGAGTGGCCGAAACGGTAGACGGTGTGGGCGAACTCGGCCAACACCGAGGGATCGACGTCCGGGCTGGTGTTGAACACGAAGGGATCGACCATCGGCTGGATGCGCCGGGCGAACTCCTCGAACACCAGGTGCTGGTACTGCATTTCCGTGCCGAACTTTGCAGCCTGGAATAGGCGCTCGCCGTCCCAAACCAGGTCGGCAGGGTTCAAGGCCTGGACCTGGGCGGCGGTGAGGTTTCCCGGCTGGTCGGTGAGAAGCCACTGGTTGAGGAACGCGACATCGCCAGAGGCAAGGATCGTCGCCTTGTTTGAGCCGACCAGCCGGTTGTGCTCGGCGTGGAAGATGGCGTGAACCGTGGTGAGCGCGATGTTCTCGTTGCCCCGTCCGTCGCCCGTGATGAAATGGGCGTTGAGCAGCTCGTCGTCGTAGGTGGCCGGATTGCGGTCGTCCCCCGTCCCGGGGTCGCTGTCAGGCGTCTGCAGCGCCTCGCCAGCATCCATGGTGCCATTGTGGTTGGCATCGACGAAACCAGGCGCGGCGTGATGCGCGATGTCGTCCAGGAAGGCGTGCCCCGTCCGGATGGTGTTGACGGGCAGCGACAGCCCCGTCGCGGTCCCTTCGACCCACGCCGTCGGTGTGCCGTTCGCGTGGACCGCGGTGACGACCTGCGCGAAGCCGCCCGCGCCCGGAATGAACCGGCCATACTGGTCGGTGAGCAGCAGCGGCACGTTGAGAACGTCGTGATCCGTCAGGATCAGGCCCAGCATCTCCTTCGCCTGCGCCTTCACCTCGGCCCAGTTGCCGATCGCGCCGACCTTGTTGCCCAGGGCGGGGTTGTGACCGCCGTCCAGCAGATTTCCGGTGCTGACGGCGTGTCCGTTGGCGTCCTTCACGTATTCGCGCAGGAACGCCTGATGCGAAGCGTGGGAGGTATAGGTCTGGTTCTGATCAACGAACGAGGTCGTGGTGTTCAGGGTTTCCCCATCCACGACGCCGTTGGCGGTCTTCGCCCGCGTCAGGGCCATGAACTGGAGCGCGGGAATGGTGAGCTCGTCGGGCGTGCCGGCCTGACCGTCGGGACCAAGGGTGATCAGCGGATCATCGGGCATGAGCGGGATGAGCACCGAGCCGTTGCCGCCCTTCACCACGAAATCGAGGCCATGATCGAAGAACTGGCCAAAGAAGGTCATCCAGGAATTGAAGCTCGCCGTCAGGCCCAGGTCCGGCGACTGGTTGGGGATTGTCTGAAGCGCCGTGTTGGCCGCGGACACGTGTGCAGGGTCGGTCAGCCAAGCCTCGGTCGGCGCAAAACCATGCTTGTCTTCGAACGCAGCAACCGCCAGCGGATTGTGCAAGAAGGCGTCGATCGCAGCCGGATTGGTCACCGACATGTCGACGATCAGATTGGAGATGACGCGGGGATCGGCGTCGACGACATGGCCGTTCTGGCCATAGTTCCCCTGAATGAGCCCACCGCCATCTGCACGCCCATTGAGATCGATGCTGTCGCCGTCCGTCTCGTTCCGGAACACCGGGTCGGTCAGTCTCGGAAACCGATTGTCTGCGCCGCCAAAGAATTCCTGGTTGGGCACCGTGCTGTTCATGCTCCCGTCGGTCGTCCTCAGTCCGAAGGGGGATTGCGCAGCGTTGGCAGGAGCCAATCCGTATTCAGCCTGGATCGCTTGGACGATGGTCATCGGCGCCGAGTTGTAAGCGGCCGACGACGCCTCCGCGATCTTGATCTGCCTCAGAATGAACTGGAGGTCGGCCTTGTTGACCGTGAAGCTCGTGGCCATGGGTGTTCCCCTTTGACTGGAGATGGAGAGAGGGTCATCGGCCGCCGATGAGGCGGCGCATCTCGTGAGAGGTTCAGGCCAAGAAGAGCCCACCTGGAGTCGAGGTCGGCCTGCGCGGCATCATCACAGGGCGCCCACTCTGCCCGTTGAGCGAAGCGGGGAAGCGGCCGCGCCGAGAACTATCCACGATCCCGATATGCCGTCTCAGCGTCGGATCAGCATGTTTGGGCCAGGTTAGCTTGGTCATGATTCATGCCCCCGCAGAACATTGCCGTCTGCTCGAAGCCGTCGTTAATATTTGGCGGCTTTTGCTATTTGTTGGTGCAACTTACTCTGTTTAAAACCTTGGAGTCGCGCGCGTTGGTCCCGCGAAGGTAGGGCCGAAGTCGGATCGCGCCCGGGACTAAGGTCTGACTCGTTCTGAGCTGAAGCGGCTTCAAGCTCTGCTTTTCAGGCCTGCCCCCTGGCCATTGCCGGCTCAGCTTCCTGCGCGGTCAGCTCCGGTCCCAAGACGGACATCGATCCTAGAACTGGAGCGAAGTTCTGGTCAGCCTTCAACAAATCGTGAGCCGGCCGGCGAGAGGTCGGTTGACGATCCCTGAACCCCGGACTTGCCCAATGCTGATCTGAGGAGCAGGATGGCTTTGAAGTAGCCGTTAGTAGCATCGGTGAGCTGGAATGGTGCCCACAACGGAGCGGCTGGACTTATCTGCTGCCCTGACAACCGGGCGAGGATCTCTGTCATCCCGATTTCTCGTCACGTCGGCGATCGTGACCACCGTCGGGATGGCGCTGCTGGGGACGTGGGTAAGTCAACTTGTTGAGCGCAGCATCGTCGCCCATGCGACGGCTACAATCGCCGTCTACGTAGAAGCGCTGCTCGAACCGCACCGCGACTCTTTCACAAAGCAGGCAGTCCTGAACGATGCCGATCGGGTTCGACTCGACCAACTGTGGGGCAGTCGGAGGGGGGCGGAAAATATCCGGGACTTGAAGATTTGGGCCCGCGACGGCACGATCATCTACAGTATGAACATTTCCCAGGCCGGCGTTCAGCACCCCATCGCGGACGACCTTGCAAGTGCCTTCCGGGGTGCCGTCGTCGCAAATTTTAACAGCACTCATCTTTACGATATGGCGCCATCCTTGCCCAGGGGCGGGCCGCTATTGGAGGTCTACATTCCTCTGCGGGAGCCTTTATCCGAGCAGGTTATCGCGGTTGCTGAGATCTACGAATCGGTGGCTTCGATTTCCGACGACGTCCGTCGAGCGCAAGTTGGAAGTGCCCTCGTCGTCGCCGTGATCGGCTTGGTGATGGTCACAACTCTTTATGCGCTGATCAAGCCGGCGAGCACGTTGATTGAGCGGCAAGGGCGTGAACTGGCGGAACGTGTCGACCAGCTGTCGTCGTCACTAAGCGAGACAGAAAATCTCAGGCGCAGCGTTGTTGACGCTAATCGGGCTTTGGCGGAAATTCACGAACGTCTCTTGAGAGAAGTCAGTGCCGATCTTCATGACGGCCCTGCGCAGCTCATCACGCTTGCGCTTCTTCGCCTCGACGAGGTCGTCGACCGACCGCAGCGACCCGAGGAAGAGGGGTCCGGATCGCGAAATAACGTAGCGTCAGCGCAGGAGGGACTTCGCGAGGCGCTGGGGGAAATTCGCGCTTTGGCGTCCGGCTTTGCTCTTCCCGATCTTGCCGGCCTCACGCTTGTTGAGGCGCTGCAGGTCGCTGCACGGGGGCACGAGAGGCGGACAGGGACCGGCGTCGCGCTCGATCTCTCAGCTCGGGTGCCAGATTTGCCGGCAACAATGATTTCCGCTTTGTATCGGTTTGTGCAAGAAG
>JAODMM010000033.1 GCA_025465015.1 Cryobacterium sp. | reverse complement strand
GTCCTTAGCGGCGAGTTCGAGCGCCGCAATCTGCGGCGCACCAAGGCTTGAGATCGGGCCGGTCTGCGGAAGGAGCCAGCCGATGCGGAGCGCGTCGGGTGTGGACGAACTGTCGTCGGTCGGGGTTACGGCACACCCCGCGGCCAGCAGCACAACTGCGCATGCTGTTGCCGCGACGGCGGTGAGTTTGGTCTTCATGTTCGGTTCTCCTCATGGTGATCGCGCGGTGTTGCTGCTGCGATGGCGACAGGTATGCGCCTGGTGGCCGGCGGTCGGTAGCCGGGGGAACCTCTGATGCGGTCGCCGGCGGTGGATGGTGTACTCAGTCTGGCGGTGTTGTCAGGACGACCACTACCACCACTATGGTGATTTTCGCCGGATAGAACCGCCATTTTGGTGGTAGTTCTGTCACAATGAGCAGACTGGAAAACGGGTGGAAACATGGCGGTAACACTGCGTGACCTGCTTGAGCACGAGCCGTTGAGGCTGCGTTGCATGGCTGGTGAGGAACAACTGGACCAAGAGATCCGCTGGGTGCACGTCAGCGAGATCCTCGACCCAACCCCGTGGCTCCAGGGCGGCGAGTTCCTCATGACGACCGGCCTGCCGCTGAGCGATGAGCGTTCAATGCGGGCGTACGTGCACCGGCTCGCGGACCACAAGCTCTCCGGCATCGGTTTTGGGACCGGTGCCGGCGCCTACACTCCGTATGCCGTAGTGCCGGACGCAGTGCTCGTCGCGGCAAGGCATCGCGGGTTGCCTGTCCTGGAGGTACCGTTTGACACTCCCTACGTGGCGGTCTCCGAGTTCGTCACGACAAAGCTCGCCTCAGAACAGCTCCTCACCGTCCAGCGCGCCTATGACGTGCAGCGCCAACTCACGACCGCGGCCCTGGAACCGCGGGGGTGGGCCGAAGTGGTGCGGCTTCTCGCGGCGGCGACGGAGGCTTGGTGCGCCGTCACCACGTCGAAGGGTGAGCTGCTCGACGCAGCCCCGGGACGAAGCGCCAAGTTGCTCGGACCGCTGGCCTTGGATCTGGAGCGAGCGCGCGTGCATGGAACGGTCTCGCACATCGTGTCGGAGTCGGGCTCATCAACGGCGATTCATCCGCTTGGCGCAAGGCACCGCACTCGTCAGCTGCTCGTGGTCATTAAGGACGGACCGTTAAATCAGTTCGACCGGATGGTGATAGCCGGTGCGGTCACCCTGTTGTCTATCGATGCGGAGCGCCGGTTCGGCTTCTCGCCCGAGCGGCACATGGCGTCGGAGAAGCTCGGAGCGCTGGCACTTCGCCGGGGCGCGCTGCCGCAGGATCGGATCGATGCGCTCACCACGGTGGGGTTCTCCGGCGCTGCCGTGACGCTCGCACGTTTCTCAATGCCAGGTATAGCAGGGCGTGCCATCGCCGAGGGGGTCAACGACATCCTGTTCGAACGCGGCGTCCCGCACTGCTTCATCACTGACCCTGCCGACGTCGGGAGTTCCACGCTCATCGTCGACGCGGACACCGCAGAGATGTCCCGGATCGTGGCGTCCATCTTCGACGAGTTCGGGCAGGCCGGCAAGCACGCAGGGGTAAGCGCCTGGATCGGCATCAACGAACTTCTACTCGGGTTTCAGCAGGCGGAAGCGGCGTTGCGGCACGCCGTGCAATCACATTCGGCGATGGAGACTTTCGCTCAACTGCCGCTGCATCAAATCCTCCTCGAGGCGATGCCGGACGAGCGATTGCAGGCCACCTCCGACGCGGTGCTCGGTCCTCTGGACCGCATCCGATCACCAGATCGTGAGCGACTGCAGTCGACGCTCGACGCGTTCTTGCGCAACAACGGGCATGGAGGATTGACCGCAAACGCCCTCGGTATCCATCGCCAGACGCTCGCGAAGCGCCTGGCGCGTCTCGAGTCCATCCTCGGCTCGGCGCTGGGCTCGCCGGACACGCGAGCTGCGCTCTGGTTCGCGTTGAGCGCTCGCGGCATGCTTGCGGGTGCCCGTCGGGGCTCCACCGTCTGAAGGGCTGACCACCAGAGGGTCCGGCGATCAGCCGAGTGTCGCCGGTACGGAGGAGGTCTGACGTACCGGCGGTTCGGATGAGGTCGTCCTGCGGTCCAGGTGAACACCGGCGATCATGCAGCGAACCGAGCCGCCCGCGAGCTCGATGGTCGGCACGTCCACGGGGAGCAACGTGCAGCTTCGTTCGATTATCGCCACCTGAGAGGGCTCGAGGCTCGCCAAAGCGCGTCGGGAGAGTGCAAGTACCCGTGAATCCGACCCGTCGAGCTCGATAGCGTTCCCTGCGAACTCGCGCACCTGTCGACGGCTCAGCGGGATGACGGTCCGCCGTCGGCTAGCAAGGCGTGCCGCAACCTCAGCCCGCCGCGTATGCGAGGTGATGAGCTCCAGACCGACGAGTGCGAACTCCGTTGCGACGCACATGAGCACGTTGGTGTGGTAAACCGCTGCGCCGTCCTCGTCGACAGCGTCGAACGCCATCGGCTCGTAGCCGAAGTTGGTGCAGAACCGCTCGAGCGCGATGGGGTCGGCGCGGTTGGAACGCGACACGTACGCGACCCGGTTCTGGTGATCGAGCACCATTGCTCCCGTGCCTTCCAGGAAGACACCGTCGGGCTCTAGACCCGAATAGTCAATGACGTCCTGAACCCGGTACTGCTCTTTCAGCATCTCGATGATGTCGCTCCGGCGCTCGGTGCGCCGATTCGGCGTGAACATCGGATAGAGCGCGACGTGACCGCCCGCATGCGTTGACAGCCAGTTGTTCGGGAACACGCTGTCCGGCCGGGTTTGGTCACGGTCTTCGAAGAGATGAACAGTGACACCCACGCTGGTCAGGGCCTCGGCGAGAGCTGTTACTTCGGCGTGGGCTTGGGCGGCGAGTTCGCTGCGTTCCCTCCTGGGGGCCTCGGTCTGGAAGGTATTGTCTGCCACCGTCGCGGGGTTCGGGGTGAAGTGATGAGGCCGGACAAGCACAACGGCAGAGGGAGCATGGTTCGACATCGTGCTCAGGGTCCGGTCGGAGCGAGTGAGCCGACCAAACCGAACAGATCCTTCGGGTCCTCTGGATCGGCGACAAGATCGATGTCCTCGACGAAGCCCGTACCCTCGACCGAGTCACGGACGAAGCGGAGGGCACTGAAGTCCTCGATCGCGAAGCCGACCGAGTCGAAGAGGGTGATTTCGTCCCTCGAGGTGCGTCCGTGGCTACGCCCGACGAGTACCTCCCAGAATTCGGTTACCGGGAGATCTGGCGCTGCCTGCATCTCGCCCTCGATCCTTGTCTGCGGCAGGTATTCCACAAACACGTTGGCTTGGCCCAGTATCGCCGGATCGAGTTCCGTCTTGCCGGGGCAATCCCCGCCGATGGCATTGATGTGCACGCCGGGCTCGACGAATTCAGCGGGAAGCACGATCGCATTCGCCTTATCGGCGGTGCACGTGGTGATCACGTCCGCACCGGCGACGGCCTCCGCTGCGGAGCCTGCGACGCTAACCGTGAACCCGAGTGGCAGCAGGTTCCGGACGAACTTCGCGATTGCGTCCGGATCGATGTCCCAGACCGTCAGGTGCTCGATCCCCAGCGCCGCACGGAATGCGAGTGCCTGATATTCGGATTGACTGCCGGCCCCGATGAGAGCCATGCGACGTGAGTCGGGTCGAGCGAGGTGCTTGGCCACCATGCCTGAGGTCGCCGCCGTTCGGAGGGCCGTGAGCATGGTCATCTCGCTCAAGAAGACGGGGTATCCGTTGTGGACATCAGCAAGCACACCGAAGGCAGTCACAGTCTGGAAACCCCGCGCGGGGTTCGATGGGTGACCGTTCACGTACTTGAACGCATACGTCTCCAGGTCGCTTGCCGGCATCAGCTCGATGACGCCGAAGGGCGTGTGGCTTGCGATCCGAGGCGTCTTGTCAAAGGATTCCCAGCGCCGGAAGTCCTCTTCCAGGTACTGCATCATTCCTGTGATGATTTGCTCCGGACCTGTTGCTGCTACCCATCGGACCATATTCCGGACATCGACGAAGCGGGTCATGTTTGTGTCCTTTCTCGGGGAACGATTACAGCGTAGGTGTAGGCGATTTGCGCCCGCTATGTACAGGTAGGTCGCAACTTGTATAGAAATACTGCATATCGTTCAGCAGTTCGCTACAGTGTGCGAAATGATGACCCTCACAGATGTGGACCGTGCCCTCCTCGCCGCCCTGCGGGAGGATGGCCGCATGCCCGTCGCCGAGCTCGCACGGCGGCTTGGATTCTCGCGGGCGACCGTGACGTCGCGGATCGAACGGCTCGTCACCTCCGGCATCATCGTCGGCTTCTCGGTGCGGGTGCGGGACGAGCTTGATCCCGACGCAATTCATGCGATAACCCTGATCGAGGTGGAAGGTCGCACGACCGATGCGGTGATCCGACGACTGCGCGGATTTCCCGAGATCCGCGCCCTTCACACCACGAACGGCGGGTGGGACCTAGTGGCGGAGTTGCGGGTGGACACCCTCATCGACTTTGACCGGGTACTCGGAAGGATCCGCTCCATTGAGGGAGTCGTAAACAGCGAAACCAGCTTGCTCCTGAGTTCCGTGATGCGCTGAGATCAGAACCCCATCGCCACCGGGAGACCTCGCAGCTGCCGGGCCCGGCAAGGTGCTTCCG
>JAODMM010000030.1 GCA_025465015.1 Cryobacterium sp. | reverse complement strand
TTCCTTATGCCGGTGGGCTGAGGGAGCTAGACGCGGCCAGATCCCTTGACGATCGGCCCCAGGACGGGCTCCGACGGGCTCGCCTGGATATCCAGTTGGAGTGCACTGATGAGCAACTGGGTGCCGATCATCAGGGGCAGAGCGGCCAGCATCACTGTGGCCGCAGTGGCGACCACAGAGCTGGCGACTTGGAAGCACACCCAGATTGCCACGATGAGGCCGAACGTGAGCATCACCAACCCGAGCGCGAGCAGGAGCGCGATGGGCGAGAACGACCAGAGCACGTAGCGGTACCAGACCCGACGCCAGAACCCGCGGTACAGCAGGTTCATGAGTTCGGGAACCACCTTGCTGAGTTTGATGCTGGACACCTCGTCGCCGTAGACCGCCGGGATCGGCACGTCCACCGCCGGCACCTGCAGGATGTTGAGGTGGATGAGGAGATCGTTCTCGAAGCTGTAGCGGCGGGACACCCGGTCGAGCGGAAGCCGCCTCAGTACGGAGGTGCGGATCGCGGTATACCCGTTCTGGGGATCGAAGAGGTTCCAGTACCCGGAGGCGAGCTTCGTCATGAAAGAGAGGACTATGTTGCCGAACACGCGGTGGCGTGGCATCCCCTCGAATGATTCCGGGGCGAAGAACCGGTTCGCCTTCGCAAACCCGAACCCGTCGCCGGTCACGGGGGAGAGCAGCGAGGGCAGGTAAGTCGGGTCCATCTGGGCGTCGCCGGCCATGATCACATTGACGTCGGCCCCGAGTTCCATCGCCGCCTTGTGACCGGTGATGATCGCTCCGCCCACGCCCTGGTTGACCTCATGTCGGATGAGAGTCACTCGAGGGTCGCCCATGCTGCGCACCACCTCGCTGGTGCCATCGGGGCTGCAATCGTCCACGATCACGATGAAGTCGATGAAGTCCGGCATGGTGTCGATGACCGTGGAGATCATCTTCTCCTCTTTGTATGCAGGTACTACTGCGGCAATCCGAGCGCCTTGGTACACGTCAATCCTTCGGGGTATGGCGGGGCGGGGCAAACACCCAATAACGGTAGGCGAAGTAATTCCACACGGTGGTCGCCGCTGTCGCGAGAACCTTGCCGCTGACCCAACCGAGGGGAGTGCTGTTGATCAACGCGACGATGGCAACCGTCGCGAGGGTGTTGAATGCGACCAGAGCCGCGTATTTCACAATGGCGTTCCCGTGGGGAGCGCTTGAACTGAACGAGAACATCCGCTGGATGAAATAGGTGAAGAAGAAGCTGAGGAGGAAGGCCGCTCCGGTCGCCAGCCACAGCGGCCAGCCGAGCACGTTCTTGAACAGGGCGAGGAGGCCGAGGTCGAAGAGGAACGCGAGGCCACCGGCCAGGAGATACCGCACCGCCGAATGACGCGCAAGGGAGCGGAGTCCGGAAACCTTTCGCGAGGGTTTCTCGATGGGGCCGCCGGGCGTCAGCACGTCAGCGCGCTGATTTCTTCGAGATGACCTGATCGATCACGGCGTGCGAGGGGGCGATGGTCGCGCGCTCGGCTGCCGCATCCACAACGCCGTCGATGACGTCGAGGAACCGTCCGAACTGGGTCGTCAGCGGCTCCTGCGAGCTGGTGATCTCCGGGATCTCGATCACCGTCTGTTGCCGGTACCCTCGCCCGTCGTCCACCGAATTTTCCGACACGTGACGATAGATGACGACGTCGCGTCGGAGAAGGTCAACCTCGACGAGCCGGTCGAGTTCGTAGATGGAAAGCTGGCGGATCTTCCGCTGCCCGACCCTGCTCGCCGACACCTGGGCGATGGCGCCGTTCTGGAACTCCAGCACCGTCTCAGCGACATCCTCGGCGGTCGGGGCGGAATCGGGGTGGAAGAAGCCCAGCCGGGCGTCCACAGCGGTGGGGGAGGAGCCGATGATGTTGATCGCGAGGTCGATGTCGTGGACGAGCAAATCCCACGCCACACCGGTCTTGATCCGCGGCGCGTACGGCGAGTGCCGAGTGGCGACGACGTGCATCGGTTGCTCCAGTAAGGCGCGCGCTGTCATCACCGCCGGGTTGTAGCGTTCCAGCAGGCCGCACATCAGCGGCAGGTCGCGTGCTTCCGCCTCATCGAGAATCTCTTGCGTGCGCAGGAGGCTGTCGGCGACGGGCTTCTCAATCAGGAGCGGGCGGTCCTGCCCGAGCACCTTCATGGCGAGTTCGTAGTGGGCTTCGGTGGCTGCCGCGACCACGACGGCATCCACATCATGCAAGTCGGGAAGCTCCGGTACCCAGGTGGCGCCGTAGCGGTCGGCCACTTCGCGCCCCACATCCTCCCGGGTGTCGATGAGGTAGGCGAGTTCGGCTCGGGGGGATTGAGCGATCACGCGGGCGTGATGGCTACCCATATTGCCCGCCCCGACCAGCGCCAGGCGCCGAAATGCTGCCATCTCAGGCGCCCACGACAGCGCGAACGGCGGCTACGATCTCGTCGAGGTCTGCCTCGGTCAGCGCCGTGTGCACCGGCAGCGACACAACCTCGCTGACGATACGCTCGGCGACCGGTACGTCGGACATCACCACCCGGGGATGGGTGCGGTACGCGTCGTAGTCGAAAACGAGCTTGGGATAGTAGACGCCGGCGCCGACGCCGCGCTCGGCGAGCTTCTGCACGAATTCGTCACGATCGACCGGGGCGTCGCTCGTCACGCGCACCGTGAACTGGTGCCACACATGCCCCCGGCCTTCGAGTTGGCGGGGAACGATGATGCCGGGAACGTCCTGCAGCCCATCGATCAAGCGCTCCGCATTGTGCCTTCGGGAATCGACGATGGATGCGTAGCGCTCCAGCTGGGGAATCCCGAGGGCGGCCTGGAGATCGGTCAGCCGGTAGTTGTTTCCGGCCATCTCGTAGACGTAGCGTGCACGCATGCCCTGGTTGCGAAGCACGCGCAAGCGGTCTGCGATGTCGTCGTCATCGGTCGTGATGAGCCCGCCTTCGCCCGTCGTGATGTTCTTCGTGGCGTAGAGGGAGAACGTGCCGAGGCCGTAGCTGCCTGCGTGGCGACCGTTGTAGGTCGCCCCGTGAGACTGGGCAGAGTCTTCGAGGATGCGCAGGCCTCGGTCGTTGGCCAGCGCCTCGAGCGGGTCCATGTCCGCCATCTGGCCGTAGAGGTGCACGGGAAGGATCACCTTGGTCCGGTCGGTGATGCGGCCGGCCACCGAGTCGGGGTCGAGATTGAAGTCTTCGGCGCGGATATCGGCGAATGTCGCCGTGGCTCCCGCTTCGAGGATGGCGTTGAGGGTGGCGACGAAGGTGAACGGGGAGGTGATGACCTCATCGCCCGGCTGGAGGTCGAGCACCTGAAGCGCGGCCACCAGGGCTGTGGTGCCGTTGTTGACCGCGACCACGTGGGGGGCGCCGAACAGCTCACCGAAGCGGTTCTCGAGCTGAGCGACCTTGGGTCCCTGTGCAACAGATCCAGACCGCAGGACTTCCAGTACGAGTTGCTCTTCTTCCTGGCCGAACTGAACGGTGGTGATGGGAATCATATGACCTCGTGGGTTAGATTTCATTGGACCGGTCTCGAAGACGCGCGCATCTAACTTACCCGATGCCGCTTGCGCCTCTGGGACCCGTCGGCAGTGCCACGACTCCCTCGACAGCCCGTGGCGTGGTTGACAGCCCGTGACTCCGTTGAAAGCACAGTGAGGTTCCGATTGAACTCCATCCACTCCACCGCACAGATCATCGGGGACGTGTCGCTCGGAACGGGCAACACCGTCGGACCGCTGGCCGTGATAATCGGACCCGTCACCCTGGGCGACGACAACTGGATCGGAACCGGTGCTCTGATCGGCGCGCCGCCAGAAGTGCGGGGCTGGGGACATCCCCGTGACGCAGCCCAGCCGAGCTCCGGCGGTGGGATCGTCATCGGAAGCCGGAACACCATCCGGGAGTACGTGCAGATCCACCAGGGCTGGCAGGAGGTCACACGCATCGAGGACGATGTCTTCGTGATGAACCAGAGCTACATCGCTCACGACTGCGTGGTCGAAAGCGGATGTACCTTGGCTTCGAGTGTTCTTCTGGCGGGACACGTGCGCCTGGGAGCGGGTGCGAACCTCGGGTTGGGCGCCAGCGTTCACCAGCGCCGCTACGTGGGGGAGGGCGCCATGGTGGGGATGGGCTCCATCGTCACACGCAACATTCCCCCGTTCGCGAAGGCCTACGGGAACCCGGCCGTGGTGCATGGGGCGAACACTGTCGGTATGGAGCGGGCAGGACTGCCTGCCGCAACCATCTCCGCCAGCGCGGCTGTGTATGCAGCCCGGCACGACGCGACGCTGGTGGAGCTGGACGGACTCAACGGTCTCAGCGGAGCCCTCGCGGAGTGGCGACGCCATGCGGGGTCCTGAGCCACGCGTCACCGTTCAGCCGGTCAGCATTGACTGGAGCCGATTGGGAGGCTCCGTTCCAATTCTGCTGGGAGCGTTGATGTGAGCGAGCATCAACGGGCCTGGCGCGGGCGCATCCCTGGGATTGCCCTCGGAGGTTTCTCGTATCGCATGCTGTTGGTACAGCGTCGGTGGTGACGGGTTCGTCGGCCACGTCGGTGGAAGGCGGGATGCGGGAAGACATGCGCTGCATCACCGGTATTCTGAGCTTGAGGCCCGACCGCTGCCGACCGATACCGCCTACCCGGCGCGTGACCCGCCGAAGGAATGGAGCACCTCTGTGCATCATGTCGACCGCGCGATGACGGCCTCGGTTTCGGTTGCGTTGTGCACCTACAACGGAGCTGCGTACATTGACGAGCAGCTGAAGAGCATCCTCGACCAGACTCTTCTCCCGTCGGAGATCGTTGTGTCCGATGACGGCTCCACCGACGGCACACCGGACCGCGTCGCGGAGATCATCGAGGACTGGCGGACGAGTCATCCGGGTGAGACGCTGTCGGTGCGTATTCTCCGGAACCCGGCACCCCTCGGTGTGACAGCAAACTTCGAACAGGCGCTCGCCGCCTGCGCCGGTGACCTCGTCGCCCTGAGCGACCAGGATGACTCGTGGTCGGCGGGCAAGCTCCAGCGCCTCGTGACCGAATTCGCTCGGCATCCCGACCTGCTGCTCGTGCACACCGACGCCCGTATCGTCGACGGCCGTGGGGCTCCCACAGGGGAACGGCTGCTCGCGACGCTCTATGTCTCGCCTGCGGAGGTGGCGGCCCTGCACTCCGGCAGCGGCATCCGCACCCTGCTGCGCCGCAATGTCGTCACAGGGGCCACGGTCATGCTGCGGCGTGAGCTTGTGAAGGCTTCCCGTCCCTTCCCCGTTAGCTGGGTACACGACGAATGGCTCGCCGTCGTAGCCGCTGCAACCGGCGGGATCGACCTGATCGAGGAACCACTGATCGACTACCGTCAGCACGGCGGGAATCAGATCGGAGCGACCAGCCTCGACACTGCGGGTAAAATCGCGCGCCTTCGTGAACCCCGGACCGCCCGGAACGCACGCCTCCTCGCCCGAGCGGAGGTCCTGGACCAGCGGGCTCCGGGACTATCACCGGCTCCGACCGACGAAGTCCTCGCAGCCATCCGCGGGAAACTCGCCCACGAGCGGATGCGCAGCGCCCTGCCCGCTCCGCGGATCGGCAGGGTCGGACCGGTGCTCCGAGCGTGGCGCTCAGGAGCGTACGCCCGATTCGGGTTGGGCTTGCCTGACGTTGCGCGTGACCTGGTGCAGCCGGTCTAGCCGGTCTAGCCGGTCTGGCCGGTCTGGCCGGTCGCCGAAATGGCCCGGCATGCTCATCGTGGAACTGGGTACCGCAGTCAGTCGAGGTCGGCCCGGGGATGCCGGGCGAGCGCGCTCCGCCAACTCAACCCCTGGGAAGCTTTCACTGAACACACCAGCAGAAGCATCCAGCCGAATTCCACCAGGACTGTGCTCTCGGCTGCGGACATGACAGCCAGCGCCACGAGGATGAGGGCCGGCCAGGAGAACACGACGGGGCGTTTGTTGGACGCCAGAAGCCAGGAACGCACGAAGGCGAGCCCGAACAGGCCGAGCACGGCGACGAACCCCACCAGCCCGACCTGCAGGTAGACGTCGAGGAAGGCATTCAGGCCGGACGGATGGACCCGGTCGGTGACAAATGCGAGCCAGGCATACGGCGTGCCGTCCTGCGGCCAGAACCCAGCCCATCCCCAACCCTCGATGGGATGCACGGCCACCAGTCGCCACATTTCCCGCCAAAGGAGATAGCGCGTCTCGAACTCGCTGCCGGCATTCAAGAACTCGATGATGCGTACCCGCCCGATCCAGCCGGCGATCACCGCTAGGAGAGCGGCGCTCAGGAGGCCGAGCTGCAGCATCCAGCGCCCTTCCTGCGCTGTTCGCCGTAACCAGTAGAGGGCAAGGGCAGCTACCCCGACCACGATGACGGCGACGACCATGACCGGGGAGCGCGTGAGCACCAGGCTGATGCCGCCCAGCCAGAGCGACGCGACCCCTGTTGTCCGCGGCACCGACCGGGAGTGCAACTCAAGTGCGAATGTGATCACCGCGATGAGTGCCACGAGAGCGAGCGCATTGCGGGAACCGAAGACTCCCTGGATCGGTCCGAGCCTGTCGATGTCTCCCCGGATCCCGAGGAAGGTGATCGGAAGGTCGAGCAGGAGTCCGGAGAGCACCTCGAGGGCGATCGACGCGGAGAGGAGCACGCGGAGCACATCGCCGA
>JAODMM010000244.1 GCA_025465015.1 Cryobacterium sp. | reverse complement strand
TACGGGTTGCCGTCAATCGGTGTGCTCATCGACCCCTGGCCGAGCGCGGTGGTCGCCTTCTCGATCAACGTCGGCGGGTATGCCGCGGAAGTCATCCGGGCCGCCATCCTGTCGGTTCCACGCGGGCAGTGGGAGGCGGCCTACATGATCGGAATGCCGCACCGGTTGGCGCTTCGGCGGATCATCCTCCCCCAGGCCGCGCGAGTTTCTGTTCCACCCCTCTCGAACACTTTCATCAGCCTGGTGAAGGACACCTCCCTGGCGTCTCTGATCCTGGTGACGGAGCTGTTCCGGCAGGCGCGGGAGGTGGCAGCTTTCAGCCAGGAGTTCATGCTGCTTTATCTGGAGGCTGCACTGGTGTACTGGGTGATCTGCCTCGCCCTGTCGTTCGTGCAGGGCCGGCTGGAGACAAGATTGGACCGTTATGTCGCCCGGTGAGGTCCCCGCCCTGCTGTCAGTGCGAGGCCTGAAAAAGAGTTACGGCGCGAACCAGGTGTTGAACTCTGTCGACCTCCGCGTCGACCGCGGCAACGTCCTGGTGCTGATCGGGTCGTCGGGCTCCGGAAAGACCACGATTCTGCGCTGCCTGAACGGGCTGGAAGTGGCCGACGGCGGAACCGTGGACGTGTCCGGCGAGTTGCGTGTGGACTTCTCCACACACCCGTCCCGGCAAGAATTGGCCAGTCTGAGAGACCGCTCCGCGATGGTCTTTCAGCATTACAACCTGTTCCCGCACCTCACAGTGCTGGAGAACATCATCGAGGGCCCGGTGCTCGTGCAGCGAAAGCCTCGTGCAGAGGCAACAGCAGAAGCGGTAGCCCTGCTTGAGCGGGTGGGGCTCAGCGAGAAGACGAACAGTTACCCATTCGAACTCTCCGGCGGCCAACAGCAGCGGGTGGGCATCGTGCGTGCGCTCGCGCTCAAGCCGCAACTGTTGCTCTTCGATGAGCCGACCTCGGCTCTCGACCCGGAACTCGTCGGTGACATCCTGCGCCTGATCAAGGAACTCGCCGAGGAAGGCTGGAGCATGGTTATCGTCACTCACGAGCTCGAGTTCGCTCGAGAGGTCGCCCACGAAATCGCCTTCGTTGACGGCGGCAGCATCATCGAGCGCGGCGCGCCCGAGCATCTCCTACGCAACCCGCAGCAGGAGCGCACGAAGCAGTTCCTGCACCGCCTATTGTTCCCCTTCTAGACGCGGGTTCTCGTCGCGGTCGGAGGTCTCGATGTCGGGGTTTTCTCCGAACTCCGCGAGACCCTGCTCATCCGCGGCGATCTCCCGCATGCCTTGGCCGTCAGTGTCGCCCGTTGGAACGTCCTCCTCCGGCTCAAACGTCGAAGGCTCGGGGTCATGCCCCAGCGCTATTCCGGAATCTGTGTTGGGGATTGTTCCCTCGGTTCCCACGTTTCCCACGTTTCCGGGATCTATGGTGCTCACTGGGGTCCTCCTCCGGTTCCGACGCCCGAGAACTCATCCCAGGCTCGTTCGAATGCGTCGCGGCTCTGCTGATCGATGCTCGTGCCTGCGAAGTAGCCGTCGTAGATCGGCTTGTCGCCGTCGACCGGGAACATGTCGTCGGTCTCGATCTCTCGGGCCAGACCCCCGACGGCATCCTCTCGCGCCCTCTGGTCGAGCAGCCAGGTGGTAAAAGTCTCACTCATCGTGTCTCCTCGCTGGTGCCCGGTGCACTCGTTAACAGGTTTGCACCGTGAGCACGGATGTCAAGGTTTTCACGGGGGGGGCTCCGCTCAGTACAGAAAGATCGGCAGCCAGTCCGGGTTGTGTGCACGCACGAGCACGAGGAAGACGAAGAAATCGAACAGCAGGTGCACGCTCACCACGTAAGTCAGCGACTTGGTTCGCACGAAAATGTATCCCTGAATCAGCGCGAACGGAATGGTGATCAGCGGCCCCCAGCTTCGGTAACCGAGCTCCCACAGGAACGATACGAAGATCACCGCCTGAAGCAGGTTCGCCTGCCACATCGGGAAGTGACGGCGCAGCAACGCGAAGACGGTGCAAATGAAGAAGAGCTCGTCCCAGATTCCGACGACGTTGACGCCGACGAACAGCCGAGCAAGTTCGTCAGGCGCATGGATCGCCGGCCAATTCTGGTAGGCGCCCGAGGTGATGAAGTAGGTCGGCAGAATCAACCAGGCCAGGCCCACAGCGGCCACCAGGTACCACCGTTCCGACGTACTCCATCGCCGGCTGGTGTTCACCGGGAACCGGATGCTGCGCCGATGGAACACGTGACGCTCCAGCAGATAGGGCACCAGTACCGACATCCCGAGCACGAAGCCCATGAGCGCCATGTTTGGATAATCGATGTTGGCCTCGACGGAGATGGTACTGATGATCCCGAGCCCCACGCCGATGAGCAGGAGGCTCCGGAAGAGGTCACGATCCACGAGAAATCCGACGGCGAGGCTCACCGCGAGGGTGACGTAGCCGGGGAGCATCTGCTGCACCGCGAAGAGCAGGAAAGCGGATGCCGCCACGCCTGCCGCAGGCACCAGTCCCCAGGACAGGCGAGGCGGGGCATCCGTTTCGGTCACTGCAATTGCGTCGGTCACCGCCACCTCCACCTGTCCCGGTCATGCTGTCGGCCCCCGCATATGACAAAGCCGCGCCTCTATTCAACCGGTTACACACGCTTCACGGAAAAAGCACTCCCATTTCTCGGCAATCAGGCGTAGACCGGGAATGAGAACCACATGCGTCGGGCGATACCGCAGGCCACGACCGCAATGCAAGGCCTTGCCATCGTTCCCCCACCTGAATTGACTTGCAGCACCGAGGGAAAGGATCGAACAATGAGTACATCGGATACCCCCGACCGCAACACGCGCCCCGGCGAGCGTGCCGACGGCAACGACGCCCGGAACACCGCGGCTGTTCCGGTTGAATCTCAGCCGTCGCTTCGCGAAGATGTCATCGCCCGGGAGAAGGAACGCTTTGGTGGGGTTAAGATCGGTTCCGCCTTCTTCGGTTGGTTGGCTGCCACGGGAATGGCGGTGATCCTGACCGCGCTCGTCGCTGCGACCGGAGCGGCGATCGGCCTCGGCACCACCGGCAGCCCGGATCGGGCGGGCGCTGCAGCGAACCAGAACGCAACAACCGTTGGTCTCGTCGGCGCCATCGCACTCATCGTGATCGTGTTCATCGCCTACTACTGCGGTGGGTACGTCGCCGGTCGGATGGCTCGGTTCAACGGCGCCAAGCAGGGACTGTTCGTGTGGCTCTGGGCCGTCATCATCGCCATCATCCTCGCCATCATCGCGGGGATCGCCGGGGCGCAATTCAACGTGCTCGGCAATCTCAACAGTTTCCCCCGCATCCCCGTCAATGAGGGAGATCTCACCACGGCGAGTATCATCACCGCTGCACTGGTCGCCCTCGTTGCCCTCGCTGGCGCGATCCTCGGCGGAGTGGCCGGAATGCGATTCCACCGGAAGGTCGACCGCGTCGGCCTCGGTAGATAGCTGATCGCAAAGGAGTTGTCATGATCACCACAAGCAACCTCGGCGCACTCATGGGCGCACCGGTCCTCGGCCCTGGCGACGAGAAGATAGGAAACGTGGTTCAGCTCTTCGTTGATCCCGATGACGGGCATCCGAACTGGATGACCGTTCACACCGGCCTCTTCGGGCGGCATGAATCCTTCGTGCCGCTGGACGACGCCACCTGGGACCACGAGCGACTGCACATCAGCTACGACAAGGACACGATCAAGAACGCGCCCCGAGTCGATACCGGAGGGGCGCTCAGCCCGGAAGACGAGTCGGGGCTGTACCGCTACTACAACAAGTCCCAGGACGTGGATGCCGAGGGCGACGGGAACAATGGCAGGCAGGGCGGTGACGACGGCCGGGGCGAGAACGGCCAGGCGGATAACGCACAACCCGGCTTCTTGGACCGGGTGAAAGAGGCTGTCACTGCGCAGCACAGCCCTGACGGTGATCCCGAGCCGGAGCCTCGTAGCTACAGCGACGTCGGAAGCGACGCAGACCGCCTCGGCAGCCACGACACCCTGCCCGCCTACATGGACGGCACGCCACCGGATGCGACGGCCGGGGTCGGACAGGTGCAAGACCCCGATACCACGAACGCCGCCGGCGGGCCGGGAGAACCCCGCGATCGCGGCGAAGGCGAGGTCGTGGGGGAGGTACGGACACGCGGCTACCGCACCCGCCTCCGGAAGTACCTCGTCACGGAGCAGAAGACAATGACGGTTCCCGTCGACCGCGAAGAGGTGCGGCTCGAGGTCACCCCTCCGGCCGGGTCAGAAAATCCATCCGCCTCAGGCCCGCCCGTGACCGCTGCCCCGACTCCCCCGGAAGGCGACCCTGACGGTAACGGCAAAATCGACCCTAGGCCCGGCCGTCATCGCGCCTGATTGCCCTTGGAGCGGGTCTCGGACTGATCCGTCTCGGTCCGACCCGTCTCGGTCCGACCCGTCTCGGTCCGACCCGTCGTTTCCGTCGGTTTTCTGGCACCGCGCTCCGAGACATCCGTACCGCCCCTGATGTCCCCCGAGGTGGCAGGCTTCCGAACGACCGTGTTGACACCGACTCCGGCGAACACGAGCAGTCCGCCGAGCACTTGGGGAAGGGTGAGGGTTGCGCCGAGGATCACCGAGATGAGTACGGTGAAGACAGTGATCAGATTGAGATACAGGCCGGCCTGCCCCGGCCGGACCTTGGTGAGAGCAGTGTTCCAGAGCGCGTATGACCCGATCGACGGGAACACGGCGATGAACAGCAACGCCCACAGTGTGGGCGCATCCCTTGGCCATGATGCGCCGGTCAGTAGCGCCACCGGCGTGAGCAGCACCGCGGCGATGACGGCCTGCGCGGCCGTCGCGGTGATCGGCGGCAACGCGAGACCCTTCCCGAAAATCGTGTACAGGCTCCACACGACGATCGCGCCGACCATGAGGAGATCGCCGGGGTTGGGCTTCAGACTGAAAATGGATGCCACGGCGCCGTTGGTCACGATCACCAGCACACCCACCAGGCCGAGCAGAAGCCCCACGATGCCCCGCCATCCCATACGCTCCCGGAGGATCAGCGCCGCCAGGAGAACCATCACGGCCGGGTTGGCCGCGTTGATGAGGGACGCCGACAGCGCCGAGGTGAACTGGAGAGCGGCGTAAAGCAACAGCGTGTAGCCACCAACGCCGAGCACCGACAGAACCAGCAGACGGCGCCACACGCGGGCCACAGCTCGCCAGTCGGGCCTCTCGAGCACCTGGGCGAGCAGGAGCAGCGGAACCGCGGCGAGGACCCAGCGCAACCACGTGAGACTTACCGGGCTCATCGTCTGAACCGCGACCTGCCCGACAACGTAGTTGCCCGCCCACATCAGGGTTGCCAGGACAAGCGCCACAACAGCCTTCACCCGCAGACTCCTTGTTCACCGGCCGAGAGTGACCGCTTACAAGGTTAGCCGGGCCCGGTCCCCCGCCCCTCGCGCTTGGGCCTCTCACCGAGCCGGTTTCGAGCTGTCCCAGCCGACCACCCGGCAACTACGCTGAAGTGCATGACCCAGCCTCCCCTCGCCGCCAAAAAGCTCCACCAACGCCTGCACCACAACGACGTGTACGTCGACCATTACGACTGGCTGCGCGAGAAGGACAACCCGGAGGTCGTCGCCCACCTCGAGGCTGAGAACGCTTGGACCGAGGAGCGCACTGAGCACCTTGCTCTGCTGCAGGAGCAGATCTTCGACGAGATCAAGAGCCGAACCCAAGAAACCGACCTCAGCGTTCCCGTGCGGCGCGGCAACTGGTGGTATTACACCCGCACGGTCGAGGGGAAACAGTACGGCATCCACTGCCGGGCACCCGTCACCGGGGCCGATGACTGGGAGCCTCCGGCACTGCATGATCGCACGGAGGGGAGACCCCTCGCTGGGCTTCCCAACGAGCAAGTCCTCCTGGACGACAACGTCGAAGCCGAGGGGCACGACTTCTACGCGCTCGGCAGTTTCGACATCAGCACCGACGGCTCCATGCTGCTCTACGGCGTCGATGTCGAAGGTGACGAGCGGTACACCCTTCGCATCCGTTCGAATGAGACCGGGCAGAACCTCGCCGATGAGATTCCTAACACCGGCGGAGGCGCCCTTTTCGAGCCGGGCGGCCGCTTCGTCTTCTACACAACGGTCGATGAAGCCTGGCGCCCCGACACGGTGTGGCGGCATCAGATCGGCGCCGACGCCTCCGCCGACGTCGCCGTGTTCCACGAACCCGACGAGCGCTTCTGGGTGGGAGTCGGACGCACTCGCAGTCGCAAGTTCCTGGTCATCGAGGCAGGTTCCAACATTACGTCGGAGACCCGCCTGCTCGACACGGCTGACCCGACCGGCGAGTTCACGGTGGTCTGGCCGCGTCGGGACGGTATCGAATACGACGTCGACCACGCGGTTATTGAGGGGGAAGACCGCCTGCTCATCGTGCACAACGACGGCGCGGTCAACTTCGAGTTGGTGAGCGTCGCCGCCGCAGACCCCCAAGGCGAACGCCGGACGCCGCTTCCTCGTCGCGAGGGTGTCCGACTCGAAAGCGTCGACGCATTCCGTGATTTCGTGGTGATCGAATACCGCCGGGAGGGGCTCACCCGGGTGGCCGTCGTACCCGCGAAGCGCGGTGCCAGCGTGACAGAACTGAAGTTCGACGAACCCCTCTTCTCTGTCGGCACAGCCGGCAACCCGGAGTGGGAGCAGCAGACCGTGCGTCTGGGATACACCAGCTTCGTCACTCCTTCGACGGTGTATGACTACGTTGTAGCCTCCGGCGAGTTGCGGATGCTGAAGCAGCAGCCGGTCCTCGGGGGCTACGATCCGGAGCTCTTCGAGCAGCGCAGGGAATGGGCGACCGCCACGGACGGCACACGCATCCCCATCTCCCTCGTCTTCCGCCGCGACCTGGTGGTACCAGGCGAACCCGCACCGACGCTGCTCTACGGATACGGGTCATATGAGCACAGCATCGACCCGTCGTTCAGTATCTCTCGGCTCAGTCTCCTCGACCGCGGCATGATCTTCGCCGTCGCACACGTGCGCGGGGGCGGCGAGCTCGGGCGCCTCTGGTACGAACACGGCAAGACTCATCACAAGCGCCGCACCTTCACCGATTTCATCGAGTGCGCGCGTCACCTCGTTGATGAGGGCTATACGACACCCGGCCGCCTAGTCGCTGAAGGGCGAAGCGCGGGCGGCCTGCTGGTCGGAGCCGTGGCGAACATGGCGCCCGAGCTGTTCGCCGGGATCCTGGCCGGGGTTCCGTTCGTCGACCCGCTGACCACGATCCTCGACCCGTCGCTGCCGCTGACCGTGATCGAATGGGACGAGTGGGGCGATCCACTGCACGACCCCGAGGTCTACGCCTATATGAGGTCTTACTCCCCCGTCGAGAACGTGCATGCCACTACTTACCCACGCATCCTGGCAGTGACGAGTATCAACGACACCCGAGTACTCTACGTGGAGCCAGCGAAGTGGGTTGCCAAGCTTCGGGAAGTGGGAGCGGACGCGCTCTTGAAGACGGAAATGTCTGCCGGGCATGGGGGTGTTTCGGGTCGCTACAGCGGATGGCGCGAGCGGGCTTTCGACTACGCGTGGGTCATCGACACAGCGGGCGCGCATCCCTCCGGTGAGGGCGTGCTGGCAGCATCCGCCTCCGGCCGGGCCTCGTGACGACCACCTTCCCTACGCCGCGGGTGCGGCGGAGGGCCGAGTCGAGAGCTGCACCCATAGGCTCGGCGTCACCATGACAACTTTCGCCGCCATTCTCGCCTGCGTCATCCTGGCCGGGCTCGCCGTCTTTCAGCTCCTCCTCATCGCGGGTCGACCTCTCGGCCGGTTCGCCTGGGGAGGTCGGCATCGGGTGCTCCCGCAACGGCTCAGGGTGGGAAGCGCTGTGTCGGTCGTGCTCTACGCGGCTTTCGCGGCCATTGCGCTCGACCGGGCTCAGGTGACCTCGATGATTCCAGGCGAGGGTTTCGAGCAGGTCGCCAGCTGGGTGCTCACCGGCTACTTCGCACTCGGCGTGGTGATGAACGGCATCTCCCGCAGCACAGCGGAGCGGTACACGATGACGCCCATCGTCCTCGTGCTCGCGGTCCTCTACCTCGTGCTCGCCCTGGGCTAAGCGATCTTCCCAGATGACTCCCACAGGTTGATACCCCGATCGGTCGCGTATTCGTCGATCGCGGCAAGCTCCTCGTCGCTGAACTGCAGGTTCTCGACAGCCGCCAGGTTCGTCTCGAGCTGCTTCACCGAGGAAGCGCCCACCAAGGCAGAGGTCACGCCGGTGTTGCGCAGGACCCACGCGATGGCGAGCTGGGCCAGCGACTGGCCGCGGTTCTCGGCGATCTCGGTCAGACCACGAATGGCCGAGAGGGTTTCCTCGTTCACCATCGCCTTGTTTGCCGAACCCTCACGCGCGACGCGGGAGTCCTGGGGAATACCGCCGAGGTAGCGGTCGGTCAACAAGCCCTGCGCCAGTGGCGAGAAGGCGATGCAGCCGACTCCGAGCTCGTCGAGCGTGTCAACCAGGCCCTCCTCGATCCAACGGTTGAACATCGAATACGACGGCTGGTGGATCAGGAGCGGCGTCCCGAGGTCCGCCAAGATCTCGGCCGCTCGGCGCGTGCGCTCGGGTGAGTATGAGGAGATACCGGCGTACAGCGCGCGTCCGCTGGTGACAGCGGTGTGGAGCGCGCCCATCGTCTCCTCCAGCGGGGTGTCGGGATCTGCCCGGTGGGAGTAGAAGATGTCGACATAGTCCAAGCCCATGCGCTCCAGCGACTGGTCAAGGCTGGCGAGGAGGTATTTGCGTGATCCGAAGTTGCCGTAAGGACCCGGCCACATGTCGTAGCCGGCCTTGGAGGAGATGATCAGTTCGTCGCGGTGGGGAGCGAAGTCCTGCCGCATGTGCACGCCGAAGTTTGCCTCGGCACTGCCGTAGGGAGGGCCGTAGTTGTTCGCCAGGTCGAAGTGCGTTATTCCGAGGTCGAACGCCCGCCGCAGGATGGCCCGCTGAGTCTGCATTGGCTTGTCATCGCCGAAATTCTGCCATAGTCCCAGCGACACCGCGGGAAGCAGGAGCCCGCTGCGTCCGGTGCGCCGGTAAGGAATGGACTCGTATCGGGATTCTGCGGGGATGTAGGTCACCGGTCCATAATGCCAGCATTGCCGGGTCGCGCTAGGGATTCCCGCCTCTGTTGATCGGCAACCTCAGCGCATCAGCGTTTTGTCAGACCGGCGATGCCGTGGAGGATTTGCGCGTCGGACCAAGCGAGGCTCCCGAGGGCGAGGCTGATGTTGTCGTCGTCGTACCCCAGGTACCGCAGGAAGTCTCGCCGGTCCTGCTCGGAGAGGGTGCCAGCCCGCAGGTCGGTGACGATCGACGGGGACTCCTCATCGATGACGCTGTGCACGTCGGCATCAAGGTCGAATCCGCGGGGCACGAGTGCCACCCACTCCCTCGCTCCTCCCATCGGGTCGCCCAGGTACCACCGCACGTTCGCCGCCTCCTCGAACAGGGCATCGGCGGAACCGCGGATCTTCTCCACCAGGGTGAAATGCAGCGAGCCTTTGGGCGCCGAAGCCAGCTCGATGCGTTTGAGGTTCCGTGTCTGCTGGGGCGTGAACCCCGCGAAGTAGAAGTGCCACTCGTTCGGCCAGACGTCGGTTCCTCGCTGGAGCTGGGAAAGGACGGGGTGTCGGGCCCAATCTGCTTCGCGGATGACATCGTACTTCGGGCGGGGCTGTGAATCTTTCGGGTTCATGCGTGTACCACTTCCCTGATCGGGTGGCTCACATCGGGTGCTTCCGCAGCGGGTCTAGGTACCTACCGCAGCAGCCTTTGACGCGATTTCCTATGTGCCGACAGTACGACTAATGTCCGGGCGGCAATATGACTACTTCAGGGGACAAAAACCGAGAGGTCCTCAGCTCAGCGGCGTACCCCACTAGAGAATCCCCCGGTTTCCGGCATCGGAGCGCCCTCGCTGGGGGCTTCGACGAGTCGGATGAACGCACTCAGCTGAGCTAGCGCTGCAGGATTCGCAGGCAGGTATTCGGTCAGTGCGGGCGAGTACAACAGGTAGGCCGCCCACTGCGCTCGTGAGATCGCCACGTTCAAGCGGTTGGCCAGGAGTAGGAACTCAAGTCCGCGAGGGACTTCCGCAGCGGATGACGCGGCCAGCGAGATTATCGCCACCGCAGCCTCCCGGCCCTGGAACTTGTCCACGGTCCCCACGGACACCCGCGACAGGCCCTCTTCGGCAAGGCGTTCACCGATGAGGCCTACTTGAGCGTTGTACGGCGCGACGACGATGAGGTCCTCCTGGCTCAGCTGGCGCGTCTCCCCGCCAGAGGTCCAGGGGCGGCCGAGAAGCCCGAGCGCCAGTCCGATGACGCGCTCTGCCTCCTCTGGTGACGACGTGGAGTTGATCGCTCCGGGGACCGGCACCGGTACCGGGTGAAGCCCGGGTGCCACGCCCTCAAGGCGCCGTTCGGGAGCGACCGAGTCCAACTTCCCCTCATACGACAGGCGCGACACTGGAGCGCACAGATCCGGGTGCATTCGATAACTGTCGGCGAGAAAATAGCCGAACTCGGCGGGGAGGACATCATGACCGTGGGTCAGCCAGCCGAGTGCGGAGACGTCGACAGGCTCGGGGTGCTTGCCTTGGCTCACCTGTGGGAGCTGCTGCGGGTCGCCGAGCAGGAGCAACCGCTTCGCTCCCAACGCGGACGCGATGGTGGCGGCAAGCGAGAACTGGCCAGCCTCGTCGATCACCAGTAAGTCGAGATGCCCGCGCGGGATACGACCCACGTTGCTGAAGTCCCAGGCCGTGCCGCCGAGAACCCAGCCACCCGGGCGCTGGGCGAAGAGCGCGACGCCGGCTGCGTCCAATGGGGTCCAGTCCACGGGCGCGGTGTCGGCCTGCTTGGGCTTCTTTCCCACGCGCGCCGGATCAAGTCCCGCTTCAAGCACCCCCCGCAGCATATTCTCCACGGCAGCGTGTGACTGCGCGACGACACCTACCTTCCAGCCGTGGTCGAGGACAAGGTCGGCTATGACGCGGGAGCCGGTGAACGTCTTGCCAGTCCCGGGCGGACCCTGTACAGCGAGGTACGAGCGGTCGAGGGTGAGGAGGCTGTCGCGCATGGCGGCCGAGACGTTGGAGCCCGCGGGTGCCAGGTTGCCCCGCGGTGGGATGCGTCGCAGGATGTCGAGGGCAGCGTCGGCCGGGAAGCCAGGAAGCTCGTCGAGAACTCGGCGGCCCCAGTCAGCGATCGCGCTCACCTGGCTCCCGGGATCCGGCGGCGTCGGCGGACCGAGCGCCAGCGGAAGCTGGTCGTAGGTGGCAGCATCCTTACGTACCTTCTCCTTGACGAAGTAGGCACCCAGTTCGCTTCCCACGATCTCAGCCCGTGCGTGCGTGCGTCGCGAGCCGGGTTCCCCGGTCTCCTCGATGGGAGGAAACGGAGGGTCGTAAATCAGGTACGGCTTGTGCCCGTCCCGGAAGGAGCTTCCGGGTCCGGCCGCTCCGGCGACCAGGAGGATCCGCGAAGCGGTCTTCTCGTTGCCCACGACTGCCCAATCACGCACGATCGACGTTGACGACTGATCGATGACCAGCACATCCCGGGTGTCCGCCCAATCCTCGACCGGGTCTCGGAGGCGGCCAAAGTGCTCCTGCCAGAAAATCTTCCCCTCCCGCCGGTGGTAGTCGATCGCCGCCGAGGCAAGAGCGAGTGCCGTTTCGTCAGCCGTGCGGGCGGCAGGGGGGATGCCCTCCACTTGCGCCGAAAGCTCCAAATGCACCGGGCTCGGGTCGCGCACGGGAGGGTCGAGTGCAAGATCGTCTGCCCGGGCCGGCAACACCCGCGCTTCGGCGGCGAGCGCGCGAAGCCAGTCGCGCAGCTTCAGTGTGGAGACGCAGTCGTATTCGTTGTAGTCGGCGATGGCGTCGAGTTTCGCTTGCGCAGAATGTGTCTCACCGTTCTCCCACAGCAGGCGCGCCTGCGCATATTCGGTGATGGAGTCTGCGGCGTTGTCGACCCCCTCGCGGCGCTGGTCGCCCATGTAGAGGGGTTCAAGCTTTTTGATGGAGTAGCTGTGCGAGCCGATCCGGAGGCTTTTGCGAACGATTGGGTAGAGGTCGACCAGTACGTGCGCGCGCAGGAGGTCGTCAACCTCGTCTTCGCCGACCCCGTGCCGGGCGGCGAGGGAGAGGAGGTGCGTGCGTTCGTAGGCTGCGTAGTGGTAGATGTGCAGACCGGGGTAGCGCTGGCGGCGGTCTCGGACGTAGGCGAGGAAATCGACAAGCGCTTGGCGTTCCTCGGCGTGGTTGTGCGCCCAGAAGGCTCGGAACGTGCCGTCTGTTTCAACCAGTCCGAACAGGTAGTCGAGTCCCCATTCCGGTTCCGCGTTTTCGCTGTACAGAGGGTCCCCTTCGAAGTCGAAGAAGATGTCGCCGTCGTCAGGCTCGGGAACGGCGCCGAGCGCGACAGGGTTGAAAACCTCGTACCGCAGGGTCTCCCCCAACTGAAGCCTCGCTTGGTCGCGAAGGGTGGCGAGCGTCGTGTCGGCCATCCCCGGGACGGTGCCGGATACCGTGGCCAGCTCTTCGATCGTGACCACACCAGCCTCGCTCAGTTTCTTTCGCTGGCTGAGTTTCATATTGGCCACGAGGAGGACGTCTCGGTGCAGCACGACTTGCTCCGCACAGGCGGCGCAACGGCCGCAGGCCGCGTACCGCGGGTCACCCCATTCGGTGGCGGCATCCGCGGTCAGCCGACCATCGATGATTCCCTCCAACCGGCCCCGACGCTTACGGTACACAGGCAGGACGTCGTCGACGCGGTGGGTGCTCGTGCTGTTGTCGCCGAGGATCAGGTGCACGTGCTCGCCGATGGGGATGCCCAGTCGCACCAGCTGGTCGCTGTATGCTGCCAGTTGCAGGAGCGCGGTGATCTTGGCCCGACGGGCAAGCTTGGTGTCGTACACCTCGTAGCGACCGTCGTCGGTGCGGATGATGAAGTCCGCGTATCCGAGGAAACGGCCGTCGAAGAACGTGGCCTGGAAGAGCACCTCGGCCTCATGGCGGAGGGCATCTTCGGTAGCGGATGCGGCGGCCGCGTATCCGCCGATGTCCGGGCGTTCGAACTCGACAACCCTCGCAGTGCGCCGCAGGTTCTCCAGGGTGCGGCGCTCGTGCACGTCGCCCAAGGCGGCCGTGCGTTCGAGCATCGCGTCGGTCTCCTCGACGACCGCGTCGACACGGCCGAGCTTCGCATCGAGCGTGCGCATCAGCGCCCACTCGCAGGTTGCAGCGGCGGTCAGATCAGTGGCGCTGTAGATGACGGTGCCGTCGAACAGGAACACGCTGCCCCTTTCGGGTCTGGATGAAATGAGGTTAGCCGCAGCCGCTGACATCGCCGTGCGCCACGTCGTCGGAGGATCTGGATGCGGTGTTGACTGGGCGTATGCGCATCAACGGGGTTCACCACATTGCTGTCATCGCGAGCGACTACGAGCGGTCGAAGCAGTTCTACCTCGACGTGCTGGGCTGCACCCTTGAGTCGGAGTATTACCGAGCCGAGCGGGAGTCGTGGATGGGCAAGCTTGCGTTGAACGGGCACTACCTGATTGAGCTGTTCACCTTCCCCGACACGCCACCACGCCGGACAGGTCCCGAGGCCCTGGGCCTCAGGCACCTTGCCTTCGAGGTTGACGACGTGTCCGCGGCCCACGCAGAACTGCTTGCTTCCGGCGTCGACTGCGAGCAGCTACGGGTCGACCCGAACAACGGCAAGGCGATGTTCTTCTTCCGAGACCCGGACGGGCTGCCGCTGGAGATCTACGAACGGTGACGAACGCTACCGGACGCGGTCCAAGAGGTACGGGAGGGCGGCGATCGGCCCGACGACCAGGGCCGCGTAACCGGCGACACGCCACCCGGTTCGGGCCGTTATCGCGGCTTGGACGTCGGCGTCGAGTGCACGGAATCGGGCCATGATCTCGTCCGCCGGTACGCACGTGCCAGGGTCAGCATCGATAGGTTCGACTCTCCCGCCGATATCTGTCACATCCCAGGTCGTCGGACTGTCCAGCACCGCGACGACCTGACGGGCGTCCGCCTCGCCGAGCACCGGTGGCAGCGCCTGCAGCCAGCCGCCCAGCTCCCCGGCGTCGACAACATCGACACACGCTGTCTTCTCGCGGATGGTGATGACACGCGGTTCCACGAAAGCGAGCACCGGGCGCACCGGAGTGGCCAGCGGCATCCGCGTGAGGATCACCTCACTGACTCGCCGGGCGACGCCTTCGGCCTCGGCCAGATAACTGCGGGCCGACCCGTCAACGACAAGCACACCGTCGGGCACCGAGATGTCGTCGCCAGTGCCATGTCGCAGAACAACCGTGAGAATCCCGCCCGGGCCGATCACGAGATGGTCGACCTGGTGACCGGCGATGCCTGTCGGCACCGAGTGCAGGACGGTCCAGGGGGTCGGCAGCCTCGCCAGGGTTTCGCCCACGCCGATCTCAGCGGTCGCTTGCCGGTACCACGCCTCCGCCTCGTGGGTGAGCGTCGAGCGACCGAACACGCGTCCGAACAGTAGTCGCGCCGGGGCGTCACGTTGAAGGCGCAGTACCTCGATCGCCGCCGCGAGGCCAGCGGAACGATGCCGCATCAGCGTGAAGGTCACGGGATCTCCTTACAGCTCGACCGAATCCAGCGCGTTGCCCGAGAAGCCCGAGTCGTGTCGGCAGCCGCGGCGACACTCGGAGTGTAACGCCGCGCAGTGATGCCAGCCGGGAACTGTCCACAGCTTGTCGGGAACGGCCCGTCGGCCGGTCTCCGGCGCGTCTAGACTCCCCTCCATGAGGATCACGAGCCTGGAGCCGGACGAAGTGTTCGTCTTCGGCTCGAATGCGAGCGGTCACCATGGCGCGGGTGCAGCCCGCACCGCTCACGAACGCTTCGGCGCCGTTTGGGGTCAGGGCCACGGGCTGCAGGGCCGGTCCTACGGCATCGACACGATGAGCGGCCTCGCGACAATCCGTACTGAAGTCGCGCAGTTCCTGCGATTTGCCGGCGAGCACCCGGAGCTGAGGTTCCTGGTCACCGAGATCGGATGCGGCATCGCCGGCCACACCCCTGAGGAGGTCGCACCGATGTTCCGGGATTCTCCTGACAACGTGGTGCTGCCTGAGCGATTCCGAGCGGTCCTCGATGCAAGCCCCAGCGCTGACGCTACCGCTCTGTGTCCTCCACCGGTTTGAACCAGGGTGGGTACACCGCGACTTTGGTGCGGTGCCCGCCAGCCGCCAGCATCGGTTTCACCAGGTCACGAACCTTCTCGTCGGAGACGCCGATGAGCGCAATCTCGGCGAATGGGAACTCTTCCCTCACCAAGAATTCCGCATCAAGTATCCGCTCTGAGCCCTCATCGGCTCTGAGCGCCTGCAGCATCCGCTCCGCGTTCACTCGCTCGGTCCCGAACCGGGTCAGCGTCCCGGTGGCGTCACCGTCGGACACTGCGACGCCGTCCGAATGCCGGGCGAAGACTGCCTTCACTGTGCTCACCAGCATGATGAACTCCGATCCTGAGTAGCCGGCGACCTCAGGCGCCAGGCGAGCGTCGGCCTGCCGTGAACGGATGCTGTCCCACACGCTCGCATTCGGCGAGAGAAAGAAGGGCACGTAGTCGGCGATGGTGGCCTCCTGGCCGACGAGTGGCGTCGTCCGCCGCGCCTCCCGGGTGACCGGCGCCGAGATGTCAATCGCGGGCTTGATCCCCCCCGCCACACTCCCATCCGCGAGGAGACTTCCCCGAGCGAGGATCGCGGCAAGGTTGCGCAGGTGAGTGAGGTGATAAATCCGTTGCTCGCTCACATCGATGGGAGCACGGGACC
The DNA here is from genome assembly GCA_025465015.1 of Cryobacterium sp. GTDB lineage: Bacteria > Actinomycetota > Actinomycetes > Actinomycetales > Microbacteriaceae > Cryobacterium. The sequence continues at coordinate 7,491 of JAODMM010000244.1, read as the reverse complement.
GGGCCGGTGCCGCCTGTCGGGCGGATGACGCGGCGCGGGTTAGCGTCGCAGCGCGTGTTGTCGTCCGCGTCTCGGGTCGTGTCGCCGCTGATCGCGCTCCTGATGTCCGGGCTCCCGCCGCACGCCCCGTTGCCGAAGCCGAGCCTGGGGCGCCGAGCTTCGAGGACACATCAGGGGCCGGTTTCGGGAAGCACACTGCGCACAGGCCGTCATCCAGACCGTGGATACATTCGTTACTCACACCACAACGTTACGTCCGATTCCGCAAGCCCGAAGCCGCTCCCCGTTTCGTGGCAGGTCATCCGGTACCGCTTGCCCGGTTTGCTGGAGTATCTCCCGGGCAGGGCAAGTCGGCTGGGTCCTGGGTCGCATCGACCCTCCCTGAGCACGCGTGTCGCTCTCGAAAGCGCCATCACCGTTATCCTCGGTGGAGACCCCGCTGCAGCCTGCCGGGTCTTCGCCCGCTGAGGAAGAGCTTTCAACGATGAGCCGCCGGACCCTGCCGAACCCGCCCACCCGAATCCACCGGGCGGGGCCCACACCGCCCGCTCCCGGCACTGCCTCAACCCGCTCCATCGACCGCCTCTCAAAAGCGCACGACGCATCCCACTACTATCTGGTCCCGGCGTCCGTCGCGAAGCCCGGAACGGCAGCGGATGTCGCCTCCCTGTTCGCGCAGGTGCGCGCAGACAGCACGACCCTCACCTTCCGGTCTGGCGGGACCAGCCTCAGCGGACAGGGCCTCACCGAGGGTGTGCTCGCCGACACCCGCTCCGCCTTCCGGCGGATCGAGGTGCTTGACGATGGCGCCCGGGTACGCGTGCAGCCGGGCGCTACCGTGCGTCAGGTGAACGTGGCGCTGGCACGGTTCGGCCGCAAACTCGGGCCTGACCCGGCGAGTGAGATAGCGTGCACCATCGGCGGTGTCGTGGCCAACAACTCCAGCGGCATGGCGTGCGGCATCGAGCAGAACAGCTATCGCACCCTCGAATCCCTCGTTATCGTGCTGCCCAGCGGAACGACGATCGACACCGCCGCGCCTGACGCTAACCAGGCTCTGCGCGCTCAGGAACCGGACCTGTACGAAGGTCTGCACCGGCTGCGGGACCGAGTGCGCGGCAACGCAGCGTCCGTTTCAACGATCCGTCGGCAGTACGCGATGAAGAACACGATGGGCTACGGCGTGAACTCGTTCGTCGACCACGACACCCCGGTCGAAATTCTCGCGCACCTGATGATCGGCAGTGAGGGCACGCTTGGGTTCATCGCCGAGGTCACCTTCCGCACCGTTGCGCTGCTCGCTCACGCGTCCACCGCGCTTGCGATCTTTCCTTCTCTGGAAGCGGCGACAGCAGTGCTGCCCGAGCTCGCCGCATCCGCTCCCGCCACAATCGAACTCATGGACGCGGTCTCGCTTCGGGTGGCGAAGACACTTCCCGAACGCACCACCGAGCTCGACGCCCTGCACCTGGACAACCATGCGGCGCTTCTCATCGAGCATCAGGCAGACACGGCCGATGCCCTCACCGATCGGGTCGCCACCGGCACCTCACTGCTCGAGCGCCTCCGGTTAGCCGCCCCGGTCTCATTCACGACGGATCCCGGCACGCGCAAGAGACTTTGGGCGATCCGCAAGGGCCTCTACACCACCGTGGCCGGAGCGCGTCCTTCGGGTACGACGGCGCTGCTTGAGGACATCGCTGTTCCCGTCGACGCCCTGCTTACCACCTGCACCGACCTCACTGCCCTCTTCGACCGGCACCGATATGAGGAGAGCGTGATCTTCGGACACGCCAAGGATGGCAACATCCACTTCATGCTCAACGAGCGGTTTGACGATCCCGCGTGCCTCGCGCGTTACCGAGCATTCACGGAAGACATGGTCGAGCTCGTGCTCGGTCACGGTGGGTCGCTCAAAGCCGAGCACGGCACGGGGCGCATCATGGCGGGATTCGTGCGGCGGCAGTACGGCGACGAACTCTACGAGGTCATGCGTGAAGTGAAGCGCTTGTGTGACCCCGGCAACATCCTCAATCCCGATTCGGTGCTCACTGACGACGCGGACGCGTATCTTCGCGACCTGAAACTGACACCGACGGTCGAGGCAGAAGTGGACCGTTGCGTCGAGTGCGGATACTGCGAACCCGCCTGCCCGTCGAAAGACCTCACCCTGACCCCGCGCGGGCGCATCGTGATCCGCCGGGAGATGAAGAATGCTGAGCTCGCCGGGGACCACGCCTTGCTGCGGGAGTTACGACGCGACTACGACTACCAAGGCATCGACACGTGCGCCGTGGACGGCATGTGCCAGACCGCGTGCCCGGTGAACATCAACACGGGTGATCTCGTGCGGCGACTGCGGGCGGAGAACACGAACGCTGTGGCCGACGCCGGATGGACGTTCGCCGCCTCCCACTGGGAGGGTGTGACCGGATTCGGGGCTGCGGCGCTCTCGGTGGCGGATGCGGTGCCGACAACGTTGGTAAGGGCGGCAACGGACGTCGCTCGCGCCGCGCTGGGCGCCGACACCGTTCCACGGTATGACGCCGGGCTCCCTCCCGGCGGTCGTCCGCGTCAACCTCGGTCTGCGAACGACGCGGTCGCGGTGTTCATGCCATCATGCACCGGTGCGTTGTTCGCGCCTGAAGGCGGCGGCGCAGGGCCAGCCGCCGGAGTCGGCGCGATGGACGCACTGCTCCGTCTCTGTGAGCGCGCCGGCATCTCCGTTCGGGTTCCCGAGGGCATCGGGTCGCTGTGCTGCGGTACGCCGTGGAAGTCCAAGGGACACCTGGTCGGATACGACCGGATGCGCGACCTCGTGCTGCCCGCGCTGTCCGAGGCCAGCGACGGCGGCCGCCTCCCGATCGTGTGCGACGCCACGTCGTGCACCGAGGGTTTGGAGACGATGAAGGCGAGTGCCACCGCACACGGCGACGCGTTCGCGGGGCTGCGCTTCGTCGACGCGATCGAGTTCGTACGCGACAGCGTGCTCGACGGGCTCGAGGTCCCCTCGCCCGCACTCGAGTCATTGACGCTCCATCCGACGTGCTCGTCCACCCAGCTCGGGCTTAACGACGCCCTCCACGACATCGCTTCCCGTGTCGCGTCCTTGGTGCATGTGCCGGAGAACTGGGGGTGCTGCGGCTTCGCCGGCGACCGCGGGATGCTGCATCCAGAGCTCACGGCGTCCGCAACCGAAGCCGAGGCTGCCGAAGTCGTGGCCGGCGGCTTCGAGGCCCACGCTTCGACAAACCGGACCTGCGAAATGGGGATGTCGAGGGCCACAGGGGAGAGCTACCGGCACGTCTTGGAGTTGCTCGAAGTGGCGACGCGGTCGGCATGATCCTCGACGTTACCGGGCACCTCGCCGCTACATTGCCCTGAGGACCCTGCTGGCAAAACCGCGCTGTCAACCCCCGGCCGTCCGCCCCGGCAGCATTTGCGTCCTCCGGAAAATAGCGCAACGGGTCGCTACTCCGCAAGACGAGCGCGGTGCACGTGGCCGTCTGGCTCAAGCAGCCATACGTGACCGCTTCGCGCCTGGAGAACCGGCGGGAGATCTCGACGGCGAGTGACCGATCGGTAATCAGCGAGGGAACATTCGTCGAGCACCAGTGTTGAGCGCGCGCGGAGCGCAGACAGCAATGTCCATTGCGATAGCCAGGCGTCGGCGTCGGCGACGATCGCCGTCCCGGTGGGAAGTTCATTCACTTCCAGCCGTGAGGCGCCCATACCTGAACGGAGCTCGGTCAGGGGCATGACATGGTATCCCCGGTTTTTCAGAAGGGCAGCCGTTCGAAGCGGCGAAGACGAAACCACGGGCACCGCTTGGTCGGGTGGAATCGTGAACGCGGGCGGCTGCGGCGGGTCGTGCCGGGCGCTGGCCGCCTCCGGCTGGTCCTGGTGGCGCAGGACCACCTGAAGACGAACGCCACGCCAACTCCCTCCGCCGGGGGGCAATTCGCTATCGAACAGCGCGTCGGTTCCGCCCGCGGTCAGATGTTCTTGGCGGGTGCTCAAGCGAAGGTGGACAGTGCTGTCGCAAAGCGGCACAAGCCCGGCAAGTGGGGACCTGAGCCGCTGCATGCCAAGAACGACGTGCAGGCCGCAGCCCGGTCCGTCGCGGAGCACCGTGGTGAGCTGCTCGATGGCTTCCGTCTGATAATCCTGGTCCCATCGGCCGAATACCGCGTCGAAGTCGTCGAAAAGGAGCAGGCTCCCTTGGTCGGCGCTCGTCGTGAGGCGGTCAAAGCGTCGACGGGCCCCGACCAGCGCGTCCCACGTCGCCTCAACCGTTGGCGGAATCCGCTCGGCGGTCTCGCCGGCCTCCCGCGCCAACACGTCGAGAAGGGTTGTCTTCCCTGAACGTGACGCTCCGAAGACGAGGAGATGTCCGTCACGGGCGGGGTCATACCTAGCCACCCGGTAGCGCTGACGCGCGGGTTCGTCGAGAAGGCCGAACCGGTACCCGTCCGACGTGAGGGGAGTCCTAGGCCTGCCGGTATCAGGCATGGCCACCCGTGTGATCCTCTCCCGTAACCGCACCTCCCTTTCCGCGGCGCCGCCGGCTGCGCTCTCGAGGTCGTCGGCAGCCTGGAGGTGCAGCTCCGTCACCGGGTGCGGCAGCGGATCGAGCCACGGTCGCCGCGGCGGGGAGAGCGGCTTGGGACCTGATGAGATGGTGCGGATGTCGGCGGCGCTTGTTGTCGCGACCTGGAACAGGGTAGCCGACCCGCTACCGCTGTCGACCAGGCACCTCCCCGGCGTTGCCGGCGACAAGAAGGCCGCCTGATCGGTTCCGATGACAGCCGAACTGTCGGCGGCGTTGTTTACCCGGAGGGATATCCGCAGGTTGCAATTGGCCAGCACGGCATCCCGGACTACCCCCGAAGGCCGCTGGGTGCACAGTACGAGGTGAATTCCGAGGGACCTGCCACGGGCGGCGATATCGGCAAACAGTGCGTGGAGCTCGCCGAGCGAATCGAGCAGCGCCTGAAACTCATCCACCACGATGACAAGTCGTGGAAGCGCCCCCGCGAGGGCAGGGTCGCTGACCGTACGCGCGCCCGCGTCGCGCAGCATCTGCTCACGGTGACGAACTTCCGCACCGAGGCTCTCCAGGGCACGGCGGGCATGATGAGGACCGAGGTCTGTGATGACACCGACACCGTGAGGAAGGGTGCGTAATGAGTCGAAAGAGGCGCCGCCTTTGAAGTCGACCAGGAGGAAGTTGACCTGTCCCGGAGGATAGCGGGCCGCCATGGAGGTGACCCAGGTGACGAGGAACTCGCTCTTGCCGCTGCCCGTCGTGCCACCGACCACGGCGTGAGGGCCGTCGGCCACGAGGTCAAGCAGGACGGGTCCTGCAGGGCCGAGCCCCACCGGGCAGGAGAGCGTGATCGGCACCAGATCGCCCGGACAGCGGGCTGCCATGCCCAAAGCGTCAAGCGTGACATACCCGGGCAACGGATCGCCCGGTCCCATGCCCGCTTGTTTCGCGTGGTGACTCAGATCCGCTGCATACCTCCCCGCCTGCTCAAATGAGAGGAGGTCGGGGCGGAAGACAAGCCCTGACTGGTGAACCGGAGAGCGGACGATCAACGCCTCTGAGGTGCCCGACAGCCGGACGATGGTCGCGCACCCCGGTGGAAGCTCCTCGGTCGTGTCTGCGAGCGCGATGGTCAATTCCCCCGGCTCCCGGTCCGAGTACCGGCTGGGGCCGCACGAAGGTCGGTGAGAGCCGCTGTCGGATGCTTGCGAGGCGTGGCGGGCCTGACTCACCGAAATGCTGCCACGCGACTCCGAAGCAACCACCCGCGCGGATGCCTGGGCCCTCATGTGAGGAAGCAGCCGAGTCCAGTCCCATCCCTCACGCGGAATGTCTTTAATCGTCACCTCCCCTGGAGGCAGGGCATGAGTGAGCTGGACCAGGATCGCCCGAGCGTGAGCGAGGGCGACCAGTGACGGGCCGATGATGCCAACGCTGCCGCTGACATCGACCGTCACTGGTGCATCGGTGAGACGCGACGCGAACTCGTCCAAATCGGTGGGGGCCGCACCTCCGGAGTCCAGGTGCAGGCCGCTTGGCACAGTTCCCGATCCCAGCGCGACGACCGGGGCGGAGGACGGCACCCACCTACTTTCGGCCACCTCCCCTGACACGATGGCCGCAGCTGGCGGGGTACGCCGCCAGGCGTCCCTGCGAAGCTTCTCGTGACGATTCACCACCTCATTCCGTACCAGCTCCATGGATTGCCGGTACGACTCCGACTCCTGCCGCAACCGCCGGCGGGTTCCCCGGCGGCCGTCGAGCACGCCAGCAACAGCGATGATGGGGCTGAGCCCGGCGAAGAGCAGGCCGAAGACGGACCCCGTCACCGCCCAAATAACCCCTGCCATGACCACCGGTGTGACCACGGCGAGGATCGGGAACGGTGCGCGCGCCGCTTCGACTGGCAGCGTGGGAAGCCTAAGCACGTCCGGCGGTTGACTCACCCCACGAGGAAACCAGAATTGGGGCAGCCGTGACCTGAGTGAGACGACGTCCGAACAGGAGTTGAGGAGTGGGCGTTGTGTGGAGGGATTGCCGAAGGGAAGGTCGGTTGCGGGGTTTAGACGGCGTCAGGTGACCACGAAGAACTGGTCACCGATTTCCACCCGCGAGCCGCGGGGCACCAGGTACCGACGTCCGGGTTCGCAGCGCAGTGGTGCCTCTCCGTGCCGCCGGACCACAGTCCCGTTCCCGGAGAACCGGTCGCTGACCCAGAGGTCGCCGCCGTGCAGGCCGAACTCGAGATGGCTCTTCGACACCGACATGCCGGTATCCGCGATCTGGACGAGATGGTCGAAGAACTCCGATGGTTGCGGGAGCGGTCGCCGCCCCACGAGGCCGGTGCCGTGCACAGGCACGCTCTCCCCGGTGCTGAACTGGAGGAGGAACCGCACAGGGGAAGGTCGGGCTGCAGGGAACGCGGGAACCAGGTCGATGTCAGAGGCGGGGAGGGGCTCGGACTCCGGGACGTCCCTCGCCAAGGCGACCGGAGGTCGGACCGGACCGGCCTCAGGAGCCCTGTCCGGGGAGAGCGCCCGGTGAGCGGGCGGCTCCTGCGCGACGGGCGAGGGTACCGCGGCCGGAGCACTCGGCACCCCTCCCCGGTCGGGCACGTCAAGCGCCTCAACCGCGCGCGGCGCGGCCTGAAGCGGCGAAACTTCAAGCGGAACAGAGATCACCGTGGGCGTGGGGGGAGCAAGCGGCTGGATGATCGTGGTGTCGGATGGGAGCTGCTCCGGTCGCTTCCGCGTCCTCCGCGTGGCCGTGGTCGAGCTGCCGCACTCGCCGCAGAACATCGCGCCGGCTGGCAGCTGTGCTCCGCAGATTCGGCAGTTCACGAACCCGTCCTCCCCTTATCCCGCTCTCCCAGCCTACCGACCGAATGATCGCAATGAGACGAGCGCCTTCAGTCGTTGCCGGCGAGTGCGCCCCCGGGCGAG
>JAODMM010000235.1 GCA_025465015.1 Cryobacterium sp. | reverse complement strand
GGATCGGAGCCACCCGGTCAACAAGCGCGGCCAGATCGGCCGGGGGCAGCGTCCCCGTGAAAACTGCCACGGCGCCAGCCGCCAGCAGCACCGCTCCAATGATCGCCAACCGCATGCACGGATTCTAGTCCGCACCCGAGTTTCCAACCGCGACTACGGCCTCAACGTGGACAACGCCCACTACACCTTGCGTTCCCGCGTCGCTGTCATCATTCGTACCAAGGACCGCAGCTGTGAGCAGCGCCGTTCGGTGTCGCCTTTGGCCTCGCTGCGTGTCGTCAGGACGCTAACGGGTTGGTTCCGACGGGTAGGACGTGACGTCGCACGCCACGCTCGAGAACAGCGGCTCGCGAATGCTTGTGGTGGGTTCGCCGTCCCGGGATGACGACGACTCCTTTGCCGACGCGGTGGGTCGAGTCGAAGTCTTGGTGGGCTGCAGCGACTTGGTCGAGTCCGGTGTAAGTGTCGGAGATGATGATGCGCATAGTGTCGGCTTCGATGGCGCCGAGGTACCTGCTCAGAGCGTCAGCGGAGAGGCCGGCTGCTTCACCTGCGTAGCTGGTGAGGTGGACGCCGTTGGGGATCGTGAACGGTGAGAAGTCCGGGATGGTCCATTCACTGCTGAGAGCGCCGACGAAGCAGACGACGCCGCCGGAACGCGCCAGGGCCAGCATGTCCGGGAGCGCCGCCGCACTGACGAACTCGAGGACGGCGTCAAGACCTTCCGTCGCGATTGCGCGAACAGCGCCCGGGAGGGTGTCATCATCGCTCACGACATGGTCGGCGCCAACGTGGTGCAGCAGGTGCGCTCGAGCTGCGTTGCGAGTGGTCGCGATGACGGTGGCACCGAGCTGGTGGGCGATCGCGATGGCGGCGAGACCGACGGTAGAGGTGCCGCCGTGAATGAGCACCTGCTGGCCGGCTTGCAGGTGGAGGCCGGCTGTTAGCGACCCGTGGGCGGTTTGCAGCATCTCTGGGAGCGCACCAACGATGTCCCACCCGAGGTCGGTTTCGAAGGGGATCGTGTTCGCCGCGTCGACGACGGTGTATTCGGCGTAGCTGCCGTCGATGGTGCGGCCGAGGCCACCCATCATCGTGGCGACCTTCTGCCCTGGAACCAGGTTGACGCCGTCGCCGACGGCATCAACGTCGCCGACGGCATCAACGACGCCGACGGCTTCGATGCCGAGGATGCGGGGGAAGGAGAAGTCGGGGCCGGACTCCCCCTTGCGGCTGGTGACTTCGGACTCGTTGATGCCGAACGCTCGCACGCGGATGCGGACTTGTCCCGCGGTGACCGCTGGAAGCGGCACCTCCGTCACGGTGAGCTCCTGGGGAGCGACGGGACCGGTCAGCCGGACGGCTCGCATTGTCTTAGGCATGGTTTTGCTCTTTCGTGTGGAATGGGTGATCGGGTGCGGCGAGTCCAACGATCGCCTCGTAGGGTCTGCGCACTGTTGCCTCGTCGAGCGACGTGTCGGGGTGCGCCAGGCGGTGACTCCACCAGCCCCACAGCAGCGCGTTGATGGCGAGGGCGATGCTGGTGGGAACGACGGGCTGGAGCATCACGAGGGAATCGTCCTCGACTGCCTGGAGCACGGCAGCCACTTTCGGGTCCCGCGCGCCGTAGTGACGAATCTCCTCGTAGAGGCGGATGTCGGCAAGGCTCGGGCTGGTCGAGCCGATCGTCGCGTCAACGAGAGCGTCGACGACGTCGGCGGGGCTGCGAGCATCCCGAAGCGGGGCGGCATACCGGGGCTCGAGCTCGCTGCGGGTCGAGTCCAAAGCGCTCAAGATGAGGCCCTCGAGGGTGGGGAAGTAGTACGTCATCGACCCCAGCGGCACCTCAGCATGCGCGGCAACACCCCGATACGACACCGCACTGATCCCGTCGGTCTTGATTACGTCGAGGGTGGACTCCAAGATCCGCGACCGGCGTCCTGGGTCATTCGGTTTCCCGCGGCGCATGCTTCCTCCGATGTCTGACTAAGTGCGTACACTGGTACGTACTGAATCCAGATTAGTCCAGGGAAGGAACCCGCGTGAACGACGACAAACTGCAGGAGCAGGCTCGAGCACGGGCGCAGGAGCTTCCCGGTGCCGGACTCGAGCATCCCTTCGGCCCGGAGTGGGAAGTGTTCAAGGTCCGCGACAAGGTGTTCATGCTGCTGACCGAAGTCACCGGCGAACCCATCGTCATCATCAAGGCGGCACCGGAGGATGGGAAGGCTCTACGAGAGCAGCACAAGGACATCGCCCCCGGCTATCACATGAACAAGCAGCACTGGATCACGCTGCACCCCGGAGGGGACCTTCGAAAGCAGCTCGTCGACGACCTGATAACCGAGTCTTATCTCCTCGTCGTGGAGGGCCTGCCGCACGCTAAGCGCCCTGTGGACCCGGCGACTTTCGGCAGGCACGACCAGTGATCCTCTCCGGTGAGCAGATCCAGCAAACCGCCCGGGATGCGGCCGCAGCGCTCGAGCACGTCAGCACCAGTCGCCCGTTCACGCCACACCTGGAGGTGTGGAAGGTGCGGGAAAAAGTGTTCCTGATCGTCACCGAGGACGACCCGGACCTGCAAATCATCACCGTGAAGGCGGACCCGCTTCACGCTGACGCGCTCCGACGCGACCACGACTCGATCACGCCCGGTCGCTACCTCGATAAGCGCCACTGGATCTCCGTCGGTCCGGGACCCGGGGTGACGAAGCGACTGATCGAAAATCTGGTGCACGGCTCCTACGACCTCGCTGACGGACACCACCCGGACGCGGACTCGTGAACGAGCCGCCGTCCCTGTTCGAGGTGGACGACGCTTCCCGGCCCTTGGCCGACCGGTTGCGTCCCCGCACACTTGCTGATGTCGTCGGGCAAGACCACCTGCTCGCAGAAGACGCTCCGATCGGGCGCATGGTGGCTGCGCAACGGCTGATCTCGATGGTTCTCTGGGGGCCTCCGGGCTGTGGGAAGACCACCATCGCAAGGCTCCTGGCCGAGCAAACCAACCTCGCCTTCGAGCCCTTGTCGGCGACGTTCTCCGGCGTCGCAGACCTCCGCAAGGTCTTCCAGGTAGCGCAGCGACGTCGAGAGCTCGGGCAGGGCACGCTGCTGTTCGTCGACGAGATCCATCGGTTCAACCGGGCCCAGCAGGACTCGTTCCTGCCCTACGTCGAGGACGGCACGATCGTCCTCGTCGGCGCGACTACGGAGAATCCCAGCTTCGAGCTCAACGGCGCCCTGCTGTCCCGCTGTCAGGTGTTCGTCCTGAATCGCCTCGACACCGCGGCTCTCGGCACGCTCGTCGGACGCGCCGAGACACTCCTGGGTGCACCATCGCCCCTTGACGACGATGCCCGCCGGGCTGTCCTCGCGATGGCGGACGGGGATGGGCGGTACCTGCTGAACATGATCGAGCAGGTGCAGACATTGCCCGCGCCCGTCGACTCGGCTGCTCTCGCCGCGGCGGTGCAGAAGCGGGCGCCGCTGTACGACAAGGCACAGGAGGGTCACTACAACCTCATCTCCGCCCTTCATAAGTCAATGCGCGGCTCCGACCCCGACGCAGCCCTGTACTGGTTGGCCCGCATGCTCGACGGTGGCGAGGACCCGCTGTTCATCGCCCGCCGCATCACCCGGTTCGCCACGGAAGACATCGGCATGGCAGACCCAGGAGCTGTGCAGCAGGCCCTCGCCGCGTGGGACGTGTACGAACGCCTCGGCTCACCCGAGGGTGAACTCGCGATTGCGCAGGCGGTGCTCTACCTCGCGACCGCACCGAAATCGATCGGCGTGTACCGCGGCTTCAACAAAGCTCACGCAGCCGCGAGACGCACCGGCTCCTTGATGCCGCCGGCGCACATTCTCAACGCTCCGACCCGGCTGATGAAGGACCTCGGCTACGGCAAGGGATACCAATACGACCCCGACACCGACACCGGGTTCTCCGGCGCGAACTACTTCCCCGAAGGCATGCCCCGGGAAACGTTCTACGAACCCACCACCGGCGGCTACGAACGAGCGATCACGGAGCGGCTCCGCCACTGGGCGCAGCTGCGATCCGACCGCGAGGCCGCCAATGACTCGACCACTGCTGACGACTCAACAGCCGCAGACGACGCCTGACCAGAAGGGACCCTCTCGCATGACCAACACCGACATCGCCGAACAGGGCGCAGCAGTGCGCTCGTGGCTCGGCATCCCGTACGCCACTGCCGACCGCTTCCGCAGCCCGAAGGTCAGGCCATTCGACCCTGACCTGCCCTACGACCAGAAGGGACCTGCGCCGCTCCAGGCCGGGGACACCAGCTGGCTCGAGGCCGACAATGGGTTTAGCGAGGACTGCCTGAACCTCAACGTCTGGGCACCCGTCGACGCCAGCGACAAGCCTCTCCCGGTCATCGTGTATATCTTCGGCGGTGGGTGGATGCTCGGCGCGAACACCCAGAACACCTCCAACGCATCGGGTCTCGCCGCTACCGGACGTGCAATCAGCGTTTCCCTCAACTACCGACTCGGTCCGTTCGGGTGGCTGTCGCTGTCCCAATACGGCGGCGCACTCGCAGAAGCGACCAACCTGGGCCTGAAGGACATCATCGCCGCGCTGCAGTGGGTACAGGACAACATCGCCCAATTCGGCGGCGACCCGAACAACGTCACGGTCACCGGCCACAGCGCCGGCGCGTTCTCCGCCCTCAGCCTCCTCGCCGCCCCATCCGCCGAGGGCCTCTACCATCGCCTGGCCGCGTTCTCCGGTATGCCATCACGCCAGGTGCCAGCGTGGGGCGCAGAGGAACGCGCCCACACCATCCTCACCGCACTCGGCCTGCAGGACGACCCCGAGCAGCTCCTCACCGTGGACGCGAACCTGCTTGTCGAGGCAATGGCCAAGTCGCAGTCCTCAGACCCTGGTGCCGCGCACGGCGTCGACAACGACGTCATCGCCATCGTGGATGACCGGTCCCAGCCGAATGGTGTCCTCACGGACCATCCCATGCACGTCCTCGAGTCCGGTCAGCACCGGGACGTCGACATCCTCTTCAGCAGCGCCACCCACGAGACCGACTACTGGGTCCTCCACAGGACCGAAGACTTCGACCCCGGAAACATCGACGCCCTTGTTGCGGAGTTCGCCAACCGGAACCGCATCCCGCGCAGCCGCGCCCGCCAGATCATCGCCGTCTACGACGTCGACGGACGCACACCCGTCGAGGTCCGCGGTGCGCTGCTCACCGACTTCTCCTTCACGTTGCCGCAGACCCGCGGCGCGCTCGCGCACGCCGCCGCCGGCGGAAACGCGCACCTGCTGTCGGTCGGCCCTGTCGAGGGAGCGCCCGCCGTGCACGGCACTGAGATGTACGGCATCGTTGGCCAGACCCGGCCCGGCGCCAGCGACGCGCAGATCGTCCGCGACAACTTCGTCCGTGACGCACTGCTCGCACTCGCGTCCGGGGACACCGGTGCACTGTGGGAGCCCGTCACCACGGTGCCGGCCATCAAGGGGATCGGCGACATGCCCTACGACGTCGCCGCCCACGCGGAGGAAGTTGTCGAGACGTTCTCGGGGGTCAACCGGCCGTAGCTGCTTCGCCGGGGTGGGATTGTCTCATTCACACCCCGGCGAGGCCTTGCCGTGAGCGGGAACATGTGCCAGGATCGACCTGCGTTCATAGTGCGCGAAAATTCGCCGGCCTTCGGGTCGGTTTTTTTATGCCCAGATGTCCTGTCGCCTCCGGCGCGCTTCTGGAAACGAGCATGCCGGTAGCGGCAGCTCCGCCTCGAGGAGATATTTCGATTGCGCGGGCGAGCTCGGCCGAACACAAGGGACAGCGAAACTCGTTAGTCGCCGCTCACCCGAGGTCGCACAACGCGCACGAGTCACGAGCCTGGTCCCTTCAATGAGGACGGTCCCATTGAGGGTTCGGCTAACGCACACAAAGGGCGCGGTGATCCACCGGCTTACGGACGGCGGATCAGGTGTCGAGAAAGTCCCACTCGCTACCTAGCACCCACCGCAGCGCGCTCATCTTCCCGTTCAGCATCCCGATCTCAAAGTCCGTGTACGGCCCGAGCTGCCCGGGCTTGGTATAGGTAGCCTCGACGCGCGCACGGGCGGGGCCGGCGATGGCCTGGTGGCGCTCAAGCTCCTCTGCGTCCCCGTCCCGTTCGGCACGGTAGTCGTGCTGTATGGACCGGTGGTACCAGATACGGTCGAACAACTCCGTCTCCGCGGCGAGAATCTCGTCCAGTCTGCGGGGCTCTTCTTGGAAGTCAGTCTCCTCGAAGAGCTCCTGGATTTCCTCACCGAAGTGGTCGCGCAGGACAATGTTGAGGCCGTCCACCCCGAGGGCGTATCGGCTACCGATTCCGTCGAACGCATCCGCAAGGTCGTCATGTGGCTCCCGCTTATCGCCGTTCGCCCGAGAAAAGTCGGTGTGGTTGGTGGTGATAAAGGCGTGCGGGTGCTTTGCGAGGTCCGCTTCCTGAGCGGCCGTTTGGTAGAGCTCGAATATGACGGCGTCGGCGACACTGTTCTTCCCGCTGTGGAATGGCGCGGCCTTTTTCAACCCACGCTCGACGACGCGGTTCGTCTCGACCTCCGATTGCTCGACGATCTGACCGGTGACGAGGAGCTCACGGACTTCCCGGAAGTTCCGGGTCGTCATAGCTCCGACGAGCGGGAGATGTCGGCCGAGGTTTTCGATGACGTCCACGGCATGACCATCGTCGTCACTGCCGTAGGTCAAGAGATCCTGGCGGATCTGCCTAAACCGGGCCGCGATACTGGACGTCATCGCCGCCTGTACGCGGGCTTCGTTGCGGTCGAACTCCTCAATGACCACGGGAGGGACCAGCAGCTTTACTTTTCCCTCGCGGATGAGTATCCGCAGAGCGACGATCCAGCGCTGCCCATCTCGACGTTGCGCAAGGTCGAGACATGTGGAGGTGTCGATAAGGATGTGCAGCACGAGATCAGCCTACGGGGAGCGTTCTCGTACGTCCCGATCGTCCGCTCACAACGCCACAAGCGTGGCCAAGTTGCGACCCAATTGCATGCGTGTACGGATCCTCAATCGGGCACAGATTGGGCGTGCACCAACTGCCGACATACTGGTCGCTGCGCTCTATGGGGCGGTCGTGCCGTGGGCCTAATGATCCAGATTAGGAAATGCCTTGGCGCGCAGTGTTTCCCGATCACGACCAGGTTTGGATCGGTGGCTTGTCACCTCTGCCATTCGGAGCCGGTTCCAAAGTGCTGTGAAAGTAAGCGCGGCCAAATGGGCGGCCCCGGCCAGCATCAGCACGGTCGTGAAAATGAGAATGTGGGCAAGGAAAATCAGGAAACCGATGCCGAGGGTCAGGAGAAAGGTCAGGTTGAGGGCAACAGTTGAAACGTCCATTATTTGTCCTTGAGTTCTCCTTCTTGGGATACGGGCGGACTGTGGTCCGGGCAGCACCGCGCGGTGCATTTTCCAGGCGTTGTCTGTTGCCTGTTCAGGTGCCCAGTAAGCGGCGTTCGTGGGCGAATGCGACCAGCTGGAGCCGGGTACGGAGTTCCAGTTTGTCCAACACACTGCGCAGGTGAGTTTTGATGGTGGCTTCAGAGACGAACAGGCTCTCCGCCATCTCTCCATTGCTGAGACCTTTGGCCGCGAGTAGAAAGACGTCCCGCTCCCGCACGGACAGGACGTTTAGTACGGCCAAGTCCGGACCCACAGCGGGGACGTTGCGGGCAGCATGCTCGAAGAGAGAGTGGATGGATCCCGGCGCGATGACGGAGTATCCGGAGTGGACGGTCCGGATCGCTGCCAGCAGGAATTCGGGTTCCGCGCTCTTGAGCAGATACCCGCTTGCCCCGGCCTGCACGGCCTGGACCACAGCCTGATCCCTGTTGAAGGTGGTCAGTGCGATGATCTTTGGCTTGTCCGTTCCGGCCGCCGCGGCGTGCTGCACAATCCGACGGGTGGCTTCTACGCCATCCATGACCGGCATCCGCAGGTCCATCAGCATGACGTCCGGGCACCGTTCGATTGCCAGGGTCACCGCCTCTTCCCCATTACCGGCCTCGCCCGAGAGTTCCAAGTCCTCCTGGCTCTCGATCAGCATGCGGATACCCGAACGGAACAAGGGCTGGTCATCCACCAGGGCCACGGTGATGGGTGCCCCGGCATCAGCCACGGTCGGCTGCTTCCCGCGCGGCGCCTGCCGGAACGGGAGGACCCGTTGCGGTCAGCGCCGGCTGGCCTTCCGCCCCCGAAATTTCACCGAAAGTACTCCCGGCTTCGGCGCCGGCTGCATCGTCCGCTGCTGCCCTCGTTTCCCGGGTTCCGTAGGGGATGAACACCGTCACTCGGAACTGTTCCCCGTCCGGTCCGGCCGTCAGCCAGCCGCCGGCCAGATGGGCGCGTTCGCGCATGCCG
>JAODMM010000184.1 GCA_025465015.1 Cryobacterium sp. | reverse complement strand
CGGGTCGAGCCGGCGTATCGAGGCGTCTCGACATGGATCAGAGGGAGCCCGGCGACTGGGCGGGTGTGGATGCGAGGTCCGCCGATGTCGGTCAAGCCGGGGGCGACGACAAGGTGCTGGCGCCCGGGCTCCAGCGACCAACTGAGCTCCCTCAACCGTTCGGGAGGCAGCTCCTCGCTGCTGGTGACCACGAGGGTGTCAGCCCCGACCGCTTCCATGGCGGACGGGAGGTTGTCGAGGTTGGCTGAGACGGGTATCTCCGATTCAGGCAGCATTCCCGGACGCTCCGGCGCACCGGGAATGCACGCGCCCACGACGTTGTAGCCGGCGCTGCGCTGCCGACCGAGTTCGCGGGCGATGGTCTCGGCGCTGAACTGCGAGCCGACGAGGAGCACCTGCGAGGAGTATCCGCCTTTCTCACGCTGCCGATGCAACCACCCACGCCACAGCGAGCGAACGGCGATCAGCGCAGCGAGGCCGACGGGAAACGCGGTCACGATGAATCCCCGGGCGAGGTCGAGCCGCAGAAGGAACGCCACGATTGCGACAAGGCCGAAAAGACGCAGAGTCGCGTCGGCAATGAGCTTGTATTCGGCAGCGCCGGTGCCGAAGACCCGGTCAGCGCGGGTAGCGAAGACCGCAAGCACCGCCATCCACGCCGCCACGAGGATCGCCGAGATGGCGGTGTAGTTCAGGGCGAGTGTGATGTGGTCGTCCGGGCTGGCGCGCAAGTTGGAGGAGTCCCATCCGAGCCACACGAGTTGCGATCCGAAGACGACGACGATGATCACGACCAAGTCGGTGGCCAGCAGTCGGGAGGCGTAGGCCTGGCGCCAATTAGGGGCTTCGACCGCCACCCGGCGGGCGGGTTTGGCTCGGCCGACAGCGATAGGGAAAACCTGTTCAGTATGAGTGAACAAGGGGACTCCTCACATTTCGGGTGTGAATGAGGCTGCCTACTGCAGTGGGCTACAGGCTATGCGTTGGTGACGGTTCGGATGTGACGCGCGTGTTAACTATTCGACAGCGCAGGTTTCGGCGGGTCGTCCTGAGTTCAGAGCGCGGACGATGCGCCGAAAGAGGCGGGCGGATGCAGGCCGGTTGGCTGATTCAGACACGCCCGACCACCTCCTGGGTGACCTCCTCGGGTAGGACGGGCACTCTCACATCGGCAGCAACCCTCATGATTCCGGTTGTTGCGTGAACCCTTGTCCTGGAGCTTTCATGCTCTCTCATTTGGTTCCCCACCGCCACCATTTTGTTGAGCTGCTCATCCGAGTTCCTTATGGAGGAAGGTCAGAATCCGCGCTCGCGTCTCATCGTCCAGCAGCTGGACACCGTGTTTCTTGCCGCTCTTTGCTTCCAGCTCAACGGGTACACCCGCTGCGGTGAGTGCCGATTGCATCGCCTTCGCCTGTCCTATCGGGACGATTTCATCGGACGAGGCTGCGATGAAGAACGAGGGGTCGCTCGCGTCGACGGAGTACAGGGGCGACGCTTTCTTTGAATTCGGGCAGTCGGCGACGTCGGTGCAGCCGAGGTATTGAAGAACCAGCTGGATCTCTGCGTCGGCCGGTGCGCCCAGGGCGAAGCCGTTCGGCGTGAAGTCGACCGCGGGGGACAGTGCCACGACAGCGCTGACCCGCGATCCGGCGTCGGTGCTCCCGTCACCGGCAGTGCCCACGGATGCGACCACGATGGCTCCCGCTGAGCTTCCGAACAGCCCGATGCGCTGGGGGTCGATGCCGAAACGCGTGACCTGTTCGGGCCGTCGGAGCCATTCCACGGCGGCGGCGACGTCATCGACGGGAGCGGGATAGCTGAATTTAGGTGCCAGCCTGTAGTTCACGTTGAATGCGGCGAAGCCCTCGTTCGCAAGCTCCTTGCACAACTTGACCATGCCGCCGTTGTCCTTGCTGCCACGCTCGAACCCACCGCCGTGAACGAGGACGATTGCGGAGCTGGGTTCGCGGGTGATGGGCGGGAGGCATGCGTTCAGCCGTAGTTTCTGGTCACCCACGGTGCGGTAACGCACGTCCTTCTGCACCGAAACGCTGCTGGTCCGCTCGTCCACCGCCTCGCGCGACTGAGCCGCGCAACCACCAAGGGAAACCGTTAGTGCGGCGATGCCAACAATGACGCCGGCGACTCTGATCGTGCGGTGGCAGTTCATGATCCTCCAGGGTTGGACGGCTCGTCACGCCCGCTGCGGGGGGACCCTTCTGTTGCGCCCTGCGGGCCGACAACGGGGTCGCGGCGGCGCGGCTGCTTCTGGCCCGCGGGCCGGGTGGACGCGCGGCGGTCCCTTCGGAAGGGGCTGACCCACAGCCAGGTGAAGCGTCGCGTCACCTTGAACAGATACAAGGTGACGATCAGGATCATCGACGCGAGCACATACGGCCACGCCGGAGCCCATTCGAGCAGCACTTCGTTGTCAGAGACGGGAGTGATGAGCGCGAGCGTGATGGCGATCGGGAACAAGTGAAGCAGGTAGAGGGGAAAGCTCTGCCGGCCCAAGCGATTCACGATATCGAGGAAGGTAACTCGGGCGAGCACCTTCGACACCGCTATCGTCATGGCCACCGCCACTGCGCATTCCAGGAGGATCACGCCGGGGATGCGACCGACGCCGAGGTACGCGATCACGAGTGCCAGCGTGGCGTATATCACCATGAGCAGGGCCGCATGCCAGGGGCGCACCCGGGCCGCAAGCCGGTACACGAGCCGGGGCGCATAGAGGGCGACGAGGAAGAAGGCGAAGTTCTGTGCGACGCGATCCCAGCCGACATTGTTCGTATCGAGGACCCCTGGAGTCGTCGAGACCATCGCGAGAAGCGTCGCCCCGATCAGCTGCCACTTCACCGGAATGCGGCTGATTGTCCAGGCAAGGATGGTGAAGATCCCGAGTGCCCAGATGAACCAGTAGCTGCTTGTTGGCCAGACCGGCAGAAGGAGGATGCTGACCGGGTCAGTGGGAGAGCGTTCAGTGCCATGCAGCGGCGGAACCACCAGGTAGAAGATCACGCGGATGCCCGACCACAGTAGGTACAGGTAGACCAGCGTCAACAATCGCCGGCGCCACAGGTCTCGGAGTGACCAGTCGAGCATTCTCCGGGCGGTCAACCCGGCGATGAAGAAGAACACGGGCATCGGAATGAAGTTGAGGAAGGAGCGGATTCGTCCGGCGCCGCTGGCGAGTCCCACGTCGGTGAGGAAGAGACCGCAGTGGTAGAGCACCACGAGCACGATGGCGATGCCCTTGGCAAAGTCGATCCACTCGCGGTTCTCAGGGAGGCGTGTAGGGGAGGACATCATCGGGTCACCACCATTCTTCGGTTGAGCGAATGCTGACCTCGTGGATTGCGGGCCAGGCCGGACTCGCGCTGACGCGGTTGGGATACGAATCGTGCGGCCCAGATCACGTTGCCCGACGGCACTCCCGCCATGGTCAGCGACACAGGTGACATGGGCCGGGTTGGAGAAATTTCGATCAGCCTAGAGGAAACCTCGGTTCGCGACAATGTTCTTCCGCCTATGACTGCGCAGCTCCGCCTCGGGCGCGCTGCCGCCACCGCGCCTTGTGAAAACCTTGATAGGTGTCCTTGCGTTTGAGGTTCGATCGCCGCGGAAACTCCCGACGAGCGCAGACGTGATTCACCCCTTCTTTGAGGTCAACCGAGGCGCGTGACCGGCGGCACCGTGTTCGTCCCGCTCCAGGACGAGGACCACTTCGCATGGTCAACCCGGGACCTGGCGACGCCTCGGTTCGCTGAGGAACAGCTATCCTCTGCCTCACCGGGCGGAAGGACCGACCCGAGAGCGCAATCGCAGAAGTCCCCACGCGATTCCTGCGGCAGCGATGCTCGATCCGATGAATCTCCTCCGTGCGAGTCTGCGGCCGCCATGCCAGCCTCCGGTGGCCGTGGCGTCGCCTGGGCTCCTGTCTGGTTCGTGGAGAGTTCCGGGGGTGATGTCAGCTGACCGGTGGGTCGAAAGGTGGGTCTTCTCAACGTGCCACGCCATCTGCGCTTCGAGGGACTTCGGGTGCCGCCGGTGCTGACGAACCATCGCCTTGCTGGCGGCGCCGATCACGATCTCGTTGCGCGGTAGCCGCGCGGCGTTGACGATGGTGCGGGCAACCTTGTCCACGCTGTAGACCGGCGGCATGGCGAGAATTTGGCGCCCGGTGTAGTTGGCGGAATGACGGAAGAAGGGGGTGTCGACGGTAGCCGGCATGATCGTGACAACTCTGATGTTGGTTTCCTTCTCGAGCAGCAGCTCCTGGCGCAGACTCACGCCAAGAGCGCGAACCGCGGCCTTCGACATCCCGTACGCCGCCGTGTAGGGCTGCGGTATCTCGCCGACGACAGAAGACACGTTGATGAGCACGCCGCGCCCTTGGGGGCTCATCACCTGCAGCGCGGCCCGTGCCCCGTACACGTACCCCATGAGGTTGACATCGATCACGCGACGGAAGTCGTCGAGCGGGACCTCGACGAACGGCGCGAAGACGGATACCGCGGCGCTGTTCACCCAGACGTCTATCCGTCCGAAGCGAGCGAGCGCAGCCGCTCCCAGTGCCTGCACTGCATCCTCGTCGGTGGTATCGGTGGGCACGGCCAGCGCTCCCGGGGCGCCCTGGAGTCGGCATTCCTCAGCCAACTCCCTGAGCGCCATCCCCCTGCGGCTGGCGAGTACGACGCAGTCGCCCGCACGGGCGAAGCGGAGTGCGCTCGCCCGCCCGATCCCGCTTGAAGCTCCGGTGATCACAACGATGCGGTTCCTGGCCATGAGTTCACCTTTCGCTGGCGGTGTGCGGGAAGGGAATCCGAGTCCATACTGCAGTTCGCTGCATTTGCGGACCACGACGGCTCCCCGTTGGTATCCCTTCTACTCTCTTTCGTTCGGCGCGACAGCCCCTCGACAGTGGGGACGTTCCTCTCGACGGACGCGCTATTCGACGGCGCCCATGGGGGGCAGACTATGAGCTGTAAGCGGCTCGTGCGGTGCCGCTTCAGGGTAGCCCGGGTGGAGAAGTGGACGAGCATGAGCGATCAGCACGCAAACGGCAACGAAGCGGATGCCAGCGGCAAGCCAACTGACACGGCAGAGGGTGCCCGCGAGTGGGATGTCCCCGCGCTTGCAGATACGGAAGCAGCAGATACGGAACTCGGGGACGAGATCCAGAGCATCCGGGCACTCGGCGAAGATCGGTAGCGGTTCGCGCAACACCGACTTGGCGAAGGGCGGTCCCGCGAACCGCTAACCCGAATAGAGATGGGCGGGACCGCCGTGTCCTCACCGGGCCGTCAACGCCTAAATCCGACGGCCTCGCCCTCAGTATCGAAGCGGGTGGGCGCAGTGTCAAGGGCTTCGACTGGGTGCGAGCCGTAAATTGGGATCTTCACGTGCATGAAGCAGGACCGAGTCGTCAGCCTGCCACCCTGCCCCGCCCCCATCCGGCGCATGCGACCCCGTAGGGAAGGCATATCAGAACTTATCCAGCTTGAGGGCGACCGCGACCCGAGCCAGGGTGGCCATGTGGGACAAGACGCATCGGCCGAGGCGCTCCTCGTCGGTGACGTGGCGGCGAAGGTGACGGCCGCGGTCGAGGCGGAGTACCCGGATGCCACTATCGACCGGATGGAGAACGATGCGGAGGGCTCGGCGTACGAGGCCCACATCGCCCAAGCCGACGGCAGACGTGCGACGGTCAAGCTCGATCAGTCCTACCCGATCACGTCCACGGAGACCGGACACTGAGACTCTCAACACTGAGACTCTCAACACTGAACTTCGACACTGAGAGGGGAAGGAGGAGCTGTCTCGCTCCTTTAGCCCGGCGTCAAAGTTCGGCGACGAACCGGCGTCCGGCTTAGTGCGTCGATTCTCGCAGAGGTCCCGTCGGTTGGAGCGACGGGATGAGCTCGGAGGGGCGGCAGGGCTGTCCGCCGGTCAGATTCAGGCAGTCATCGAAGAGCATCGGGTACCGCGTCGAGGTCGGCGACCCGAACCAACGGTTGTACAGTGTCCAGAAGTTCAGGTTGCCGTGCGCGGAACAAACGTCGCGGGACGATTTCTGCTCTGCCAGGGCGGCCTGGTTCGGCTGGTAGGGCGTGTAATTGTACAGGTTCGCGGTCGCCTGGTTCCGGATTTCGACCAGGGATGACCCGCATGCTGCGTCCGGGTTGAAGCGGATATCGACGAGACCGATACGGTAAGCGCGTTCGGGCTCCTGCGTGTACTGCCGGAACTGCCAGGCGGCGTTGTAGACCTGGTTGAAGAAGCCGAAGTATTCGGCGTTGCAGTCGGCCGTGTCAGGGCATCCGTACCCGGTGGCGCGGAGGTAGCCGGATGCGCTCGGCCTGGTGAGCAACGACTGTTCCTTCTGCAGGAGAACCAGCAGCACTTTCGGGCTGATACCGCACGCATCGGCGACGCGGGCGATGATCCGGCTGGCGCGTTCGTCTCGGCTGCCGCGGTATGTGGCGCAGTGCCCCGATCCTTGAGCCGGCTGCGACATCGTGTCCTGTCGGTAGTGGGTAAGACACGGCGAGCCGTCCCGCGGTGAACAGTTCCGGCTCGCCAGGAAGCGTTGGATCTCGCCGGGAGTCATGGCGTCAGAGTTATAGAAGTTGTAGTCGCTGATGATCAGCCCGGGGTCGAAGACCTGGTTCTCGCCCTCGGTGGCATGAACGTCGACCGGTCGCACCGTGGAGGTGGGGGACGCGTGAACCACTACGGGCTGCGCGACGGCACCTGCGAAGGTCAGCGCCAGGACCGCCAGCGCCGTGACGATCCGTCGGCAGAGGACGGCGGGCTTCTCCATTGGCATGACCCTACCGACCGTAGGTGGGGAGTCGCCGGGAACCGTCAAGGCGCACATGCACCGCAAGGACTCCTGCGGTCAGCGACCCGTCGACCCGCCCGGTGATCTCCGGGAGGACCTCCCCCGCCTCAGTGATCTGTCGGGTTCTGCGTGGACGGTGCCGGCATTCAGCCTGCGCGGCCTCTGGCATGCTGGGCATCATGCCACCACTCGCCGTCGTCATCGCCCCGGACACCTTCAAAGGCACGGCCACGGCCACGGACGCAGCTCGGGCCCTCGCTTCGGGCTGGTCGTCGGTGCGCCCGGCCGACAGCATCCGCTTGATGCCCATGGCAGATGGAGGTGAGGGGACGCTCGAGGCCTTCGAGATGGCCGTACCCGGAGCGAAGAGGAGGCCTGTGCGAGTGCAGGGCCCGGACGGACGGCCGGTCGAAACTCACTGGCTCCTTCTGCCCGATGGCACTGGCGTCGTCGAGCTGGCCAGCACCAGCGGTATCACGCTCCTTGACCCGCTGTTGCCCCTCGATGCGCACAGTCTGGGTTTCGGTGAGGCCATCGCTGCGGCGCTCGACCGGGGTGTGCATCGGCTGTTCCTGGCGCTCGGGGGAAGTTCGTCCACCGACGGGGGAGCGGGTGCGCTCGCTGCCCTGGGCGCCTCCTTCACGGATGCCGCCAACCGTCCCATCCGGCTGGGGAACCGGGGGCTAGGAGCGCTGGCGAGGGCAGATCTGTCCGGCCTGCGGCCGCTTCCCCCCGGAGGCGCGGTGATCCTGAGCGACGTCACGAGTCCCCTCCTCGGCCCGACCGGCGCCTCGGCCGTATTCGGGCCGCAGAAGGGAGCGGATGCCGCTCAGGTGGTCGGTTTGGAATCCAACCTCACGCGCTTCGCCCGTTTCGTGCCGGTCAACCCGGGCACTCCCGGTGCGGGGGCAGCCGGAGGGACGGGTTTCGGGCTTCTCGCCTGGGGCGCGACGATCGCGGCCGGCGCGGGAGCTGTCGGAGCTGCCCTGGGACTTTCGGCCGCAATCGGCGTCGCGGACGTCGCTCTCACCGGCGAGGGTCGGTTCGATGACCAATCGGCCGCAGGGAAGGTGCCCAGTCACGTCGCCGGTGTGGCAGCGGCCTTCGGGACGCGCGCGATGCTCGTCGCGGGCATCATCGACGCGCCCACCACTGCGTTCGCGGCCGCGGCGTCACTCAGCGTGCTCGCCGGGTCCTCCGCTGCTGCCAGGGAAAATCCGCTCACCTACCTGCATGAGGCCGGCGCAGCGCTCGCCGCCGCCGCCGCCGGCGACTGACCGGACCTGACCGCTTGGCACGGCGCACGGGTCACCGGGGTCGGCGATTCCGCGCCGCCGGTTCCTCGCCCGCGCCACTTCGGCTCAGCGCCCCGAGTCGTCGTCCGGGGTCTCCGGCCGTCGAGCGGCAACCTCGGACGGCATCTTCTTGATTCCCAAGGTCGCGGTGCGCATGGCGCCGACATCGAACTTCGGTGACCGGTCTTCGAAGAAGAGGCCGTTGGCCTCCTGCCAGGTGTCGGTGAACTGCGTGTAACAGAACCCGCCGAAGACCTCGATGCGGTTAATGGCGTTCAGCAGGCGCTCGTAACCGGCCTGCAGTTCATCAGCGCTGTGCCTCACGCTGTACCCCCACGTATCCGTCATGCCGTGGTAGCGCGGGTCGTGGTGGGCGATCCCCCCGAATTCGGTGAGCATGACGGGCTGGCCCTCGTGAGGGTGGCCCTCAAGCGTGAGCACCCGGCCCCCGGGGAAGCCATGCACGAGGAGATCGGGAAGGTTCCCCCCTTCGCCGTAACGCTTGAGAATGTGATCCGGGTCGTCGTCGTAGTCGTGGATCCCGAGGATATCGGTGGCACTGGACTCCCAGCCGTCGTTGCCGATGACGGGGCGGGAGGGGTCGAGAGTCCCGGTCAGGTGATACAACGCTTGCACGAAGCTCAGGTGCGTCTGTCTCTCGAGAAGGTCGGGAACGCCCCACGATTCGTTGAAGGGCACCCAGACGATGATGGACGGATGGTTGTAGTCGCGGTCGATAACCTCGATCCACTCGTTCGTGATTCGTTCGACTCCCTCGTGGGTGAAGCGGTACGCGCTGGGCATTTCCTCCCAGACCAGCAGGCCGAGTTTGTCTGCCCAATACAGGTATCGCGGGTCCTCGATTTTCTGGTGTTTGCGCACCCCGTTGAATCCGGCCGCCTTCACCAGTTCGATGTCGCGGATAATCGCCTCGGTCGACGGCGGCGTCATCAACGACTCCCGCCAATACCCCTGGTCGAGGACGAGACGGAGGAAGTAGGGCCGGTTATTCAGCAGAATCCGGCCGCGTTGAATGTTGATGCCGCGGATCGCCGTGTAGGAGCGGATCTCGTCAATCACCACGCCGTCGCGAACCAGTTCGAGGTCGGCGGTGATGAGTGTCGGCTTGTCCGGGCTCCACAAGAGCTCGTTGCGGTAGTCGTCGATTCCGGGATCTGACAGGGCGATCCTGCGGTGGACCTCGTTGTGGATGACGAGGTAGGTATCGTCGGCGAGCACGTAGTCGTTGACCTTCAGCGTGACATGCAGCTCGAGTTCGTCGTGGGGCGGGCCGTGCACGAACGCTTCACAGCCGATCTCCCAGCGCTCAAGATGGGGCGTCCACCGGACACGGTCGATGTGGTCCACTGAAACTTGATCCACCCACACCGTCTGCCAGATTCCCGAGGTCCTCGGGTACCAGATCCCGTGGGGTTCAAGCTGCCAGTCCTGCTTGCCGCGCGGTTTTGCGAGGTCCTGCGGATCGTCGTGGGCCCACACGGTCACTTTTTGGGTCGTCGTCGGCGA
>JAODMM010000197.1 GCA_025465015.1 Cryobacterium sp. | reverse complement strand
CGAGAGCACGAGCACCTGCGCGCCGAACCGGTCGGCGATCTCAGCGATCAGGGCGGGCCGCTTGATGGCGGCACTATTGATGCCGACTTTGTCGGCGCCGCTGGCCTGAAGACGGGAGACGTCTTCGACGCTGCGGATGCCGCCGCCGACAGTCAGCGGAATGAAAACCTGCTCCGCAGTTGCCCGTACGACGTCATAAGTGGTCGCCCGGTTGTCGACCGTCGCCGTGACGTCGAGGAACGTCAGCTCGTCGGCGCCCTGTTCGTAGTACCGCCGGGCGAGGGCGACAGGATCCCCGGCGTCCCGCAGGTTCAGGAAGTTGACTCCCTTGACGACGCGACCGTCGGCCACGTCGAGGCACGGGATTACCCGGACCGACAAGGTCATGAGGCTTGCTCCATGGTGGGCATCATCTCTCACAGCCGCGCGTTGTGGATGGAACTGACAAGGATCGCCCGCGCACCAAGCTCATAGAGCTCATCCATCACTTTGTTCGTATCGGTGCGCGGAATCATCACCCTCACGGCCACCCAGTCGGGATCATGAAGGGACGAGACTGTCGGCGATTCGATCCCCGGTGCGAGCACGCACGCGGCGTCGAGCTGAGCCACCGGGATATCGTAGTCCATCAGCACGTACTGACGCGCGACGAGGACCCCCTGGAGTCGACGCAACAGCGTGGCCACACCGGGTTTCTCGCCGGATGAACTGATGAGCACCGCGGTGGATTCCAGGATCACCGGGCCGAAAATCTCCAAACCTGCCTTGCGGAGGGTGGAACCGGTGGAGACGACGTCGGCGACGGCATCCGCCACACCCAGTTGCACCGCCGATTCGACGGCCCCGTCCAAAGTCACCAGGTCGACCTTCACCCCATGACCGGCAAGGAACGTGCCCACGAGCCCCGGGTAACTTGTCGCGACCCGGAGACCGCTCATGTCAGCGAGCTGCTGGAAGCGCCCGGCTGGGCCGGCGAACCGGAAGGTGGAGTCACCGAAGTCGAGCGCCGCGATTTCACTGGCGCTGGAGTGGGAATCCAGGAGCAGATCACGTCCGGTGATGCCCACGTCGAGGGCGCCGGACCCGACATAGGTGGCGATGTCGCGGGGCCGGAGGTAGAAGAATTCCACCCCGTTGCCCGGGTCAGCCACCACGAGGTCGCGTGGGTCGCGGCGGCCGGTGTAGCCCGCCTCGAACAGCATCTGGGCTGCAGTCTCGGACAACGAGCCCTTGTTAGGCACGGCAATTCTCAGCATCTTCGAACTCTCTGGGTGATGGTCAGCGTGGGCATCGTGGGCGTCTCAGCGCCTCACAGATGTCGATACACGTCGGCCGGGGTGAGTCCCTTGGCCA
Source organism: Cryobacterium sp. (assembly GCA_025465015.1). Taxonomy (GTDB): domain Bacteria; phylum Actinomycetota; class Actinomycetes; order Actinomycetales; family Microbacteriaceae; genus Cryobacterium. Next base: position 17,053 of record JAODMM010000197.1, on the reverse strand, counting down.
GCATGAGCACTTGCAGGTGGTAGATCAACTGTGAGATCTCCTCCGCTGCTTCGTCATCACTCTGGTACTCGGCAGCCATCCAGACCTCGGCTGCTTCCTCGACGATCTTCTTGCCGATGGCGTGAACGCCTGCATCCAGTTCCCGCACGGTTCCCGACCCTTCCGGCCGGGTCTGAGCCTTGCCCTGCAGCTCGGCGAAGAGGTCGTCGAATGTTTTCACCTGTACAGGCTACCGGTGCGCATGGACGTGCGTGTCCGCCGCAGCGCGGAGTCGCTCGATCTGCTCCGCAGGATCGTCGGCCGTGAAGACGCTGGAACCCGCTACGAAGCTACCGGCGCCTGCTTCTGCCGCGGTGACGATGGTCTCCGCGGTGATACCGCCGTCGACTTGCAGCCAGACGTCGAGCTCCCTGCCCCGGACAGCCTCCGCCAAGGTGCGGAGTTTACCCATGGTCGACTCCATGAAGCTCTGACCGCCGAAACCGGGCTCCACCGTCATGACCAGCACCTGGTCGAACTCCGCCAGCACGTCCAGGTAGGGCTCCACCGCCGTTCCCGGCTTCAGCGCGATCCCGGCGCGAGCCCCGAGCGACCGGAGGGTGCGCGCCAGCTCTACCGGGTTCGCAGCCGCTTCGGCGTGGAAGGTCACCCCGAAAGCGCCAGCCTCGGCGTAGCCGGGTGCCCACCGGTCGGGGTTGTCGATCATCAGGTGCACGTCGAGCGGCAGCGGAGAGACCTGCCGGAGACGCTGGACCATGGGAAGGCCGAAGGTCAGGTTCGGCACGAACTGGTTGTCCATGATGTCGACGTGAACGGCGTCCGCGGTGCGGATCCGACCGAGGTCACGTTCGAGGTTGGCGAAATCGGCGGCGAGGATGCTGGGGTTGATCCGGGCGGGCATGGCTCCACCTTATCCAGTCACGCGCGGCGCTCGAGGAGGGCGATGAACATGGCGTCCGTTCCGTGCCGGTGTGGCCAGAGTTGCACACCACTCCCAGTGGCTGCCGGCGGCACGTCGATCGGTGACCGGGACACCCGCTGCAGGACCGGTGCCGTGTCAAGCTGGTGCACCCTTTCCCCCCAGCTCTTGGCGACAGTTGCGACGATACCTCGGGTCTCGGCGATGTGCGGCGAGCACGTCACGTAAGCCAGGAGCCCGCCGGGCTTGAGGGCACCCAGAGCAGCATCGAGAAGTGCCGCCTGCAGGCCTGCCAGGGCGGCGACATCCGTAGGCTGTTTCCGCCAGCGGGCTTCGGGGCGGCGCCGGAGCGCCCCCAGACCGGTACACGGGGCGTCGAGCATGATGCGATCGAAGGTGTCGGGGTGTACTTGTGAGATGCGGGTCCCGTCGAGTTCCCACACCGGCACCTCGCCAGGAACTGCAGCCAAGGCGTTGCGTACCAGCTGCGCCCGGGCCGGGACGAGCTCGTTGGCCACGAACTCGGCCCGACCGGCGAGAGCTTCGGCGGCCAGGAGCGCAGCCTTGCCGCCGGGTCCTGCGCAGAGGTCGAGCCAACGCTCCCCCGCACGCACCGGCCGGGCACGACTGAGAGTCAGGGCAGCCAGTTGCGACCCCTCGTCCTGCACCCGCAACCGGCCACGGTGCGCGGCCATCAGATCGTAGGGATCGCCGCCGGCCAGTACAAAGCCGGTTGGTGCGAATGCGTCGGGCACGCCGAGACTGCCCGTCTCCCCCGGCTCGATGAGGCCGGGCAGGGCAACCATGTTCACCCGAGGGGGCAGGTTGTCGGCGGCGAGCAGGTCGACGAGTTCGTCCTCCCGTCCCTCCGCCCGCAACGACTGGCGGAAGGCCCGAACCACCCACACCGGATGCGAGTGCTCCGCAGCCAGCAGCTCATCGGGGTTACCTGCCTCGGCCAGGACACGTTCGCGCCATTCCTCGGGGCTGGAGCGCGCGATGGTGCGAAGAACCCCGTTGCAGAATCCCGTTGCCGAGCGGGAACCAACCTGCCGTGCCAGGGCGACCGATTCGTTTACGGCCGCGTGTGTGGCGACCCGAGTAGCCAGCAGTTGGTGCGTTCCGAGGCGCAGCACATCGAGCACAGCGGGTCCGATGGCGCTCGTCGGGCGAGCGGCAGCCAGTGAGATGACGCGGTCGTAGTAACCCTGCATGCGCAGCGTCCCGTAGGTCAGTTCGGTGGCGAGAGCGGCATCGGCGGTGTTCAGCGCTGCGCGAGCAATGCGTGTGGGAAGGAGAAGATTGGCATACGCGTCGGACTCGCGGACCGCCGCGATCACCTCATAGGCAACCCGGCGCGCGGGTTGCACGAACTCCGGCGCCTGCCCCTGTCGGCCCTGCCCGCTCACGAGGCCACCAGCCCGTCGCGTCCGGCGCCACGCCACCAGGCGACCGCCGGCATTGCCTTCTTACCCGACGGTTGCACGTTGACAAGCTCCAACGGGTGAGTACCGGTGCCAATGAGCACCCGGCCCTCGCGCAGGTCAAGATGCCCCGCAGGCAGGTCCGGCGCGAACGCCGCGGAGCGCACGGCCAGGAGTTTGACCCGCGCGCCCGCCACGACGGTGAAGGCACCAGGCTCCGGCGTGACGCCGCGCACACGGTTGTACACAGCCGCTGCCGGTCGGCTCCAGTCAACGCGGGCGTCGTCTATGCCCAGTTTGGGGGCGAGAGTCACCTCGCCTTCCTGTTCGGTCGCCGATGCAGTTCCTGCTGCGATGTCCTCGACCACGTCTCGGAGCAGTGTCGCTCCGGTCACCGAAAGCTCCTCCAGAACATCACCGGCGGTGTCGTCGGCGCCGATCGGACGCACCAGCGTCGCGTAGACCGGGCCGGCGTCGAGCCCGGGCACCAATTTGAATATCGCAGCGCCTGTGAGAGCATCACCGGCAATGACAGCGTGCTGCACGGGAGCGGCCCCGCGCCAGCGCGGCAACAAGGAGAAGTGCAAATTGATCCAGCCCAGGCGCGGGACTGACAGCAACGGCTCCCTGACGAGGCCCCCGTAGGCGACGATGACGCCGAGATCGGGTGCAAGCCGAGCGATGACCTCCGTCAGATCGTCGCCGAGTCGGTTCGCTTTGAGGATCGGCAGGCCCTGTTCATGTGCGGCCTGCGCGACAGGCGAGGACGTTAGCACGCGCTTGCGGCCGACCGGGGCGTCGGCACGGGTGATCACCGTGGCAAGGTCGTGTGACGAGGCGGCCAGCATGGCCAGGCTCGGCACGGCGGCCTCGGGGGTGCCGGCGAAGACGAGTTTCATTCAGAGCAGCTCCGGGTCATCGAATCGTACTTTGAGTGTAGGTGCCGCGCGGAACGCTCCGCTTTTGGGCTTCCTCCGACGGGTGGCGTTGCGCACCACGGCGGCCTTCAGGGTGTGAGCGACGTCATCGCCGCTGCCGTACGGGAATCTCAGGATGGCCCGCACCAGGCCGGGATCGGTCGGGGCGGGCCCCAGCACGTCGAGCCCGGGAATGTCGGTCAGATCGGTGAGGACAGCCTCGACATCATCGGCTGCACCGCTGACCGAGGCGACCCGCACAGCAGGCGGGAACCGGAGCGATCTCCGGTCGACGAGCTCCCGGGCCGCATAAGCGGGTTGCTGCCACGTGTTCATGGCACGCGCGAGCGCGCCGCCGACTCCCACGAGCATGACGGATGCGCCGGGAGCGGCCAGCGCCGCCGCATTCGACCACCAGCGCAGACAGTCCTCCCCCACTCTGAGGGATTCACGGGCGAGCATGCGCTCACCGTCGAGCAGCAGCACGCCCTGGTAACCGCGAGGCGCCAAAGGTTCCGCCCCCCGGGTGGCTATCACCAGCGCGGGTTCGCCATCAACGTGCTGCAGTGGATGGTCACCGTCGGCTGTGATTATCCTCGTTCCGGGGAAGGCTCTGCCGAGATCTTCAGCTGTGCGGGCTGCGCCCACCGAGACCTGACGCAGTGCCCGGCCCTCACAGTGCGTGCAGACCCAGTCGGCGGCGAGCGCCCCGCACCAGCGGCAGGCTGGCAGCGCTCCGGCTGCTGCGAGCCCCAAGGGGCCCTGGCACCGGGTGCACCGAGCTGCGCGCCGGCAGGTCTGGCAGGCAAGGACGGGCGCATAGCCGGGGCTGGCCACCTGCACCAACACCGGGCCGGTGGCCAGAGCTGCCCGCGCAACCTGCCAGGCTGCCGACGGTATTCGTGCGGCCCGCACCAGTTCCTCGGCGCTCACCTGGAAATCCGTGGGAATCACTCGGGGGTGCACGTTGCGTTGCGGATGAATGTCGTCCAGCCAGCCGAGTTCGACGAGCCGTTGCGCCTCGACGCTGCGGGAGTGCCCCAGGAGAACCAAGGCGCACCCGGCCTCCTGTTGGCGCACGAGTGCGGCGTCGCGGGAATGGACGTAGGGACTGAGCGGCTCGGCATGAAGCGGGTCGCCATCGTCCCACAGGGCAAGCAGGCCGAGGTCTGCGGCCGGCGCGTAGACGGCCGACCGATTGCCGATGATGATTCGTGGACCCGGCTCCAGGCACGCGAGGAACGCCCGGTACCGGTCGGCGTTGGGCTGACGGGCATCGAGCCTGCTGATGAGGTCGGCGGGCGCGACCCGGGCGAGAGCGGCCTGCACCTGGTCCTGGTCGCGGTAGTCGGGAACGACGAGGATCGCAGAGCGCCCGGCATCGACGGTGGCCGCGGCGAGTTCGGCCAGGGTGATGGCCCAAGCACCGACCGTACCGGCATCCGGTAGCGCCTCGAGGCGAGGAACGGCCTGCACAGCCGCCCTCCGGCTATCAGCGAGGACTGTATCGAGAGCGCCAGGCGGGTAGGCCGAGAACCGAGGCGGATGTGGCCCGTGCGGTACTGACACCGCCACGTCAGCCGTCTCCGCTGTTTCCGCACGAGCAGCGATCCAAGCTTTCTCCACCCGCACCTGCCGCGAGGGCACGGCCAGGCGGATGATGTCACCGGCGTTGCCGGCAGCACGGTCTGCGACGAGGCGGGCGAGTCGTGAGATCTCAGGCGTGAGGACCCGAACAGGTGACACCACAGCCTCGATGGCGCTGAGGGTGCCCCGCCAGGAAGCACCGGGATCCGAACCTGATGCCTCACCTTCGGGAGACGCCCGATCTTCGATGACGTCGATGATGTAGCCGTCGATCGTTCGCCCCGCTGAACGCCAGGGGACCTTCACGCGCACCCCCGGAACGGCCGTCGCGGCGAGTTCGTCGGGCACACGGTAGTCGAACAGGTGGTCGAGCTGCGGGAGTGGTGAATCGATCAGCACCCGCGCCACCGGGCCGGTGGCCATGCTCAGAGCCCGGCTGCGCTTCTGAGGTCGTTCACCCGGTCTAGTTTTTCCCACGTGAAGTCCGGCAGTTCACGGCCGAAGTGCCCATACGTGGCGGTCTGTGCATAGATGGGTCGAAGCAGGTTGAGCGAGTGAATGATGGCCGCAGGCCGGAGGTCGAACACCTCACGGATCGCCGCGGTGATCTCCGCGTCCGGCAACACACCCGTGCCGAAGGTCTCCACGTACAGTCCGACAGGCGCAGCCTTGCCGATCGCGTACGCGACTTGCACCTCGAGCCGCTCGGCCAGGCCCGCGGCGACGGCGTTCTTGGCGACCCACCGCATAGCGTATGCCGCCGAACGGTCGACCTTCGAAGGGTCCTTACCGCTGAATGCGCCGCCACCGTGGCGGCTCGAGCCACCGTACGTGTCGATGATAATCTTGCGCCCTGTAAGGCCTGCATCGCCCTGCGGACCGCCGATCTCGAACCTGCCCGTCGGGTTGATCAGGACCTGCGTGGCAGAGGCATCCAAATGCACGCCCGCTAACACCGGCCGAATCACGAGTTCTTCCACCTCAGCTCGGAGCCGGTGAGTCGAGATGGATGGCGCGTGCTGGGTCGACACGACGACGGTCTCCACCGTGCGTGGAGTGATGCCGTCGTAACCGACCGTGACCTGGGTCTTCCCATCGGGTCGCAGCCAGGTGAGTTCTCCCGACTTGCGAACCGCGGCGAGGCGCTCAGCGAGGCGGTGGGCGATCCAGATGGGGATCGGCATGAAGGTTTCGGTCTCCCGGGTAGCGTACCCGAACATGATCCCCTGATCGCCCGCGCCCTGGCGGTCGAAGTCGTCGACGCTGGACTCCTCGCGAGCCTCGTAGGCCTGGTCCACACCTTGAGCGATGTCGGGCGACTGCCCGCCGATGGAGATCTCGACACCGCACGAACGCCCATCGAACCACACGTCGGAGGAGTCGTATCCGATGTCGGTAATGGTCTTTCGCACAATGTTGGGGATCTCGACATAGGCGTCGGTGGTCACCTCCCCGGCGACATGCACGAGGCCCGTCGTGACGAGGGTCTCGACGGCGACGCGGCTGTGCGGGTCTTCAGCCAGCAGCGCGTCGAGGATGCTGTCGGAGATCTGGTCGCAGATCTTGTCGGGGTGTCCCTCGGTGACCGACTCGGAGGTGAAGAGGCGAAGGTCGCTCATCTGGCCCGTCTCTGTAGTTGTGGACCGCAGCAGCTGTGGACTGCAGAAGTTGTGCACTTCTGTGGTTCCGGAGTGCCGCGGTTGCGGATGCTGAAGTGGGGGTGTTGAGGTCAGTCGCTGATGGTGGTGTGCGCGATGACATCCAGGATGCTGTTCGCCACCGACATCTTCGTGCCGGAGGCGTCTTTCACTATAGCTCCGCGCACATCCAGCACGACGACCGCGTTGTCATCCGTGGTGAAGCCGGTTGTCCAGCCGACCCGGTTGAGGACCAGGTAGTCGCAGCCCTTGCGGCGGATCTTCTCCCGGCCGACCGCGATCAGGGCGTCAGCGTCCTCTTCCGTCTCGGCGGCGAAGCCGATAATGATCTGGCCCTGCCGTCGGGAGGCGGCCAGTCCCGAGAGAATGTCGGGGTTCCGCACCAGTTCCAGCGTCAGCGTCTGGCCGACTTGGTCCTTCTTGATCTTGCCGGTCTGCACGGTCGCAGGTCGGTAGTCGGCAACGGCTGCGGCCATGATGATGACATCGGCTTCGTGGGAGGCTTCGGTCACCGCGTCCTGCAACTGCGCCGCTGTGCTCACCGTTCGGACATCGATCCCGACGGGCGGTGCGACTTCGAGGTGCGCCGCGACAAGAGTGACGGAAGCTCCCCGGGCCGCAGCCGCGGCCGCGAGGGCGACCCCCTGCTTCCCGCTCGATCGGTTGCCGAGGAAGCGCACCGGGTCAAGAGGCTCGCGTGTGCCGCCGGCGCTAATGAGGACGCGCCGTCCGGCGAGATCCTGCACTTGGCCCACGGGCTGTCCGTCATTGACCGACTCGTCGAGAACGCAAAGAGCTCGTGCGACGATGGTGTCCGGCTCCTCCATGCGCCCGGAACCGGAATCGGTACCGGTGAGCTGACCGACGCCGGGACCGACGATCGTTACCCCGCGGGCTCGCAGGATCGCGATGTTGGCAACGGTGGCCGCGTTGTTCCACATCTCGGTGTGCATGGCCGGCGCGATCACGAGCGGCGCGGTGCTCGCGAGGATGGTGTTCCCGAGCAGGTCGTCCGCGAGCCCGGCGGCGAGTTTCGCAATGCTGTTCGCTGTGGCGGGGGCCACAACGATCAGATCCGCACCCTGGCCGATGGCGACATGCCGAACCTCAGCGACGCCCTCGTACAGGTCGCTGTGGACCCGGTTGCGGGAGATCGCCTCAAGCGTTGGCCTGCCGACGAATCGCAGAGCGGCTGGTGTGGCGACGACGTGGACGTCGTGCCCCAGCAACACAAAAGCGCGCACGACGTTGACCGCCTTGTACGCTGCGATGCCGCCGGTGATTCCGACGACGATCGTGCGAGCGGGCGACATCCTGCGCGCTTGGTGCTGGTGGAACTTATTCGGTGACAATGGGACGAGCGATCAGCTTGTCCTCATTGATCTCCCGCAACGCGACCGACAGCGGCTTGTCGTCGACGGTTGAGTCGACGAGGGGCCCGACGTTGTCGAACAGGCTGCCTTCGTGGAGGTCCGCGTAGTAGTCGTTAATTTGACGCGCCCGCTTGGAGGCGAAAATCACGAGGGCGTATTTGGAATCGACCTTGGAAAGCAGGTCGTCGATGGGCGGGTCAATGATGCCAGTGGGCTTGGTGGCCATTGGTGTCACACTCCTTAAGTGCAAATCGGTGCGGGCGTACAGGAACGCTCGTAGCAGTCCTGACGCCGGCGAAATCAAGGCGAAACCTGCGCTAAGACAGCGACGGCGCCTTGCGAATCTCCATCAAGTCTACGACCTCGCGCGCCGCCTCGGCCACGTCATGGTTGATGATCCGGAAATCGAACTCGCCCTGGGCTGCCAATTCGAGCTTCGCGGTCTCCAACCGACGGGCCTGTTCGGCGGGTTTCTCGGTGCCGCGGCCGGTCAGTCGGCGCACCAGTTCCTCCCAGCTCGGAGGCAGCAGAAAGACCAGCCTGGCTTCAGGCATCGCCCGGCGAACCGCACGCGCTCCCTGCAAGTCGATCTCCAGGAGCACGCTCTCGCCCGAAGCGATCGCCTCATCGACGGGCCTGCGGGGGGTTCCGTACCGGTAGGCGTTGTGCACCGTCGCCCACTCCAGAAGTTCACCGGCTTCGATCATCCGGTCGAACTCCGCGTCGTCGACGAAGAAGTAGCTCACTCCTTCGATCTCACCCGGTCGTGGGGCGCGCGTCGTCGCCGAGACGGACAGCCGCACGTCGGGGAAATGCTCGCGAATGTATCCGGCCACGGTCCCTTTGCCGACGGCCGTCGGCCCCGCCAGCACCACAAGGCTCGACTCCCGATCGCTGCGTTTGGAAGTGGGCTTCGTCGAGAGGAAATCGCGTAACCGGTCGCGCTGATGTTTGCCGAGGGCGCCGAGGCGTTTGGATGGTGAGATGCCGAGTGTCGTCATGATTCGCTGCATCTTCGTCACACCGATGGCCGGGATACTGGTGAGCAGCTCTGTGACGCGGAGGCGGCCCTCCACGCCCGAGGGATCTCTCACTGCGGATGCGAGGACCTCCAAAGCGGTGCGCTCCCCCGAGGCGACCTGCGCCTTGACGGCTGCACGCGCTCGTCGGGCGGCCACTGCAGCGCGGGAGGCCGCAACACGGTCGACGTCCGGTGGGGTCGGTCGGTTCTCAGCCACGAGCCGCTCCTGCCTGTGATATACGATGCGCGATCGCCGATGCTATCCGCTCGGGCCCAGCGGCAAGAACGCTACGCGATTCACTCACGATAACCCCCGCGGCGTACCCGCCGAAGATTTCATCCACATCCGTCGCGTTGGCTCCCTGATGACCGAACCCGGGGGCGAGCACGGGAGTCAGGGTGGCCGCCGGCGCAGCGGCCACGTCGATCCCGTAGGCGTGGAGGTCGAGCGTCGCCCCGAGGACAACGCCGAAAGAACCCAAGGGTCCGGTTTCATGGGCCTGGTTCCGACGGGACACATCATCGAGGATCGCCCGCGCAACTCGCGTGCCGGCGCTGCCGACGCTCGCCTGTTGGATCGACGCGCCTTCCGGGTTGGACGTGGCAGCGAGTACGAACACGCCCTTTCCGGCCGTCGCTGCAAGTTCGAGAACAGGCTCCAATGACCCGACACCCATGTACGCGTTCACGGTCATAGCATCCGCTTCCAAAGGTGAACCGGGCGTGAGCCACGCCTCACCATACGCAGCGGCGCTCGTTCCCAGATCTCCACGCTTCACATCCGCGATCACGAGGAGACCCGCATCCCGAGCGTCTGCCAGGACACGTTCCAGTGCGGCATAACCGGCGGAACCGAATCTCTCGAAGAACGCGACCTGCGGTTTGACGATCCCGACCTGACCCGCCGACGCCTCCACCACACGGCGCCCGAAGGCCTCGGCTCCTTGGGCTGAGTCGGTGAGGTCCCAGTCGCGGAGGAGCCACGCGTGCGGATCGATGCCGACGCAAAGGTGACCACGAGTGGACAGAACCCGCCCCAGTCTGGCGCCGAAAGAGGCGTCGCCTCCGTCCCCAGCCTCGCTCACAGGGCCGCCTGGCGTCGGATCGCGTACTCCTGGAGGGAGGTGACGTCGAAGCCTGCACGCACGGCGTCGAGTGACCCGACGGCGGCGCTGAGTTCGGCGATGGTTGTGAACAGCGGCAGGTCGGCGGCGACCGCCGCGGCGCGGATCTCGTAACCGTCCGCCCGTGCTGTACGACCGCTCGGGGTATTGATGACCACGTCGACTTCCTCGCGGCGGATAAGGTCGACGATGGATTCATCGGCCCCGTCGGTTGTGTCACTGAATTTCTGCACGACGCGGGCGTCGATCCCGTTGCGCTTGAGCACAAGGGCGGTCCCCTCGGTCGCCACCAGGTTGTAGCCGAGCTGCTGTAGGCGGAGCATCGGAAGAATGATGGCGCGCTTGTCACGATCGGAGACGGAGACGAAGACGGTTCCGGTCAGCGGCATCCCGCCGTACGCGGCGAGCTGGCTCTTAGCGAACGCGCGGGGGAAGTCGCGGTCGATTCCCATCACCTCCCCTGTCGACCGCATCTCCGGCCCCAGGACGGAGTCAACGACGGTCCCTTCCTTCGTGCGGAACCTCTTGAAAGGGAGCACTGCTTCCTTCACAGCGATCGGCGCGTCCATCGGTACCCGGGACCCGTCGATCTGGGGAAGCCGTCCATCGGCTTTCAGCTCGGCAATCGACGTGCCCACCATCACCAGCGCCGCAGCCTTGGCCAGCGTGATACCCAAGGCCTTCGCAACGAAGGGCACGGTGCGGGAGGCGCGCGGGTTCGCTTCGAGCACGTAGAGCACACCGGCACCGATGGCGAACTGCACGTTCAGGAGCCCCCTGACGCCGATGCCCTCGGCGATGGCGAGGGTGGCATCCCGGACGCGGTCGATCTCCGCTTTACCGAGCGTGACGGGGGGCAAGGTGCAGCTGGAGTCGCCGGAGTGGATGCCAGCCTCCTCGATGTGCTCCATCACGCCGCCGATGTAGAGCTCGGTGCCGTCGTAGATCGCGTCGACGTCGATCTCGATCGCGTCGTCGAGGAATCTATCCACGAGCAGCGGATGCGAGGGGCCGATGATGCCCTGACCCTGCATCCGGCTGAAGTAGTCGGCCAGGGAGGGGCTGTCGTAGATGATCTCCATTCCGCGCCCGCCGAGTACGTAACTCGGGCGCACGAGGACCGGATATCCGATCTCCTCCGCCACTCCGACGGCGCCGGCGAAGTCCGTGGCTGTGCCGTTCCGGGGTGCGAGGAGGTTCGCCTTCGTGAGGATTCCCGAGAACAGTCCGCGCTCCTCGGCGAGGTCGATGGCTGCCGGTGGCGTGCCGAGGATCGGGATCCCCTCCGCCTCAAGGCCCTTGGCAAGCCCGAGCGCCGTCTGCCCGCCGAGTTGCACGACAACTCCCACCAGCTCACCGCTCTGGCTTTCGGCGTGGATGATTTCCAGCACATCCTCGAGCGTCAGCGGTTCGAAGTAGAGCCGGTCCGAAGTGTCGTAGTCGGTGGAGACCGTCTCCGGGTTGCAGTTGATCATGATGGTTTCGTAGCCCGCCTCCGACAGCGCGAACGACGCGTGCACGCACGAGTAGTCGAACTCGACACCTTGCCCGATCCGGTTCGGGCCCGAGCCGAGGATGACGACCTTCTTCCGGTCACTCGGGATGACCTCGGTCTCCTGGTCGTAGCTGGAGTAGTGATACGGGGTGAGAGCAGGGAACTCGCCGGCGCAGGTGTCGACGGTCTTGAAGACAGGGCGCACGTCGAGGATGTGCCGCACCTTCCGGACATCGGCCTCGCCGAAACCGCGAAGCTCGCCGATTTGCGCGTCGGAGAAGCCGTGGTCCTTCGCTGTGCGGAGAATGCCGGTGTCGAGCCGCTCAGCGGCGGCAATGGCGTCGGCCACCTCGTTGATGAGCACGATCTGGTCGAGGAACCAGGGATCGATCTTCGTCGCTTCGAAGAGCTGCTCGATCGTGGCACCCTTCCGAAGCGCCTGTTGCACGGTCACGATGCGGCCGTCGGTGGGAATCTCGGCTTCGATGATCAGCTCGTCCAGGCTTCTCGTCTCCGGGCCCCAGTGGAACGAGGAGCCGCGCTTCTCCAAGGACCGGAGGGCTTTCTGCAGGGCCGAGCTGAAGCTGCGGCCGATCGCCATCGCCTCGCCGACGGACTTCATGGTCGTGGTGAGTCTGGCGTCCGCGGCCGGGAACTTCTCGAACGCGAACCGGGGCACCTTGACGACGACGTAGTCGAGCGTGGGCTCGAAGCTGGCCGGGGTGACACCGGTGATGTCGTTGGGAATCTCGTCGAGGCGGTAGCCGAGGGCGAGTTTGGCGGCGATCTTGGCGATCGGGAATCCCGTCGCCTTGCTGGCCAGAGCGGAGGATCGGGACACACGCGGGTTCATCTCGATCACGATGATGCGGCCATTGGCCGGGTCGATCGCGAACTGGATGTTGCAGCCCCCGGTGTCGACGCCGACGGCACGGATGATGTCAATCCCAATGTCGCGGAGCTTCTGGTATTCACGGTCGGTCAGGGTGAGCGCCGGCGCCACCGTGATCGAGTCACCCGTGTGCACCCCAACCGGGTCGACGTTCTCTATCGAACAGACGACCACCGTGTTGTCGGCGGTGTCGCGCATGAGTTCAAGCTCATACTCCTTCCAACCGAGGATCGATTCTTCGAGGAGAACCTCAGAGGTGGGGCTCTGGTGCAGACCGTCGCCGACGATGCGCCGGAGTTCCTCCTCCGTGTAGGCGAACCCTGAACCGAGGCCACCCATGGTGAACGAGGGTCGGACGACCAGGGGGTAGCCGAGGTCTTCGGCGAAGCCCACAGCCTCCTCCACCGTGCGGGCGATATGGGACCGGGCGACATCCGCACCCGCTTCGAGAACCAGGTCCTTGAAGATCTGACGATCTTCGCCCTTATGGATGGCTTCGAACGACGCGCCGATCAGTTCGACGTCGTACTTCTCGAGGATGCCCCGCTCGTGCAGCGCGATGGCTGCGTTCAGGGCCGTCTGCCCGCCGAGTGTCGGCAGGATGGCGTCCGGTCGCTCCTTCGCGATGATCGACTCGATGATCTCGGGGGTGATCGGCTCGATGTAGGTAGCGTCGGCGAAATCGGGGTCGGTCATGATCGTCGCCGGGTTCGAGTTGACGAGGATGACCCGCACCCCCTCCGCCCGGAGGACGCGGCAGGCCTGGGTGCCCGAGTAGTCGAACTCCACCGCCTGCCCGATCACGATCGGGCCCGACCCGATGACGAGAACGCTGTTGATGTCGTCGCGCTTGGGCATTACTTGGCGTCTCCTGCTCCGGCGGCCGCCTTGCGGGCAACCACCACATCCTTGAACCGGTCGAAAAGGTGGTTGGCGTCGTGCGGGCCGGCGGCCGACTCGGGGTGGTACTGCACGGAGAAGGCGGGGATGTCGAGGCATCGGATGCCCTCCACGACATTGTCGTTGAGGCTGTAATGGCTCACCTCGGCGCGCCCAAAGCCCGCCCGGGATTCACTCACCTGATCGATTGGCATATCGACGGCGAAGCCGTGGTTCTGCGACGTGATCTCGACCCGCCCGGTGGTCTTGTCGAGGACGGGCTGGTTGATGCCCCGGTGCCCGAATGGCAGCTTGTAAGTGGGGAAGCCCAGGGCCCTACCGAGCAGTTGGTTGCCGAAGCAGATTCCGAAGTACGGGACGCCGGCGCGCAGCACCTCCTGTAGGAGTGTGACGTGGTCGTCGGAGGCGGCAGGGTCACCGGGCCCGTTCGAGAAGAACAGGGCGTCGGGCTTCAGCGAGAGCACGTGATCGGCGGTGACATTCTGCGGAAGAACGAGTACTTCGAAGCCGCGCTCCGACAGGTACTTGAGGGTGGACTTCTTCACGCCGAGGTCGAGAACAGCAACCGAGCCGATACGCTCCCCCTGCGCGGGAATGGAGAAAGGTTCGATCGTCGAGACCTCGTCCGAGAGCTTAAGACCCCGCATCGACGCGCCGGACTGCACCAGCTCCAGCTGCTCGGAGTCGGAGAGGCTGAAGCGGTCCCCGGAGAAGATACCGGCGCGCATCGCCCCAGCCGAGCGGATGTGACGGGTGATCGCCCGCGTGTCGATTCCGCTGATCCCGACGACACCACCGGCCTCGAGGTCATCGTCAAGGCTCCGCTGAGAACGGAAGTTGGAGACCATTCGGGAGGGTTCGCGCACGATGAACCCGGCGACCCAGATGCGACGGGACTCCATGTCTTCGTCGTTGGCGCCGGTGTTGCCGATGTGCGGGGCTGTCATCAGCACGATCTGCCCGGCATACGACGGGTCCGTGAGGGTTTCCTGGTAACCGGTCATCCCTGTGGCGAACACGGCTTCACCGAAGGTCTCCCCCCGGCTGCCGTAGGCGTCACCCACGAAGCGGGTGCCATCCTCGAGTACCAGGACAGCCGGCGCCGATGGGTCGGTAACTGAGTAGCTCAACGCTACGCCTCGCTTTCGGTGGTGGGGCGAATCGCCCCTGGTGCAATGGAATGGATCGCATCGCTGATCCGCCGTCGGTCAGACGGGTCGGTGATGCGGAAATAGCTGTCAACGGGCGTGTGACCCGGGATGTCGAGGTGCCACCCGAGCACGAGGAGGCCGTCCGTCTCCACACCGCGGTCGATGGCCCAGGTGGCGGCTGTAAGAAGGTCGATGGCTGAGACCGGGATGAAGACGGGCCGCTCGCCGACCGGGGCGAGGAGGATTCCCCCCACGGAGACCGCCAGCGTCGCTCGGGCGCGGAAGGCCAATCCCGAAAGAGCGAGGCGTTCGAGGGGAAGGTCCCGCGGAGTTGTCGCCACATACAGGACCTCCGCCGAAGCGAGTTCGGGGACGCCTCCGCCGCCTGGGAGCGCGGCATCGCCCTCCGGCATCGCGTAACCAGATGGGAGCGCGGAGTCACGCCGAACCCGCCTGGAGAAGCTCCGCCACATGAGAGCGAGGAGCCCGGCGATGACGACCACGACAATTGCCGCGGGTAGGAACCTATCCACGAGCGGCTCCCGCTCCGGCGGTGGCCCCATAGGCCCGCACCTCATCTGTGGGTCGAAGCACCCCATCGAGTACCGTGGCGTATCCGCGGTGGAACGTCGCGTTCACGCGACCGGGGAGAGTCATCGACAGGTAAGGCGAGTTCGTCCCCTTGCCAGCCAGGTCGTCCGTGCCGAAAACCCTGCTCGCAGCCGGGTCGTAGAGCGTGAGTTCGGCAGCCGAACCTGATTCGAGCGGCTGCCCCTGACCGGAAAGCCGGCCGATGCGGGCTGGCATCGCAGAGAGCACTCGTGCCACATCCGCCCAGTTCATCCGACCGTCGGCAACCACGGATGCGTGGACGACCGACAGGGCAGACTCAAGCCCCACCATGCCGTTGCTCGCCGCGTCCCATTCGCAGTCCTTGGCCTCAGTGGGGTGCGGCGCGTGGTCAGTGGCGACGATATCGATCGTTCCGTCGGCGAGCCCCGCCCGAAGCGCTTCGGTGTCTTCCCTGCGGCGCAGCGGCGGGTTGACCTTGTACCGAGCGTCGTAACCGGCAACGAGGTCCTCGGTGAGCAGGAGGTGATGCGGTGTGACCTCTGCTGTCACGGGGATGCCGCGGGCTTTCGCCCAGCGGATAACGTCGACCGAGCCGGCCGTGGAGACGTGACAGATGTGCAGGCGAGAGCCCACATGCTCGGCGAGGAGCACGTCCCGGGCGATGATTGCCTCCTCGGCAACGGCCGGCCATCCCGCAAGCCCCAACTCCGCCGACAATGGACCTTCGTTCATCTGGGCGTTCTCAGTCAGTCGGGGCTCCTGAGCGTGCTGGGCGACGACACCGTCGAAGGCTTTGACGTATTCCAGCGCCCGGCGCATGAGCAGTGGGTCCCAGACGCAGGCTCCGTCGTCGGAGAACACCCGGACTCGTGCTCGACTTTCCGCCATGGCGCCCAGTTCGGCGAGGTTCTTCCCGGCGAGGCCGACGGTCACCGCGCCGATGGGCTGGACGGTAACGTAACCTGCCTGCTCGCCGAGGGCGAGGACCTGCTCGACGACCCCAGCCGTGTCCTGCACCGGTGACGTGTTGGCCATGGCGAAGACGCCGGTGAAGCCGCCGATCGCGGCGGCACGGCTGCCGGTGAGGACCGTCTCGCTCTGTTCGTAGCCCGGCTCACGCAGATGCGTGTGAAGGTCGACGAGACCGGGCAGGGCGATCAGTCCGTCAGCGTCGATGGTGGTCGCGCCGGCGGCGGAGAGCCTGGTGCCTGTTTCGGTGATGAGACCTCCGGCTAGGAGCAGGTCGGATCTGGTACCGCCGGGGAGGGTGGCACCACGGACCAGGTACTTCTCGCTCGACATCTACACATCCTCCCGATCGCCTGACAGCAGCGCGTACAGCGCGGCCATTCGGATTGACACCCCGTTGGTGACCTGTTCACGCACCGTGGACTGGGCCGAGTCTGCCGCCGCTGAGGCAATCTCCAGCCCGCGGTTCATCGGACCGGGGTGCATGACAATCGTATCCGGACGAAGCCGGCCGAATCGCCCGTCATCGAGTCCCCACCGCCTCGCGTACTCCCGACTGTTGGGGAAAAAGGCCGCGTGCATCCGCTCCGCCTGGATTCGCAGCATCATGATCACATCCGGACCGGCGGCGATGGCAGCGTCCAGGTCGAAACCGACTCGGGCCGGCCAGCCGGTGGTATCTGCAGGGACGAGCGTGGGCGGCGCGACCAGGCTCACGCCCGCGCCGAGGGTGGCCAACAACCAGACGTTCGAGCGGGCGACCCGGGAGTGAAGGATGTCGCCGACGATGGTGACGGTCACGCCATCGAGGCCCTTCCCCCGCGACGCGCTTCCGTGCAGTCGCCTGCGAATGGTGAACGCGTCGAGCAGCGCCTGGGTGGGGTGCTCGTGGGTGCCGTCACCGGCGTTGATGATGCCGGCGTCGATCCAGCCGCTGCCGGCCAGAACCTGTGGGGCGCCGGAGGCGGGGTGACGGATGACGACTCCGTCGGCGCCCATCGCGGCGAGGGTCTGTGCGGTGTCCTTGAGACTCTCGCCCTTGGAGACGCT
>JAODMM010000146.1 GCA_025465015.1 Cryobacterium sp. | reverse complement strand
GTTTCCCCGGCGTCCAGGACGACTGCTGCGCGCCCTGGACGCAGATAGTGAAGGCTGCCCACGTCCATGGGAGTGCCGTCCAGCGAGACGTCTCCGCTGTCGAGCAAGATTCCGTGCTCGAAGGACGGGTTCAGTTCCAGATCGAGCCGTGCGCCTGGGCGGAGGACGGCCTCAGCTCCCAACAGCGGCGGTGCGTAGGTCGTCACAGGCGAGGTGGACCCCGCGAGCGAGCCGAGGAATACTCTCAGTTCGGTCCCATCGCCCCGCACCGGGGCCGGGGCGTAATGTTCGAATGTGGGCGCCATGTCCCTGGTGGACTCGGGCAACACGAACCACAGTTGTGCCCCGTGCAGGATCGTAGTGCCAGGAGTGGAGAACTCCTGGTGGGAGATGCCTCGTCCGGCGACCATCAAGTTGACCTCCCCGGGCCGGACGATCGCCTGGTACCCCGCAGAGTCACGGTGCTCGATCTTGCCGCTGAACAGCCAGCTCACCGTGGCCAAGCCGGTATGCGGGTGGCGCGGAACCCTCATGCCGCCGGATTCGGGCACGAGGTCCGGACCATAGTGGTCAAGGAAGCACCATGAGCCAATGAGGCTGCGCTGCCTCTGCGGCAGGGTGCGGCGCACGGGCATGGCGCGCGGGCCTCCCAGCGGGACTTCACGCGGTCTCAGGAGCTCAACAGGCGCTGTGCGACCGCCTTCGCTGCAGACGATCTCTTCGGGCACCTTCTCGAGGTTGCTCATTGGACTGCGCCTGCCTCCAGGCGGCGGGTGGGACCGTGTCCTCGGAAGATTCCGGTATCCATATCGCTCCTTGAGTTACACGTCACGTATTCGCGGCACGGCATCCCGCCGCCGTCGGCCAGTAGTCGGGACAACCGCGCACCGGGGTGATCATTTCAAGAATGCCGGCTCCAGGCAATGAGGCGGGCCGCGGAGGGCAGAGAGACCGGGTGGCGGGCACCCAAACGGTTGAGGCCGAGCTTCCTCTCGCCTCCGCCGATCGTGGCGGTGAGCAATACGGATCAGTCGGTGACCGTGCGGTGTCGGGCTGGTATGGTTCGTCGAACCGTCCTTACCTCCGTACACCCTCACGCCGCACCGGCGAAGTCACATTGGAGCCGCTATGAGCGTCACATCACCCTTGCGTATCGGCGTGCTGGGCGCCGCTCGAATAACCGATGTCGCCATCGTGCAACCTGCGCACGAAGGCGGACACGAATTGCGTGTCGTTGCCGCACGTGATCGCGTGAGAGCGGAGGAATTCGCACGGGAACATCACGTCACACGCGTGGCAGACAGCTACCAGGACGTGATCTCGGCGGACGACATCGACCTCATCTATAATCCTCTCGCGAATGCTCTGCACGCCCGATGGAATCTCGAGGCGATCCGCAAGGGAATACCAGTGCTCGCCGAGAAGCCCTTCGCTAACAACACGCAAGAGGCGCGCGAGGTGGTGTCTGCAGCGCGTGAAGCGGGTGTCCCGGTGTTCGAGGCGTTCCATTACATCCACCACCCCGGGGTCAGACGCGCCTTCGACTTGCTTCGCTCCGGGACGCTCGGCGCGTTGCAGGACGCCGTCGTGCACATGGCGATGCCGATGCCAGCGCCGGAGGACCCGCGGTTGTCCTTTCTGCTCGGCGGCGGGGCTCTCATGGACCTCGGTTGTTACGCCGTGCACGCCCTGCGCACAGTGGCAAGCATCGCCGGGAGCGATCTGACCATCACATCGGCAGAAGCAGTCACCCTTCCCGGGGACGAGCGCGTTGACCAGAAAATCACCTTCACCGCGGACCTCGGCGAGGGCGCGAGAGGACGCGCCAGCTGCGATATGGACGCGGCTGGATTCGACATGTCGATCACTCTCACCGGAGCGAACGGGAAGGTGACAGTGAAGAACTTCATCCAGCCGCACAACGATGATCGAGTCGTGATCGAGCTCGACGGCGAGGAAACAACGGAGCACTCGGGCCGTCGCTCGTCCTACGCATACCAGCTCGACGCCGTGGTCGCCTCGCTCGTCGACGGCGCACCGTTCCCCGTCACCCTCGACGATTCCCTGGCGGTCATGGAACTGGTCGACGAGTTATACGGGAAGGTCGGGTTACCACTTCGAGGCAGCGCCAGCTGATTTCCGGCGATCTCCTCGATGCGGGGGTCATGGAACATTCCCGTTCACGGCGTCACCGCGACGCTGTCAGAGGCGCACCCCTCGCCGCTTGAAGGGAAGGTAGGTGCCGCCGTAGCCGTCGGTGGTACGCGCCCAATCCATCCCCCGGCTGGCACCAGAGCAGGGGCCCCTCATGAGGGCAGTCTGAAATCCACGGCCTCGGCCGGCCCATCACCGGTCTCACGGCCGAGGCTGATGCCAGGTGAGGAGAGGGTGCGGTAGCGCAGGTACACCGCATCGCTGGTGAATCGGTGCTCGGTGAGCAGCTCCATGTCCAAGCGCACGCCGTCGGGCAGAGAGCGCTTGCCACCGCCCACGACGACGGGTGCGAGGAACAGCCGGACCTCATCCACGAGCCCGGCGGCCAGCGCCTGTCCGGCGAGCTCCGCGCCGCCTATACTGATGTCCCGATCGGCAGAGAATTTCAGCTTCAGGACGTCCGCGGGGTCGAATGTGCGCTCGACCCGAGTCTTGACAGAGGGGACCCGGTCGAGCGTCGTCGAGTACACGACTTTGTCAGCTGCCTGCCAGATCCGCGCGTAGTCGCGGATCACCGGGAGGGGGTCGGAGGCCGCGCCCGCTGTGTCCCAGAAGCGCATCACCTCGTACATCCGCCGTCCGAGCAGATACGTCCCAATTGGCCGCTCGAGGCCGTTGATGAAAGCGTGCACCTCCTCGTCGGGCGCGCTCCAGTCGAATTCGCCGTGCTGGTCGGCGATGTAGCCGTCAAGTGAGGTGATCATCGTATAAATGAGCTTGACCATGCTAAGCCTCTCCGCACGCCGCCGTGGGCGCTGTTCTGACCCTAGGCTCGGGAATTGCGCTCGGCAAGCATCTGGGGCCGGGGATCCATTCCGGGTCAGCCGCGGCGCTCCCGGTCAGCCGGGGGATGCACACTAGTAGGCGTGAAACCTGACGCGGAGTTGACGTGGGCTCCGCGTCATCCGACCGACGTGCACCTCACGCTGTCACGCCTGCGCCGAGGGAGCGCGGACCCCACGCACCACGTTGCCGCAGACGGATCCTTGTGGCGTACGACGCTCATGGACACCGGTGGCGCCACGATGCGGCTGACACAGCGCGGGCTGCGGGAGATTACGTGCGAGGCGTATGGTCCGGGCGCGGCAGAAGCAGTCTCGGCGGCGCCGGTGATGCTCGGGGCGGGCGACGACGACCGCAGTTTCATCCCGCGTCACCCGCTGCTCTCCGACGCTCACCGGCGTTTCACCGGACTGCGGATCCCGCGGACGATGCGGGTTTTGGAAGCCCTCGTCCCGGCGATCCTGGAACAGAAGGTCATCGCCATCCAGGCCACTGCTTCCTGGCGGATGCTGGTCCGGGAACACGGGTCACCTGCACCCGGTCCGACACCGGTCCCGATGAGGATCGTGCCCTCCCCGCGTGACTGGGCCACAATTCCGTCGTGGGAGTGGCACCGCGCCGGCGTCGACCCTCGAAGGTCACGGACCGTCGTGAACGCCGCGCGAGTTTCCCACCGGTTGGAGGAAGCGACGATGATGGATGTCGCAGCGGCGGCCGATCGGCTCTGCGCAGTCCCCGGAGTAGGAGAGTGGACCGCGGCGGAGACGGCCCAGCGTGCCTTCGGTGACGCGGATGCTCTATCGGTCGGGGACTACCACCTTGCTGGGTACATCGGCCACGCGATGTTCGGCAGGCCCTTCACGGACGATGACATGCTCGAGGCGCTCGAGCCGTGGCGGGGGCACCGCTACCGGGTTGTACGCCTTCTCGAATCCGCTGGTGTACCGGGTCGTCCGCGCAGGGGGCCGCGTATGTCGCTGGTTGACCACCGGGGCCACTGACCGGCGACGCCGGCACGAGCGGTACGAGAGAAGCTTGTAAGGGCCTGCTCGAGGTCAGGGTACGACGAGAACGTCAACGGATCTCCGAACTGCACCACTTCGAAGCTGTTGCGGTTCTGCTCGATCAGACCGAGCATCGAGCCCCTGTTGGTGGCACTGGCGTCGTCGGAACCGCGCACGGTCCACTCCCCTCGCGCGACTTCTGTGACGACGAGCGCGTCCTGCCCTCGCCGGTGCCCATCCGCGCGCCTCATCGTGGTTCTCTAACAGCCAGCATGGGGGAATCGTCTCAAAATAGTGTTTCCGGAACGTGAACAGGCCGTAACATGCCCGCGGGGCCGGAGGTCATGGGCTCGGGGCTTTCCCTCAGCCCGGATCGTGGGTTCCCACGATGCTGGGCATTCGCATGGTGAAATGGTTTCCGATGCCAACCCTCGCCGCTCCATCTCCCCGGTCCGTCTACTCGCCCGACGGCGTCAAACTCGCCACCTACGAGTTCGGCGATCCCGCCGCGCCCACGGTGCTCGTCGTGCATGGGTTCGCGTCGACGGCGCTCGGTAACTGGCACCGCACCGGGTGGACCCGGGACCTCACCCGCGCAGGGTTCCATGTGCTCGCGATCGACCAGCGTGGGCACGGGGCGAGTGACAAGCCGCATTCCGCCGACGCCTACACGATGGACGCCCTGGTCGCGGATGTCCTGCAGGTGCTTGACGCGTATCTGCTCGACGAGGTCGTTTATGCCGGCTACTCCCTGGGCGCCCGGGTGGGCTGGCAGGCTTCCCGTGAACTGCCTGACCGGATCACGCGGGCCGTGCTCGGTGGTATCCCCGACGGAGATCCGCTCGAACGCTTCAAGGTTGCGGATGCCCGGGCGCACATCGAAAGCGGTGCGGCGGTGGGCGACCGGCTGACCGGCGCCTACCTGCAGATGGCGCGCAACGAACCTGGGAACGACCTGCAGGCGCTCGTCGCTCTCGTGGAGGGAATGCGTGGCGGACCGCAACCCAGCGCAACGAATGCCCCGTCGCGGCCCTTGTTATTCGCCACCGGCAGCGAGGATCGAATCGTCGACGCCTCTCGAGCACTCGCTGAAGCAACTCCGAGTGGCCGCTTCTTCGAAATCCCCGGACGCAACCATTTCAACGCGCCGACATCTCGCGCCTTCCGAGACGAGTCGATCGCGTTCCTGCGCGAGGGCCTGATGGAATGACGACTGGAGGCGCCCGCCTCGGTGGAGACGGCGTCTCCGGTTATGCGCCCTGCCCGGACATCTGCATCAGTCCACCATCCATCACATAGGTCGCTCCCGTGACGTAGTCACCTTCCGACGACGCTAGGAACACCGCGAGACGACCGATCTCTTCCGGCCTTGCAGCGCGCTTGAGCGGGATGCTCTGCACCTGTTCTGCGAGGTACTCCGGGTCGTCGATTGCCTGCTGGTTGAATGGGGTCAGCACCATCCCGGGCGCGATATTGTTCACCGTTATACCGAGCGCGGAGACTTCGAGGACGAGAGTTCGCGTGAGATTTCGCAGTGCGCCCTTCGAGCAGTCGTAGTCCGCCGCCCCCGCCCTGGCCTGCTCCTCATGGACCGACGTGACATTGATGATGCGCCCGCCGCCACCTTGCTGCTTACGGTGGTTGATGAAGTGCTTGCAGCAGATGAGCTGGCCGATCAGGTTGCTGCGCATGGTGCGCTCGAAGGCCGCGATGTCGAGGTCTGCGACGTACACGCCTGAGGCGTCGACGCTGGCATTGTTCATCATGATGTCGACGTGCCCGAAGGCGTCGAGCGCGGTGGCGAACATCCGTGTGACGGCAGCTTCGTCGCCGTGATCGCCCGCGACGACAGTGGCGTTACGGCCCAGAGCCTCGACCTGGTCGCGCGTCGAGGCCGCACCGTCCGCGTCTTCGAGGTAGTGCACGACGATGTCGGCGCCTTCACGTGCGAATTCGATCGCGGTGGCCTGGCCTATTCCTGAATCCGAGCCAGTGATGAACGCGACCTTGTTCTCGAGCTTTGCCATTGGAATGTCCTGTCTTCCTGTCGGTACGGCCGATTTATTTGTGGGCGGCCTTGGTGGCCTCTGCGATAGTCCACGCCGCGTTGATGAGGCCCACATGGGAGAGTCCTTGCGGGAAGTTGCCGAGGAGAGTCCGATTTTTCAGGTCGACCTCCTCAGACAGCAGGCCCAGGTCATTCGCGTGGGCGCTGACGGCCTCGAAGATCGTGCGCGCCCGCTCCACCTGACCTGATTGCGCGAACCCGGAGGCGAGCCAGTACGAGCAGATCAAGAACGCCCCTTCGCCGCCCGCGCCGGTCCAGCGTTGGAGAAGCTCGTCATTGCCGAGGTCCCGTTCGATCACCTCGAGCGTGGACAGGAAGCGGTCGTCATCGGCCGGTAAGAATCCCACGAGGGGCATCAGCAACACGCCGGCGTCCAGATGATCAGAGTCGAAGGCGCCGGTGAAGGCCCCGACCTCGGCATTCCAGCCGCGCTCCAAGATCGCGGTGCGAATGGCATCCCGCTCCTCCCCCCAACGGTCCACCCGGCTGTCGGAGCCGAGACGGGGCGCAAGCTTCACGGCCCGGTCGAGTGCAACCCAGCACATGAGTTTTGAGGTGAGGTAGTGCCTCTTCCCTTCACGACCCTCCCAGATCCCGGTGTCTTGT
The DNA here is from genome assembly GCA_025465015.1 of Cryobacterium sp. GTDB lineage: Bacteria > Actinomycetota > Actinomycetes > Actinomycetales > Microbacteriaceae > Cryobacterium. The sequence continues at coordinate 1,799 of JAODMM010000146.1, read as the reverse complement.
TCTCGCCACGTGGACGCAGCCCGGTCGGCGACGGACCTGAGGAATGCGGATGTCGTTGGTGACAGTTCACCGAGCTGGTCACGCAGCTGCCAGGCACTGTCGAGCACCTCGCCGAGGACATCGAGCTGGGTCTGGTCCCAGGCGTCGTTTCCCACCCGCACCGGCGTGCTATCCGCGTACCCCGATAGGTGTCCCAGCTCATGCTCGGTGAGGTCGTGCTCTCCCCCGACGCCGAACATGATCTGAAGGTGCGCATCCTCCGCGAAGCCGGCAGATCGGGCTATCCATTCGAAGAAGCGTTGGCTCTCGTCTGGGCAGGCAGCCACCCAGAGTGCCTTCATCGTCCAGCTCCCGTCGCGAACCCATCCGAATCGGTAGTCCCAGTTCCACGAGCCGCCGACTTCCTCCGGCAACGACGTGGTGGCGGCGGCGACCACCGCGCCAGTCGGCTGATACGTGAGCCCTTGGAGCACCAGCGCGCTCCGCTCCACCTGCTCACGGTATGGTCCGCGGTAGCTCTGATGCAGGTGACTCCATGACTGCCAGGCAGTGGTCGTGTCTTCGAGCAAGGCCGCTCCATCAACCCTCTGCACAGGCAGGTCTGTCGAATGCCGATGGTGCAAGGCGAAGACGACGACATCCCCGGCGTCCAGGCGGTACTTACCGGATGCCCGCGTCGAATCGACCGCGAGCGGACGGGTGGCATGAAGCGTGAGTCGGTCCGCTCCGCCGGCGATCTCGATTCCCGACTCAGTCTGCGTGAACTGCGGAGTCACGAGCCCGTACTCGAACCGTGGTTCCAGCTCCACCAGCGTCTCAACGGTTCCCGTCAGCAACTCAAGCCTTCGCACGAGTACATGGGGCGATGCGAAGCCAATCCCGTGGCCGCGCTCGCCCAGGCCGAATGTCAGGGCGTCGGTCAGGCGAAGCGTCCCGGTGTCGGTGGTGAACTCGGTCTCAATGACTAAGGATCCGTCGGTGTAGCGGCGGCGGACGTCGAACGCCGCAGCGGGACGCACGGACCAGAAGCCGGCCCGGCCGTCGAGGATGCGGCCGAAGACGCTCGGCGAGTCAAACCGAGATGGACACCACCAATCGATGGAACCGTCGCGGGAGACCAGAGCTGACCCCTGGCAATCCCCGAGGAGTCCGTAGTCGGAGATCAATGCCATGTTCGGCTCCTGGTTCATGTTCGGCTCGTCGGTAATCGGAGGCAGGGGCGGTCAGCTGCGGCGACCCTTCCCCAATATTCGGATGGCCTTGGCCGTGAGATACCCGGCCACTACCCAGGGGCCGGCCACGATGATGGGGTCGAGCCAGATGTGGTGCACGTCCGCCCGTCGCCGGCCCATCCGGGAGGCGAAGCCGTGATGAGTGAACTCAGCCATCACCCCCGTCTCGGCGATCGGGTTGTCAGGGCGCATGGTGACGAAGGAGACCAGGTGGCTTTCGATGGCATCGACACGGTCCGCCGCGATCAGGATCAGCCAGTGCGCTGCCCGGCCCTCGCTGTACCGCCGGTACGCATACTTCCGCAGCGCACCCGAAATTCCTTTTGGGGGCGTAGAGGTACCGAACACGGGTGTGAGGAACTTGTGCTCTATCGATCGCTCTCGCGGCCACTTCTCGGGCTGGCGCTCTGGAAAGTCCCAGTGCGCACCGCTCAGGCTGGGATCGAAGCGCTCACGTGGAACCGCGGGCCGATCCTTCGGATCGAGGTCTACGCCCCAGCCGGGGATTCGCGCTCGAAGCTCGTCGCTGGACGGAGCGGTTTGTGGCTTGTCTGGCATGTACGGCAT
>JAODMM010000095.1 GCA_025465015.1 Cryobacterium sp. | reverse complement strand
AGGCCAACCGCACGACCAGACGGTGTGGATGAGCCATGGCGATTCCGTCTCGAAGGCGCCCGACGGGTTCACCGTGCTCGCCTCGACCGAATCCACGCCCGTGGCGGCCTTTGCCAACGATGAGCGTCGCCTTTACGGGGTGCAGTGGCACCCGGAGGTTAAGCATTCCGCACACGGACAGCACGTGCTGGAGAACTTCCTCCACCGCGCTGCCGGGATTCCGGCGGACTGGAACAGTGGCAACGTCATCGCCGAGCAGGTGGAACGGATCCGCGCCCAGGTTGGCACCGACCGTGTGATCTGCGGGCTCTCCGGCGGTGTCGATTCAGCTGTCGCCGCGGCGATCGTGCACAAGGCCGTCGGCGACCAGCTCGTTTGCGTCTTCGTCGACCACGGGCTCCTCCGGCGGGATGAGCGGAGACAGGTCGAAGAGGACTACGTCAAGGCCACCGGAGTGCGCCTGGTAACTGTCGACGTCCGCGAGCAGTTCCTCGACGCCCTTGCGGGTGTCAGCGACCCGGAACAGAAGCGCAAGATTATCGGACGTGAGTTCATCCGCACGTTCGAGCAAGCCGCTGAGGCTCTCGTGCTCGAGGCCAAGGCCGATGGCGAGCAGATCAAATTCTTGGTGCAGGGCACCCTCTACCCCGACGTGGTCGAATCGGGGGGCGGGTCGGGGACAGCCAACATCAAGAGTCACCACAATGTCGGTGGTCTTCCCGAGGACATGCAATTCGAACTCGTCGAGCCCCTTCGAACCCTGTTCAAGGACGAGGTCCGCGCTATCGGCGCCGAGCTCGGCCTGCCCGAGGAGATCGTGCAGCGGCAGCCGTTCCCCGGCCCCGGCCTGGGGATCCGGATTGTGGGCGAGGTCACACAGGAACGGCTCGACCTGCTCCAGCATGCCGATGCGATCGTGCGGGAAGAACTGACCGCGGCCGGACTGGACCGCGAGATCTGGCAATGCCCGGTGGTGTTGTTGGCAGATGTGCGTTCTGTCGGCGTGCAGGGTGACGGGCGTACCTATGGGCACCCGATCGTGCTTCGCCCGGTGTCGTCTGAGGACGCCATGACTGCGGATTGGACCAGACTGCCCTACGACCTTCTGGCGAGAGTCTCGAATCGCATTACCAATGAGGTGAGCGGCGTGAACCGAGTCGTGCTTGATGTCACGTCGAAGCCGCCGGGCACCATCGAGTGGGAGTAGGCCGGATCGGCGCGACCGGCAGGCGCCGTGCTGCGACTGCCGCGATGGTCGGCGTGGTCCTTTATGTACTCGTCGATGTCATCCTGCAGATGCTTCCCCCGCATCACAGCGCGATCAGTGACGCCGAGAGCAACCTCGCCGTTGGCCCGTTCGGCTGGGTCATGAACCTCAATTTCCTTGGGCGGGGCGTGACAACCGTCTGTGCCTTGGTGGCCGTCAGCGGTACGGGCTTGCGTACATCCGCCCGGGACGCCGGCACGGTGCTGCTGATGATCGGCGGCGCGAGTTCGGCACTCCTCGCCATCCTCCCGACGGATGTCGCGGACGCCAGCGGCGCTGTCACGCCGACCGCCGGGGGGATCGCGCATCTCTGGGTTGCCGGGAGCGGATTCATCGCTGCTCTGTCCGGGGTTCTTGTGCTGACCGTCTGGGTTCGGAACAGTCGCGGGCTGCGGCGCGCCCACGTGCCCGCCGTGGTTCTCGCATCCGTTGCCACCGGTGGCCTCCTGGCCCTCGGTGCAAGTTACGGAGCAGCTCCCGCCTACCTCGGACTGGCTGAACGCATCTGCCTGGCGGCCATCCTCGGTTGGACGTTCGTCGTGTGCGCCGCGATCCGCCGGCAATCGCCAGGAGAGCCGGCGGTCGTCAGTGCTCGAGGAGCATCCGGCGTGCCAGCCGGGCGATCTCCCGGGTCGCCGGGCTGAGGACGGTATCACGCCGCTGCACCATCGCGATGGTGTCGTAAAGCGGTTCGGCGAAGCCCACGATGTGCAGGTTCTCGGGGAACACGCGGCTCGTCGCGACAGCTCGTGACACGATGGTGTCGCCCCCGCCCCGGGCGACGATACTGAGGGCCGACTCCACGTGCTCGACCTCAATCAGCGCCGACAGGGTGATGCCTTCGAGTTGTGCCCGCTCGGCGAGCTGCCGCCGGGTGGGATCCCGCCACCCGTAGTGCGCGTCGTACAGGATGAGGTCGGCGGCGGCGAGGTCGCTGATGGTCACAGGCCGTGTGGTCCGGGCGGGATCAGCGGAAACGAAGACGACCTCGTCACGTATCAGCGGTGTAATCGTGAGATCCTCGGCGTCTATCGGCAGCACGACCAGGCCGGCTTCCAGCGCTCCGGATGTCACCGCTTCGGCCACCTCCACGGAGTTCAGGCCGATGATGCGCAGGCGCACGTCGGGATAGCGCTCATGGAAGGTCTCCAGCAGCTGGGAGAGGAAGTAGAAGTTCGCATTGCGGAGCAGGCCGAAGGTGGCGACGCCGCCGGCGAGCGATTTCAGCGAACGTAATGCCCGGTCGGCGCCGTCCGCCGCAGCCACCGCCTGATTCGCGAAGGGAAGGAGTTCCGTGCCCGCGCTGGTCAGGGTGAGCCGCCGAGGTGCCCGAGTGAACAGCTTCAGGCCGTAGTGCTGTTCCATCCGCTTTATCAGTTCTGAGATCGACGGCTGCGTCATCTTCTGCTCCTGAGCAGCAGCGGTGAAGGTGCCCAGCGCGGCAACGGTGAGAAAGGCGCGGAGCTGGTTGAGAGTCATAGGGTAAGCCTATGCCTTACTGCAGGTAAATCGGCATTGTCCTTGGTGGAGGAGGGAGCAAGGATGGGGAGCATGAAATTGAGTTCCAGATTCGCAGCAGAGCAAGCAGGCCGGTTCACGCTGCTTAAAGCCCCCGCCGTTGACGCCCCGCCGGCGCAACGTGACCCGGCCGTCAGTGCCCGGGTGAGTGAGATGCTGCTCGACATCGAGGCCAACAGGATGGATGCGGTTCGCCGGTTTGCCTCTGAACTCGACCGTTTCGACGCGCCCGAGTTCGAACTCGACACTGCCCGGCTGCGCACCAGCGGTGACCGCCTCGCCCCCGCACTCCGTGAAGCAATCGAGCTCGGGTCCACCCGCACCCGGCAGTTCGCCGCTCTCCAGCGCCAGCACCTCACCGACTTCGAGGCAGAACTCGCGCCCGGTCTAATCACGGGACAGAGGTACGTCCCCGTCGGCCGCGTGGGCGCGTACCTGCCAGCTGGGCGTTTCCCCCTGACCGCCAGCGCTTTCATGACGGTCGGCGTCGCGAAGGTCGCCGGCGTCCCCAGCGTGATCGGCTGCACCCCTCCCGGTCCGGACGGTCTGGCGAACGACGCCGTCAGCTACGCAGCATACCTCTCGGGTATCGACCACCTCTATGTTCTCGGCGGTGTGCAGGCACTTGCCGCGATGGCGTTCGGCCTCCTCGGGGTGCCTCCCGTCGACATGCTCGTCGGTGCAGGGAACGCCTACGTCGCCGAGGCGAAGCGCCAGCTCTTCGGTCAGGTGGCAATCGATCTACTGGCCGGACCCTCCGAGGTCGCGGTCCTCGCCGATGAGAGCGCAGACGCGGAGATCGTGGCCGCAGACCTGCTCGGCCAGGCCGAACACGGGCCTAACTCACCCGCCGCGCTCGTGACAACGTCCGAGGCTCTGGGCCGAGAGGTGATTGCTGCGGTGGACCGTCAGCTCGAGACACTCTCGACGCGCGACATCTGCGGCCCGGCCTGGCGCGACTTCGGGTCAGTCACCCTCGTACGCACACGAGAAGACGCCGTGAGCGTGATGGACGAGCTCGCACCCGAACACCTCGAGGTGCACACAACCGAGGATGCGTGGTACCACAACGCGCTGCGCAACTACGGCTCGCTGTTCCTCGGCCATTGGAGCACGGTCGCGTATTCCGATAAGGGCATGGCCGGTACCAACCACACCCTCCCGACGGCGGGAGGCGCCAAGCACAGCGCCGGACTGTCCGTGTCTCGGTACCTGAAGCCGCTCACTTACCAGCGCATCTCCCGGGAAGCCACCCCCACGCTGGCCCACGCGGTCGACGTCATCTCGGCAAGCGAGGGGATGTCGGCCCACCAAGCCACAGCGACCATGCGTCTGGCCACGTTTATGGAGGAACCTGCCGGTCAGCCCGCGTGACCTTGACGGCGGGGAGCTGTCGCCAACCCTCGCCCTCGCGGTTCCGCTTGTAAGATCGGGTGCCGCGAGGCAGCCGCGGTACCTTTCCGGCCGGCACCCGCGGAGGGCAGCGGCGCCCTATCCCACCCGGGCTAACAAGATCGGGGGAGGGGCCGATCTCCGTCAGAGTCGACGACAGTCCTCGGCATGCGTCCTGGGGTGATTCCCGACCCTCGCACGGCCGAGTCAACGGTGCGTATAGTTTCCGCGCCTGCACGAGCATCACCGCACGAACCGCACCACGACCGAGTCCGTACACAGCGAACCACCAGGAGACCAGAACACATGGATTCAACACAGGCCGGCTTCCACATCCGTCGGCGACTCGCCCCCGGAACCCTCATCGCCGGCGCTCTCGCCCTTGCCGTCACCCTCGCCGGATGTTCCGCACCAGGATCTGGCAGCGGCGGCACCGCAACCGAACAGGACGTGATCACGGCTCCGCTCACCGCCGCCGATGTCGCCGAACTCGGTGACGTCACCCTCAGCCTCTGGGCCGACCAGGCCGAGGAACCCCTCATGGACCTGCTCGTTCCCGCCTATGAGGCCGCCTACCCCACCGTCTCCGTGGATGTGACCTACAAGAGCTTCGATGATCTGATTGCAACCGCGGTGAACGCTGCGGCCAGCAACTCGGCGCCGGACCTCTTCCAGGGGAACATCGGTTACGCGCTCGACGGCGCTCTCGTCAAGGGACAGCTCGTACGGCCTCTCGACGACGTCGCCGACGTCTACGGGTGGACCGAGGGGACGGGAGCCAGCACACTCGCTCCCGCGCGATGGAGCAAGGACGCCTCCACTTTCGGGTCGGGAACCCTGTACGGGATGTCGCCCATCAGCGAGGTCCAGGGCATCTATTACAACAAGGCGAAGCTCCAGGCGCTCGGCCTGGATGCACCCTCCTCTATCGACCAGTTGAAAGGAGATCTCGCGGTCGCCTCGCAAGCCGGCGAGTTGCCGATCATGCTCGGCAACGCGGACCAGTACGCCGGGGCGCACATCTTCTCGGACATCGCCGCCACCACGCAGGATCCGGCTGCCATCAGGGCCTGGATCGGGGGGGACCCGGATGCCACCTTCGTCACCGAGGGGAACATCCAGGCTGCCGACACGATGGCCGACTGGGCCTCGAAAGGCTACCTCGGAGACGGTTACGATGGACTCGGCAATGAGGACGCCATCCAACGCTTCGCGGACGGCGAGGGTGTCTTCTTCGTGGGTGGCTCCTGGAACGGTGCGCACCTGAATGACGACGAGTTCGGGTTCGGCCCCCTCGCTGCCGGCGGTGTCGGGGCGACCGCATCCCCCTGGCACATCAGCTCCTCGTCCGACGTTACTGAGGCTGCTATCGCCTTCCTCGACATGCTCCGCACGCCCGAGACGGGGCAGTGGATCCTGGACACCGGACGGCTTCCCGTAATCACCGACGGTGTGCTTGCCTCTGATGAGCTCCAGAAGCAGACCCTCACCGCGCTCAAGGAGACCATCGCGGCCGGAACCCAGGTCGGCTACTACGACTGGACCACCACCGACATGTTCACCGTGCTCGGCGGTGGGCTCCAAGAGGTCATGGCCGGCCGCATCAGCAGCGAAGAGTTCGTCGAAACTGTGCAGGCTGCGTGGGTAGAGGGACACGGCGTCGAGTGACGACCCTGGCACCGGCGACCGCCGTCGTCGCAGCTCGCGGGCGGCGGCGGTCGTTCCGCACCTCCCACAGTTGGAGCTCACTGCTCTATCTGCTTCCAGCCCTCGCCTTCTTCGTTGTGTTCGTGATCTATCCGATCATCGTGTCGGTGCAGACATCGTTCTACGACTACGACGGTCTCACCCCCGCGACGCCGGTGGGGATGCAGAACTACCTCGCCATCTTCACCAAGCCAGCGCTGCAGGATGCGCTGAAGCATTCGATGGTGCTTCTGTTCTTCTACGCCGCGTTGCCGGTGTGCATCGGGCTGGTGCTGGCCGGCGCGATGTCCCGGATCCGGATCTACGGACTCACGTTGGTGCGCGCGCTGCTCTTCATCCCGCAGGTGCTCTCAAGCGTCGTGGTCGCGGTGTCCTGGCGGGACCTGCTCGCGGCGGACGGACTCATCAACGAGGCGCTACGCCTCGTGGGCCTCGGGGCGATGACGACGAGCTGGCTCGGCGACTTCAACACGGCCCTGCCCGCGATCGGCCTCGTGGGCACCTGGGTGGAGTACGGGCTGTGTATGGTGCTCTTCCTCGCCGGCATCGTCACCATAGACCGGTCACTCTATGAGGCGGCGCGGCTCGACGGCGCCGGACCGGTACGTGAGTTTTTCGCGATCACCCTTCCCGCCTTGCGCCCGCAGATCTCCATTGCGCTCATCCTCACGATCACGTTCGCACTGCGCAACTTCGACATCATCTGGAACACAACAAGGGGCGGACCCGGTACCTCCACGTCGGTCCCGAGCGTGTACATCTACCAGGATGCGTTCCAGAACCGAATGCTCGGACAGGCGTCAGCGCTCGCTGTCGTGCTCACGATCCTGATCCTGCTGATCGTCGGCATCGTCCAATGGCTGGTGCGCGAACCCGACCCGTCGGGGCTGGGGGGCGGGACTCCGCCGACACGAAAGAGAGGGCACCGATGAGAGTCAGCCGCGCAGAGAGCGCTGTGACGCACGCCCTCCTCGTTATCGCCTCGATCATCGCGGTGTATCCGCTGGTGTCAATCGTGATGTCATCGCTCGACGGCGGCGCAGCCGGCGGTGACGGCTTCGGCCTGAACAACTTCGCGGTCGCCTGGGAACGCGGCGGCTTCGGCAACGCTCTCCTTTCCAGCGCCGCCATCTCCATCACCGTCGTCCTCGTCACGGTCGCCGTGGTGTGCCTCGCCGGCTACGCGCTGGCTACGATGCAGGTGCCCGGCGGGCGGGTCATCCTTCTCGTGCTCCTGCTCGGACTGGTTCTGCCCTATGAGGTCACCGTGCTCCCGCTGTACCAGATGATGTCGCAGTGGAACCTGCTCGATACCTCCTGGGCGCTTATCCTTCCGCAGATCGGGTTATCGGTACCCCTCGGTGTGTTCTGGATGCGCTCCTTCTTCGCCTCGGTGCCGGTGGAGCTTCTTGAAGCGGCACGCATCGACGGGGCCAGTCGGTTCGAAGTGATGCGGCTCGTCCTGCTTCCGATCGCCGGCCCCGCTGTCGGCACCTTGTCGACGATCCTTTTCCTGTTCACATGGAACGAGTTCCTGCTCGCGTTGATCCTGGTACCCCAGAATGAGCTTGTCCAGACAGCGCCGCTCGCTCTGTCGTTCTTCGCGGGCGCGGGCCGGGCGAGTGATCCTGGTGTGACGGCTGCTGCTGCCGTGCTCGTCGCCCTGCCAATCGTGCTGGCATACGTGCTCCTGCAGCGACGACTCATCACCGGGCTCACGGAAGGAGCGGTGAAATGACTTCCCCGTCGACCGGGCGGGTTGCCCGCATCGTGTGTGCTCAACTCTCACCTGTGATCGCTGACCTGGCCGAGAACGAACGTCTCATCCGCGACGCTGTAGCCCGGGGAATCGAAGACGGTGCCGACATCCTCGTGCTCCCGGAGCTGGCCACGTCCGGGTACGTGTTCGCGTCGCAGGAGGAGGCGCGCAGTGTCGCCATCACCACCGGTCATCAAGTGTTCACCGAAGTCTCGCGGCTGCTGGCCGGCCGGGACACCGTCGTGGTCTTCGGATTCTGCGAGCTCGGTGAGCGCGGTCGCCTCTTCAACAGCGTCGCAGTCGTGACGGGGGAAGGAGTGCGCGGTGTTTACCGCAAAACGCATCTCTGGGACCGTGAGACTCTGGTGTTCACTCCCGGCGACACCGCACCCCCCGTGGTCGGCACTCCGTTCGGGCGGATCGGGGTGCTCATCTGCTACGACCTCGAGTTCGCGGAGATGCCGCGGATGCTGGCGCTCGCTGGCGCCGACGTGCTCGCGGTACCCACCAATTGGCCCCTCAGTGAGTACCCGGCAGGGGAGCGGGCTGCGGAGATCATCTACGCACAGGCCGCCGCGCGGTCGAACGGCGTCTTCGTGGCCTGCTGTGACCGAGCTGGTGCCGAGCGCGGACAGGACTGGACAGAGGGCACTGTCATCATCGACCAGTACGGCTGGGTGTTGGACGACGCCGGTGAAGCCGGGACCGCAGTCGCCGACGTATTCCTCCACCTTGCCCGCGACAAGACAATCTCTCCCCACAACGACCTGCACGGCGACCGCCGATCCGACATCTACCCACAGGAGCCACCACGACTATGACCCCGGCACCCGCACTGGCCGACGACCCCACCTGGTGGCGTTCTGCCGTGATCTACCAGATCTACCCGCGGTCCTTCGCGGACGGCAACGGTGACGGAACCGGGGACCTGCCCGGCATCACATCACGCCTTGACCACGTCGCCTCCCTCGGCGCCCAAGCCATCTGGCTGTCACCCTTCTACCCGTCACCCCAGCGCGACGGGGGCTATGACGTCGCCGATTACCGTGACGTCGATCCCCAGTTCGGCACACTCGACGACTTCGCCGCGCTCATGGAACGGGCGCACGAGCTCGGGCTGCGTGTCATCGTTGACCTCGTCCCCAATCACTGCTCAGCCGAGCACCAGGACTTTCGCGCTGCCCTCGCTGCCCAGCCCGGGAGCCACGAACGCCGGAAGTTCCACTTCAAGGACGGCCGGGGGACGGAGGGGGAGCTGCCACCCAACGACTGGACGTCGATGTTCGAGGGTCCCGCCTGGACGCGCGTCATCGAGGCGGACGGTGAGCCGGGCCAGTGGTACCTTCACCTGTTCGACTCGTCCCAACCGGACTGGAACTGGGACGATACGTCTGTTCGGTCTGACTTTGAGAAGACGCTGCGTTTCTGGCTGGACCGGGGCGTCGACGGATTCCGCGTCGACGTCTGTGATGCCATCATCAAAGCTCCCGGCTTGCCCGACTGGCCGCATCGAACCAAGGGCGTCGTCGAACCCATCGACGGGGTGATGCCCCCAATGTGGGACCAAGAGGGGATCCACGACGTTTTCCGAGAATGGCGCCGGGTACTCGACACGTATGACGGGACCCGCATCCTCTGCGCCGAGGCGTGGCTGGCTCCGGAACGCGCGGCTCGGATCGTCCGGCCGGGCGAGATGCATCAGGCCTTCAACTTCCGCTATCTCGAGCAGCCATGGGATGCCGAAAGCATCCGCTCCTCGATCCTGTCGTCTCTTGAAGCGAACGACGCCGTCGGTGCGCCCACCACCTGGGTGCTGTCCAACCATGACGTGATGCGGCACGCCAGCCGGTACGGGTACGACGGAAGCGTCGAGCTCGAATCCGGGGTCGGCGCCGACGACCCGCAACCCGGCCGGGAGCTCGGCCTCCGCCGCGCCCGCGCCGCCACAGCGATCATGCTCGCCTTGCCCGGATCTGTGTACCTGTACCAGGGTGAGGAACTCGGGCTTCCGGAGGTGACGGACCTTCCTGACTCTTTGCGCCAGGACCCCGTCTGGGAGCGATCCGGTCACCGCATCCGGGGTCGTGACGGATGCCGCGTCCCGCTCCCCTGGACACCCGACGGTCCGTCCTTCGGCTTCGGCAGAAGTGAGACCACCTGGCTGCCGCAACCGTCGTACTTCGGGAATTACGCGGTCGTGCAGCAGTCCACAGATGAGACATCCACGCTGTCCTTCTATCGTCACCTGCTCCGGCTGCGAGCCGATCTCGGCCTGGGAGAAGGGGAGCTCATCTGGGATGAGCGCTCACTGGAGCGGGACGTGATCCGCTTCCGACGCGGCAGGACCCACGTCATCGCCAACTTGTCAGCCGACGCTATCCCGTGCCCCGCAGGCAGGCTCCTCGCATCCTCCGTCCCCATCACAGCAGAAATCCCCCGCGATGCGACAGTGTGGGTGGAGCTTGATGAGCTGAACGACTGAGCACAGCGGCGGCGTCAGAACGGGCGACACGGGAGGTGCGGCCGGAGTGGGCCTCACTCCACTATGGCCAGCGGTGGCCTGCCAGCGGCGGGAGCTGCGGCAGCGCGCGACCTGGGATTCATCGTTGCGAACGAGTCGACGGCCTCCTGGAACGTGGAGAAGTGCAGGAACCGTACAGGGTCAGCAAGTTCAGTCACTTCGAACCTGTCGCGGAGACAGTGGATGAGGCCGATCACCGTGTCCCCGGGAGGGGAGTGGAGCTCCCAGACAGCCCATTCCGTCGGAGAGACAGGCTCAAGGTCGACATCGTAGATCGAGTGTGATGTGCTCAGGTGTGTGATCATCGGCATCCTTGTCGGCCATTCAGGTAGTCGGGCAGTCACCACGTTAGGACAAGCACGACTGTTCACCCGGGGCCTTGACGGAGCGTGAGATTTTGTGAGATGCGGCCGTACGAGGTGTCTCGGAACTGCCTCGTCGTCAGGGCCGCGTTGTCTGTTTCGGCATGCCGCGGCCCCAGAGCACCACGGGAACGAGAAGCACGGCGAGGATGCCTCCGCCGACCGAGAGGGCGGCGTAGCTCGAGCCCGCGACGACCATCCCGGATGCGGCACCGCCCGCTGCTCCTGACAGTGCGATCAACACGTCCACTGCACCCTGTGTCTTCGCGCGGGTTGCTGGCGGGGCGGCATCGATGATCATGGCGGTACCACTGATCAGGCCGAAATTCCAACCCAGGCCGAGGAGTGCCAGGGCGAGGAGGAGAGCGGTCATCGAGCCTTCGGGTGCAACGGATGCCACAACGCCGGCCACAAGTAGGATGACGCCGGAGGCGAGGGCAATGGGAATACGTCCCACCCTGTCGACGAGAACACCGGTGACCAGCGACGGGAGGAACATCGCCCCAATGTGCACGCTGATGACGATTCCCACGTCGCCGAGCCCATGGCCGTGTTCGCGCATCTGCAGTGGCGTCATCGTCATGATCGCAACCATGGCTAGCTGAGTGAGCACCATCACCGTTGCGCCGATGAACACGCCGTGCCGTGCGGGCGGGCGCGCGGATTTTCGCGTCGCGGTCACAACGACGGGGACCTCCGCCGGAGCCTGTGCGGCAACACGTCGGGCGATCGAGTACGGGTCGGGCCGAAGGAAGACGAAGATCACAACGGCGGCGAGAAGGTAAGCGGCGGCGGCAAGCAGGAACGGTCCGGCCAAGCCTGGGATGCCCAGTCCCACCGCGAGGTCGTTCATCGCTCCGATGAGGTTCGGTCCCGCAACGGCGCCGAGCGTGGTGGCAACAAGCGCGACGCTCACTGCGGTGCCGCGTTGCTCGGGCCGTGCTAAATCGGTTCCGGCATACCTGGCCAGCAAGTTGGTGGCGATCCCCGACCCGTAGAGGAGCAGTGAAGCGAAAAGGAGCGGGATGCTTCCGACTACGGCGGCCAGGACGACACCCGCCGCGCCGCCGGCTCCGACGAGGTAACCAGCTGAGAGCCCGGCGCGGCGACCGAGTCGTTGGGACAGCCGACCAACCAGGAACGCTGCTGCTGCTGAGCCCAGGGCGAAGACCGCGGCGGGGAGCCCGGCGAGCTGGTCGGTACCCAGCATCTCCTGTGCCAGGAGGGCGGCCACCGCGATCCCCGCCGCCAGACCCGCCCCTCCGAAGACCTGCGACACCACGACCACCAGGAGGCTTCGACGGTAGAGTTCCCGCTGCGTCTGCGGTGATTCGAGGTAGGGCCGGGTTCGCTCCTCGGCACCGAGGCCCTGGTCACGGGAAGTGCTGATCTGGGACATCCGTCTTCGCCCTACTGGCACCCGGGCCGGCGTGACCGCGGTGACTTCCGTGCGCCCCTTGGGACGAAACTAGACCGTGGGCGGTGTGGAGGGCAACGGCTGCCTGCCATTCATGGAGCAGGCGCACTGGCTCCCGCGCACGAAGGGGTCGCCTTCCGGCGACCCCTTCGTGCGCAGTGTTGCACCTATTGCTGTCCTTACTCGCGCGAGATCGCGAACAGACGAAGCAACTCGACGTACAGCCACACGACGGTGACCATGATGCCGAAGGCGCCGCTCCAGCCAAACTTGCTGGGGGCCCGGTTGTTCACGCCGCGCTGGATGTAGTCGAAGTCCAGAACGAGCGAGTATGCGGCCATCAGCACAGCCAGCAGGCCGATGATGACTCCGAGGGGAATCCCGAAGATCTCTGCGCTGCGAGCGCCGAAGGGGCCGTCGATAGCTCCGAAGGCCATCAGCCCGAAGTTCACCAGGGAGAAGACGAGGTACCCGACCATGGCGATCATGAAGACCTTGGTCGCCCGCTTGGAGGCGCGGATCTTACCGTTGGCGAACAGTGCGAGCGTTACACCCACCACGACGAGCGTGGCGAGTACAGCTTGCACGACGACGCCGCCGTACATGTCTTCAAAGATCCTCGAGATACCGCCGACGAAGAGTCCCTCGAAGACCGCGTAGCCGAGGATCAGGCCGGGAGAGGGTTCCTTCTTGAACGTGTTGACGAGCCCGAGGACGAGGCCGACGATTGCACCCAGGATCGGAAGGAACCCCAGGTGCGGGGTCAGCATCCAGCTGGCGACCGCCGCGACGACGAGCACCGCGAAGCTGAGGGCGGTCTTCGCGATGGTGTCCTCGTAGGACATCCGGTCGGTGTCCTGCGAGGTGGCGGCCGGCGCGCTGTACATGTCCTGCAACTCTGCATCAGAGAGTGACTTCGTAGCTGCCAGCGCCCCCGGCGAGTTAAACGCGGGGTTGCGCGAGAAGGCGGGGTTGGAGGTTGCCATGGGTTCCTCTGCTCACAATCAGCTGGGGGTGACAGTGCTGGAGTTCAGCACCTGTTGCCAATCTACCTGAGAGTGTATTCAGATTCGCTGGGGATCGGCCGAGCTTTTTGCATGCGCATCGCGATCCACCGGGCCAGCCATGACGAGGCCACCACGACTGCGGTGCCCACGGACAGGACGATCCAGTTCTGCCCGTATTCGTGGGCAAAGGTCTTCAGGGGGAAGCTAGCCGCCGAAGGGAACAACACCGTCAGATAGCTGAGCAGTGGCCGATGACGTGCCAGCAACCAGCCCGCCAGGAGAACGGCAAAGGAACCGGCGAACGACGCCCCGGCGAGGAGGGCGAGCCCAGCAAGAAGGCATGGCAGGAGGACCAGGAGGCGACGCCAGGGCGCCGACGGAAGTAGCAGCCAGCCGATCCCCTGAATCGCCGGGCCGATGGCGAGAAACCAGAGGCTGTACGTGCTGGTGAGGTTTGTTGCCGCGACTCCGATGACGATCGTGACCAGCCCCGCAATGTATCGGCCGCGGTAGCCGCCCCACCAGAGGGGTAAGTGCCGGGTCGGTTCGGTCCAGGTTGACATCAGGACGATTCTGGCAGCACGGTGGATAATCTGGGGTGCATGGCGAACCTGGTCCGGCCCTTTCCGCTCATAATCGGGCATCGGGGCGCCAGCGGCTACCGGCCCGAGCATACGGCCCCAGCCTACGAGTTGGCGTTCGCCCTGGGCGCGGATTCCGTCGAGCCGGACATTGTGTCGACTCGCGATGGGGTGCTCGTGCTCCGGCACGAAAATGAGATTTCCGGAACAACGGATGTCGCAACCCGGGCCGAATTCCTCGGGCGCCGCAGCACGAAGGTGGTCGACGGCGCCGAGCTCACCGGCTGGTTCACGGAGGACTTTACCTGGGCGGAGCTGCGCACCCTGCAGATGCGGGAGCGATTGCCTGCCCTGCGCAGGTCAAGCGCAACCTTCGACGGGCGGTACCCGATGTTGCGGTTGAGGGATCTGCTCGGCCTTGTGGACAATGTGGCGGAGTCGACAGATCTCACCCTCGGGGTCGTCGCTGAGATTAAGCACGCCACGTATTTCGAGTCGATCGGCCTACCGCTCGATGAGCTGTTGGCGGCGGAGCTGAACGAAACGGGTTGGAACACGAACGACGGCCGGCTGACGGTGGAGAGCTTCGAACTTGCCGTCCTGGCCAAGATCCACGAACGTGGCGTCCACGGGAAGCGGGTCTACCTGGCCGAGGCGCGCGGTAGGCCCTACGACGAGGTGGCCCAGCACGGCAGCAGGAGTTCCCGGTATGCCGATCAGCTCACGCCGGCAGGACTGTCCCGGCTCTCGGGAGTCGTCCACGGCGTGAGTGTACCCAAGGCGTTGGTCCTCCCCGTCGGTCTTGATACCGCAGGCGGTGCATCCGAACTTGTCGGCTTGGCCCACGCGGCGGGCCTGGAGATCTACTGCTGGACACTGCGGCCGGAGAACACGTTCCTCGCCGGGCCCTACCGTGGCGAAGGGCTGGAGGCTGACTTTGGGGACTGGCCGGGTGAATTCAGGGCGGTCATGAGCACGGGCGTCGACGGCGTGTTCGTGGATCATCCTGATCTGGCCGTTGCAGTACGAGCTGGGCTCCGGGGAGGCCCTGTCGGTGGCGTCGCCTAGAATTGGCGGTGACATGACGACGCTTCACGAACCGAACCCGCACTCGGACGCTAGCGCCTCCATGACGCCGGTGGTTGTCAATGGAAGCCACGCCGGCTACTCGCGGAACTCCCTCCTCGACGGACTCAACCCACAACAACGGGAAGCGGTCGAATACCGTGGTCCCGCTCTGCTCATCATCGCCGGCGCGGGCTCCGGCAAGACGAGCGTGCTCACCCGCCGAGTCGCGGGTTTGCTTGAGAGCCGGGAAGCATGGCCGAGTCAGATTCTCGCGATCACGTTCACCAACAAGGCTGCTGCGGAGATGCGTGAGCGCGTCGAAGCCCTTGTGGGACAAAGCGCCAGGGGAATGTGGATCTCGACCTTCCACTCCGCCTGCGTTCGCATCCTCAGGGCCGAAGCAGAGAGGGCGGGGCTCACCAACACGTTCAGCATTTATGACTCCTCCGACACCCGGGTCACGCTGAAGCGCATCATCAAGCAGCTCGACGCCGACACGCTCGGTTTCACTCCCGCCGGCGTCTCGGCCAAGATCTCGAAACTCAAGAACGAGCTTGCGGATGTCGATTCCTACGCCCGCAACGCGAACATGAACGACCCGCAGGAAGTCATGTTCGTCGAGATCTTCCGCCAATACACGAGCCGGCTGCGAGCTGCGAGCGCCCTGGACTTCGACGACCTCATCGGCGAGACCGTCTACCTCTTCCGCGCCTTCCCTCGGGTGGCTGCGCTCTACCGTCGTCGCTTCCGCCACATCCTGGTCGATGAGTATCAGGACACGAACCACGCCCAGTACGCGCTCGTGCGCGAACTCACCCGACCGGTCGAGGCCGAGATCGCCGAGGACCTGGAGCTGCAGGGACTCCACGTGCGCGGCATTCAGGACGACTCCGGCCAGATCCCCGGCGCGTCGCTGACGGTCGTCGGCGACTCTGACCAGTCGATCTATGCGTTCCGCGGTGCCGACATTCGTAACATCAGTGAGTTCGAGCGCGATTATCGGGGCGCCAAAGTGATACTGCTGGAACAGAACTACCGCTCAACCCAGAACATTCTCTCCGCCGCGAACGCGGTGATCGGCAACAACTTCGACCGCAAAGACAAGAAGCTCTGGACGGCAGGGGGCGACGGCGAGAAGATAGTCGGCTACACCGGGTACTCGGGCCATGATGAGGCGCAGTTCGTCGCCGACGAGATTGAAGCGTTGCACCGGTCCGGCATGGCCTACCGCGACATGGCCGTCTTCTACCGCACCAATGCGCAGACCCGTGCCCTGGAGGAGATCCTCGTGCGGGCGGCAGTTCCCTACCGGGTGGTCGGTGGAACCAAGTTCTACGAGCGCGCCGAGATCAAGGACGCTCTCGCCTACCTCATCGCGGTGGCGAACCCGCAGGATGAACTCGCACTGCGTCGTATCCTCAACACTCCTAAGCGCGGCATCGGACCGGCCACCGAGACTCAACTGGGCAGTTTCGCTGAGGCTAACGGCATCGCCTATCGGCAGGCGATGCGCGACGCGGGTTTGCTGGGACTCGGGCCGAAGGTGACCGGCGCGATCCTGCAACTGGCCGCGACGCTCGATGAAGCGGCTCTGAAACTCGACCCGTCTAATCCGGCCGGCCAGGCTAACGTCTCCGAGGTGCTCATCCACCTTCTCGAACAGAGTGGCCTGCTGGCCTCGCTGCGCAACAGCCGCGACCCGCAGGACGAGGCGCGAGCTGAGAACATCGAGGAACTCGTCGCCCAGACCAAGGACTTCAACAGGGAGAACCCCGACGGCGGCCTCGTGGACTTCCTTACCCAGGTCTCTCTGGTGGCGGCAGCCGACGATCTCGACGATGCCTCCGGAACGGTGTCCCTGATGACTCTGCACACGGCGAAGGGGCTCGAGTACGACGCCGTATTCCTGACTGGCATCGAGGAGGGCCTCCTTCCGCACCAGATGTCCGCGGGGGAACCCGGCGGGCCGGCGGAGGAACGGCGCCTTTTCTATGTCGGCATCACTCGGGCCCGTAAACGGCTGTACCTGTCGCTGGCCATGACGCGGGCGCAGTTCGGTGACGTGAATGTCGCGATGCCCAGTCGTTACCTGCAGGAGATTCCCGGCGATCTGATCGAGTGGCGGCAGTCCCCGGGGATGGCGAACTCCCGCGGCGGCACGCAGCCGCGAGCTCTTAACGCGCGGCGGGATGGCTCCGGCGGCTACGGCTCCCGCGGGGGAGCCGTAGCGGGTCTTCCGCCGGCGCCCAAACCGAAGACAGAGTGGGCCAACCGGGTCACCGCGCAGGTACGCGACAACGGTGACCTGAGCCTGAACGCCGGTGACCGCATCCGACACGTGGACTTCGGTGAAGGGCGGGTCAACCAGGTCACCGGTGAGGGAACCAAGCGGATCGCTCACGTTCAGTTCGACGCGGCCGGTTTGAAAAAGCTGCTGATCAAGATCGCGCCGATCGAGAAGCTGTAGGGTCCCGCTGGACGAGGGTGGCACCGGCGTTCTTGCCGGTATCAGGCGTCCCGACCCGGGCCCTCATCGGGGTCGCGGCGGCGCTCGGAGACGGGTCGCCGTCGTCTGCGGGCTGCTCCCGCGGACGGGCGGGGCTTGTCCGCTCCCCGCGGACGGCGTAGCGTTTCTCGCGCGGGGACGACCTTCCCGCTATGAGGAGGGTGAACTCATCATGGCAAGCGATCCCGACGGTCTGTGGCCCCGGCGCCCTGATGACATCGTCGACACTACGGATGAGGAGCGGGAGATCGATGACGTCGTGATCCCCCTCGACGAGGAAGCCCTCGACGATGACGAGGAGGCCCGCATAGATGCGGACGACCGGCCTGTTCGCCTTGACGATGAGGAACCCGACATCCACGCCGAGGACCGCGCCGTACTTCTCGACGACGACGACGTTTCGGGACTCTGACTCGCCTCAGCGTCTCCAACCGTGGCGGAGGGGAAGCTCCGCCCTGTCGGGAAAGTCAGGGTTCTTCCCGCTATCGAGCCGGGAGAAGGGATGGCCGAGTACCAGGCGCCGGTGTTCGGAACCCGGGACCAGGGGGCCGGGAGGGGCCGCGCCCGGTACTGCTCGCGGCGCACAGACGGTAGAGTGCTTAACGGCCGGTATGTCTTGATGTCGAGCTAATTCGACACCGCGCACTGTGCCCTCACCCCTCAGCATGCACGAACGCTTCAGACGCGGATTGGATTAGCAGCGTGGATCTTTACGAATACCAGGCCAGAGACATGTTTGAACGCTACGGAGTTCCGGTTCTGCCGGGAATCGTCGCCGACACACCCGAGGAGGTTCGGGCCGCAGCAGAGAAGCTGGGCGGGGTGACCGTCGTCAAGGCGCAGGTCAAAGTCGGAGGCCGCGGAAAGGCCGGTGGCGTCAAGGTCGCCAAGAACCCCGATGAGGCCGAGGCCGCGGGCCGCGCCATCCTGGGGCTCGACATCAAGGGTCATACCGTTCACCGAGTCATGGTCGCCGGTGGCGCGCGCATCGCTCAGGAGTTCTACTTCTCCGTGCTGCTGGACCGGGCCAATCGCTCCTACCTCTCCCTGACCAGCGTCGAGGGTGGCATGGACATAGAGCAGCTCGCCGTCGAGAAGCCCGAGGCGCTCGCCCGCATCGACATCGACCCGGTCGCTGGGATCGACGAGGCCAAGGCGCGGGAGATCGCGGTTGCCGCGAACTTCCCAGCCGACCTTGTCAACAAAGTCGCCGCGGTGTTCGTGAAGCTGTACCAGGTCTACAAGAGCGAAGACGCCACCCTCGTCGAGGTCAACCCGCTCGTTCTCACGGAGGAGGGCGAGATCATCGCCCTCGACGGCAAGGTGACCCTCGATGAGAACGCCGCATTCCGGCACCCCCGTCACTCGGCGCTCGAAGACAAGACCGAGGCGGACCCTCTCGAGGCCAAAGCCAAGGAGAACGACCTTAACTATGTGAAACTCGACGGTGAAGTCGGCATCATCGGTAATGGGGCAGGACTGGTCATGTCCACACTCGACGTGGTCGCCTATGCGGGAGAGAACCACGGCGGCGTGAAGCCGGCTAACTTCCTCGACATTGGAGGCGGAGCATCCGCTGAGGTCATGGCGGCGGGCCTGGACGTCATCCTCGGAGACCCGCAGGTTAAATCCGTCTTCGTCAACGTGTTCGGCGGAATCACGGCCTGCGACGCAGTGGCCAAGGGCATCGTCGGTGCACTGGCGGAGCTCGGCAGCTCCGCCAACAAGCCTCTCGTTGTACGCCTGGACGGCAACAACGTCGAGGAGGGGCGCCGCATCCTCACGGAGGCCAATCACCCGCTGGTAACCCTGGCCGCGACCATGGACGAAGGCGCCGACAAGGCTGCCGAACTCGCCCACGCCGCGCGCTGACCCGAGATCAAGGAATAAGGAAAACGCATGTCAATCTTCCTCAACAAGGACTCCAAGGTCATCGTCCAGGGAATCACCGGCGGTGAAGGCACGAAGCACACGGCCCTCATGCTGAAGGCCGGTACGCAGGTCGTCGGCGGCGTCAACGCCCGCAAGGCGGGGACCACCGTCGTTCATGGCGACATTGAGCTCCCGGTGTTCAAGACCGTCGCCGAGGCTATGCAGGAGACCGGAGCGGATGTCTCGATCGCGTTCGTTCCCCCGGCCTTCACCAAGGACGCAGTGATCGAGGCGATCGATGCCGAGATCCCGCTGCTCGTGATCATCACCGAGGGTGTCCCCGTTCAGGACTCCGCCGAGTTCTGGGCGTACGCCCAGGCGAAGGGCAACAAGACGCGCATCATCGGGCCGAACTGCCCCGGAATCATCACCCCCGGCGAGGCACTCGTCGGCATCACCCCCGCCAACATCACAGGCAAGGGGCCGGTCGGTCTGGTCTCGAAGTCGGGAACCCTGACCTACCAGATGATGTATGAACTGCGTGACCTCGGCTTCTCCACCGCCATCGGGATCGGCGGTGACCCGATCATCGGCACCACCCACATCGACGCGCTCGCCGCGTTCGAGGCGGACCCGGAGACCAAGGCGATCGTCATGATCGGCGAGATCGGCGGCGACGCCGAGGAGCGTGCGGCCGACTTCATCAAGGCCCACGTCACCAAGCCGGTCGTGGGATACGTCGCGGGTTTCACCGCCCCGGAAGGCAAGACGATGGGCCACGCGGGCGCGATCGTGTCTGGTTCGGCAGGAACCGCACAGGCGAAAAAGGAAGCCCTCGAAGCTGCCGGAGTGAAGGTCGGCAAGACGCCGAGCGAGACCGCCACGCTGCTGCGTGAGGTACTCGCGGCGTTGTAGGAGCATCCATCGAGAAGGGCCCGTCGGAATCCCGGCGGGCCTTTCTTGTTCGCTCACTCGGGGTCATGAACCGACGAGTTGCCGCTCCCGGCACCGCGGCTCCGAGGTGGGTGACCCCGGTGCCGCCTCCCGACAATCTCGGATTCGGCGGGTAGGCTCAGAGGCCGATGAACCGCTCAACGACCGCCATGCTCGCCGCGCTCGAGGCGCTCATTGTCGTCGCCATCGGAGTCGGTATCGCTCTGGTGCCGCTTACGATTCTCTGGGCTACCCACTTCGAACTCGCAGTGGACTGGTTCGTCTTCTGGCGCGCTGCAGTCGACGTCTGGTTGCTGGGTAACGGGGTCGACCTCACCGTGCAGCTTGACCCGGCTGCAGTGACCGCACTCGGTCTGCCCGCACCCGCCGGGCCCTTCACCCTCAGCATCGCCTTGCTCGGTTTTGCTGTGATGGGCGCCCTTTTCGGTGTCCGGACCGGCATGCGGGCAGCGGAGACACCGCACCGTCATGTCGGTGTGTTTTCAGCGATTCTCACCTACGGGATCCTCGCAGCCGCGCTGACCCTATCGGCCAGCACGGGGACCGTGCAGCCCGCAACGAGCCAGGGGATACTCCTTCCCACGGCGATCTACGCGGCAGGGGTGCTGATTGGAGCGGAGCGAGGCCGAGCCGGGCGCCGCGAAGCAGGGAGCCAGGAAACCAACCGGCTCCGACGCCTTCTGCACGCCCGATACCTCGGCGTTCCCAGCCGGTTCCGCTTGATTTTTGCAGGCGCACTCCGCGGAGGAAGTGCCGTGGTGGCCGCGGTTCTCCTCGTCTCGGCGGTCACCGTAGCCGTGCTGATCCTCGGCAATTTCGCCACAATCATCGCCTTATACGAGAGTTTGCAGGCCGACGTGCCCGGCGGTATCTCCATCACCCTCGCCCAGCTTGCCCTCATACCGAATTTGGTCATCTGGGCTGCGGCCTGGTTCGTGGGGCCCGGGATAGCCGTGGGCGTGGGCACAAGCGTTTCCCCAGTCGGTACAGCACTCGGCCCCCTCCCCGGCCTTCCGATCCTCGGGGCGTTGCCGCAGGGAACCCTTTCATTCGGTTTCCTGGGGATCGTGCTTCCGGTGCTCGCCGGGTTCACCTGTGCTGTGGTCATCAAACAGCGGATGCACCGGGCGGGCGACCCGGAACGTCCCCTGCCGCAGAACATCGCCACCGGCGTCGGCATAGGGCTTCTCGCGGGCTTGATACTGGGGGTCCTCGCCTGGTGGTCGGCCGGGGCGATCGGCCCGGGTCGCCTTGCGGACGTGGGCCCGGACCCCGTGCTCGTCGGGGTGCTCGCCGCCGTCGAGGTGGGCATCTCTGCCTGCCTGGGAATGGTCGTCCGGATACCGCAGCTGAGACGCGGGGGAGTGCGGGCGAAAGCTCCCGAGGCGACCCAAACCCGCACGTGAGCAGCTCCCCTAACTCAGTCGTCGCGCTCCGGTAAGCTCGAGAAGTGCTATCGCTGGTTG
>JAODMM010000086.1 GCA_025465015.1 Cryobacterium sp. | reverse complement strand
GAGCGCCTTGTCCGAGGCGCGGGAGGCGGCGAGAATACGGGCAAGGAGACCTACGGTCTCGAACATGGAGTCCATGACCACGCCGGCGACGCGGTCGCGGATCGACTCGAACTCGCTTCGCATGAATACCAGCCCGTCTGGTCGTACCCGGTACAGGACGTCGTCGACGCAGGCGGCGAGGCAGTCATCGAAGAGCGCCTGCGTGCTGCGGTACGGGCTGGTGGCAAGACTCAACTTCTCCGCAGCGGTGAGATGCTGCTGAACGTAGGCGACCGGCGAGGGCGTGGCTAGGAGCAGCAGGCGGCGCACTCCGCCCGGCAGCGTTCGGGCCTGCTCCGCCTCGGTGCTCATCAACCGGATCGCCACACTATGGCCCTCGTCCATGAGGGTTGGGTAGGCGCGGATCACGTTTCCCGCTGGCGCGGCGCCCGAATGGGTAGCTCGGGTCTGGGGCTTTCCGGCCTGCTCGGAGGCTGTTTGCACGGTGTCGATGAATCGGGGCAGTTCCGGGAAATCCCACGTCGTCAAGCCCGTACGTTCTATTGGGTTGGGTGTGGCAGCGACGGATGCCGCGGCGACGCTTGCGCGGACGCGGCTGCTCAGTCGTTTCTGAAGCTCGCCCAGGTCCTTGCCCTCGGCGACAGGCCGGCCGCGCTCATCCACAACGCGGAAAGTGATCCGCAGGTGGGCGGGTACCCGCCCCAGTTCGAAGTCGGCGGCGTTGACGTGGACGTGGGTGAGCCGCTGGATGAGTGCAGCGAGCGTGTGAGTGAAGGGCTCCTCGTGTTCGTGTTCGGGTTCGTCGGGGAGCTCGGCCAGGAGCCTGGTCGCCCAGTCGGCTGCGGGGACCACGTTCCGGCGGATGGCTTTCGGCAGCGACTTAATCAGCGCGGTGACCAGTTCGACGCGGAGCCCAGGCACCTGCCTGTCGAAACCGGCAGGCGACAGACGCGCAAGGAGCGCGAGGGGCACCTGCACGGTGACGCCGTCATCCTCCGCGCCGGGCTCGAAACGGTAGCTCACCGCGAAACGCTGGTCGCCCTGCTGCCAGGTGGGCGGGAACAGCGACTCGTCGACCTCCGGAGCGTCGTCGGGCACGAGCGCTTGGGCGGTCATGGTCAGAAGGTCGGGCGTCTCGGCCCGGGCTTTCCGCCACCACGTCTCGAAGGTGCGGGTGGATGACACGTCGGACGGGATGCGCCTCTGGTAGAACTCGAAGATAGCCTCGTCATCGAACAGGATGTCGCGGCGCCTCGTGCGCTCTTCTATCGAGGCCAGCTCGGCCCGCAGTTCGCGGTTGGCCCGGTCGAACTCCGTGATGCGCCGGTCGACCCGGTCAAGGTCCCATTCGCCCTGCACGAGAGCGTGTCGGATGAACAGGTCCCGCGCGTATTCGGGGTCGACACGCGCGAACTGGATCCGTCGTCGGGGGATGATGGGCACGCCGTACAGGGTGACTCGTTCCCACGCGACGACGGCGCCCTGCTTCTTCTCCCAATGCGGCTCGGAGTAGCTGCGTTTGCACAGATCGCCCGCCAAGGGCTCCGCCCAGGCAGGGTCGACGGCGGCGTTCATCCGGGCGAATAATCGGCTGGTCTCGACGAGTTCGGCGCTCATCACAGCGTTCGGCTGCTTCTTGACCAGCGCCGAACCGGGGAACAGCACGAAGCGCTGTTGTCGGGCGCCGATGTAGTCCCGTTTTGCGGTGTCCTTGAGCCCGATGTGGGAGAGGAGGCCGGCCAGGAGCGACCGGTGGATCCCGTCGGGGTTCACTGCTGGGTCGCCGATGTGGAGGCCGAGCGGTTTGGCGAGCTGGCGAAGCTGGCGGTAGACATCCTGCCACTCGCGTACCCGCAGGTAGTTGAGGAACTCTGCCCTGCACATACGGCGAAAAGCGCTGGAACCGAGCTCCTTCTGCTGCTGTTCGAGGTGGTTCCAGAGATTCAGAAGGCTCAGGAAGTCGCTGGTGGGATCGGCGAATCTGGCGTGCTTCTCGTCGGCCTGCGTGCGGTGTTCGAGGGGGCGCTCCCGGGGGTCCTGAATGGTCAGGCCGGCGACGATCGCCATCACCTCTCGGCTGGTTCCCTGCGTCTTCGACTCGACAACCATCCGGGCGAAGCGCGGGTCAATCGGCAGCTGGGCCAACTGATGACCGACGCGGGTGAGTGCGAGGTCGCCGCCGGTTGTCTCCTTGCGATTGTCGATGGCACCGAGTTCGAAGAGGAGGTCCAGCCCGTCCTTGATGCCACGGGAATCGGGTGGGGTGAGGAAGGGGAACGCGGCGATGTCGCCGAGACCGAGGGAGATCATCTGCAGGATGACGGCGGCAAGGTTGGTACGCAGAACCTCAGGCTCGGTGAACTCGGGACGGCGGGTGAAATCTTCCTCCGAGTACAGCCGGATGGCGATTCCGGCGCTGGTGCGGCCGGAGCGCCCGGAGCGCTGGTTAGCGGAGGCCTGTGAGATGGCCTCGATTGGCAGTCGCTGCACCTTCGAGCGCACGCTGTACCGGCTGATGCGTGCCGTGCCGGCGTCGATGACGTACTTGATGCCCGGCACGGTGAGGCTTGTCTCGGCGACGTTCGTTGCCAGCACCACCCGACGCCGCACTCCGGCGACGGTCGACGGCTGAAACACCCGGTGCTGCTCAGCCGAGGACAGGCGGCCGTAGAGAGGCAGCACTTCGGTTGGTCCGATTTGGGAGGATGTCGCGAACTTCCCGCGAAGGGCGTCGGCCGCGTCCCGGATCTCGGTCTCTCCGGAGAGGAACACCAGAACGTCCCCGTTGGACTCGCGCTCCAACTCGTCGAGAGCGGAACTGATGCCTTCGATGTAGTCGCGGTCGACGGATGCCGCGGTGTCATCTGGCTCGTCGATACCTGATTCGGCGTCGGCTGCGCTGAGCGCCTCGGCGACCAGCGGTCGGTAGCGGATCTCAACCGGGTAGGTGCGACCTGACACCTCGATGATGGGAGCGGCGGTGCCATCGGTGGTGGCGAAGTGCTCGGCGAAGCTTTGGGGATCGATGGTCGCCGACGTGATGATGAGCTTCAGGTCGGGGCGTTGGGGAAGAAGCTGCTTGAGGTAGCCGAGCAGGAAGTCGATGTTGAGGCTGCGTTCGTGGGCCTCATCGATGATGATGGTGTCGTATTTGCGGAGCAGCCGGTCGCGGTGCATCTCGTTCAGCAGGATGCCGTCGGTCATCAGCTTGATGCGGGTATCGGCACTGACGCGGTCGGTGAAACGCACCTGGTAACCGACGACCTGACCCACCTCTTGGCCGAGCTCCTCGGCGATACGCTCGGCGATGGTGCGAGCGGCCAGCCGCCTGGGCTGGGTGTGACCGATGCTCTCCCGACCGAGTTCCAGACAGATTTTCGGCAGCTGGGTGGTCTTGCCCGAGCCCGTCGCCCCAGCCACGATGACCACCTGGTTCTCGCGGATGGCGCGCGCGATGTCGTCCCGTCTCTGGCTGACCGGCAGCTCAGGAGGGAAGATAATGGCGGCGGGAATCATGAGCCTTCCATCGTATGCGGTATGGCCCCGCTTGGTGCACGTGGCGGCACCAGCGGCGAGCCTGAGGCCTGTCTAGGCTTGAGGCATGACAAACATTGTTCCCAACCTCACTCTCAACGATGGTCACACCATCCCGCAGCTCGGCTTCGGCGTGTTCATGGTCGAACCCGCCGAAACCACCCGCATCGTCGCGGACGCGCTCGAAGTCGGCTACCGCCACATCGACACCGCCGCCATTTACGGGAACGAGGCCGGCGTCGGTGCCGCGCTGGGGGCATCGGGTATCGACCGCTCAGAACTGTTCATCACCACGAAGCTGTGGAACACGCGCCAGGGCACCCAGTCGGCCTTCGACGCGTTCGATGAGAGCCTCGACAAGCTCGGTCTCGACTACGTCGACCTCTACCTCATACATTGGCCCACGCCGAAGAATGACCGCTATGTCGAATCGTGGAAGGCGCTGGAGAAGATCCGCGAGACCGGCCGTGCCCGCTCGATCGGCGTGTCGAACTTCCTGGTACCCCACCTTGAACGGCTCCTCGATGAGACCGACGTGGTTCCCGTGGTCAACCAGATCGAACTCCACCCGGCGCTGCAGCAGCGTGAGGTGACGGAATACTGCCGCGAGCAGGGCATTGCGATCGAGTCCTGGGGCCCGCTCGGCCAGGGCAAATACCCGTTGTTCGACGAGCCCGCGGTAGCGAACGCCGCTGCCGAGCATGGCGTGACACCGGCGCAGGTGGTGATCCGCTGGCACCTCCAGCTGGGAAACATCGTCTTCCCGAAGTCGAACCGACGAGAGCGGATGCAGGAGAACTTCGAGGTCTTCGGCTTCGAGCTGAGCGAGGCCCAGGTGGCCGCGATCAGCGACCTCGAGCGCGACGGGCGGGTGGGGTCGCACCCGAACGAGCTCAACTGACTGGTCTGCGTGGCTGACCCAGCGGTTATTTCTGGTGAGTCAGCCACGCAGTTGGCCGGTCGCAGGGAAG
This sequence comes from Cryobacterium sp., assembly GCA_025465015.1. Classification (GTDB taxonomy): domain Bacteria; phylum Actinomycetota; class Actinomycetes; order Actinomycetales; family Microbacteriaceae; genus Cryobacterium. The sequence continues at coordinate 1,401 of JAODMM010000086.1, read as the reverse complement.
TCTTACGTCGTGTGTCGTCGCAAGTGGCGGCATCCGTCCACCGGACGTAGCGTCGACGTATGTCGTACACCTTGAACGTGGTCGCCGTCTCCGGCAGCTTGCATGCACCGTCGAAGACCACGGTCCTCGTGCAGGAGATCATCGACGCGCTCGCTCTGGAACTCCCGATCGATGTGCACCTGATCGAGTTGAGTCAGGTGGGCCGTGAGTTCGCCGGCGCTCTCGACCGTTCAGAGCTGTCGACGGAAGCCGAGGCGGAACTGCGACGAATCGAGAATGCCGATCTCCTGATCGTCGCATCCCCCGTGTACCGTGCCTCGTTCACCGGGCTGTTCAAGCACGTGTTCGATTTCGTCGAGCAGTACGCGCTGATCGACAAGCCGGTGCTTCTCGCGGCCACCGGGGGGAGTGACCGACACGCGTTGATTCTGGAGCACCAGTTTCGTCCGCTGTTCAGCTTCTTCCAGGCGCTCACGCTGCCTCTCGGTGTCTACGCGAAGGCGTCCGAGTTCACCGACTACCGGGTCAGCGATGACGCTCTCCGTGACCGGATCAATCAGGCGATCCGCCGTGCGCTCCCCCTTGTAAAAGCCAGCCTTCCGAGCGGGCTTTACGCCGACGCCTCAGCGGTCGTCTGGTAGGGAGTCGTCCCTCCGACAGGTCACCCCGGTCAGCTCGGGTCATTTCACTGCACCATGAGGTTTTTCCGGGTGTGGATCCTCCGTGTAGGGCGCGAGTGTCGACGAAGGAGACGGCACGGCCCCCTGCGTGATCGAGGGGTCGCCGTGCGGAACCGACTGCGAGTCGACGGTCCCGTCCGGTGACCAGGTGACCGTCAGATCGAAGAGGGAACCCGGTGCGACTCCGCTCGTGATCGGATAACGGGGGAGGATCACTGCGCTGACTCGCAGTCCCTGCCGGGAGATGAGGTCGGGGGTGGCGCATGCGGAGGTTCCGGTGTGGTCGTCGTCCTGCACGATGATGCAGTAGAGGCTCGCCCCTCGCCGAGCGACGTACACGCCGAAGCCGGCCTCGACGGGTTCGAGCGTGGAGACGAGTCGGATGGACGAGGGCTCATAGTCCGGGCCGAGGTACGGGACGACGTCCTCGTCTTCGGCCGGGATCTCCTCATAGACGCGGAACGTCTTGGCTCCGACACCGGCCCCCGGCGGGACTTGGGGATTGGTCTCGTGGAATTCGGCCAGCAGCTGGGCCCCCTCGCCCGTGGCATCCGACTGGCTCGGCTGCCCCCGGAGAACCTGCACCCCTAGGGTGGACAGCACACCGAGGAGTGCGCCAGCGGCCACCAGCACCACGGGCTTCGGGAGGCGTCTGGTCCGGCCGAACTGCGCAGCGATGATGCTCGGTCCCGCGTCGTCGTCCTCATCGACGTCTTCCCCG